>NZ_JBEYWQ010000006.1:0-344829 GCF_040644495.1 Microbispora sp. NPDC046973 | reverse complement strand
GCCGAGGTGACCGAGGAGCTGATCGCCGAGGTCTTGGCCACCGCCACCGGCATCCCGGTGTTCAAGCTGACCGAGGAGGAGTCCCAGCGGCTGCTGCGGATGGAAGACGAGCTGCACAAGCGGATCATCGGTCAGGACGACGCGATCAAGGGGCTGTCCCGGTCGATCCGCCGCACCCGTGCCGGGTTGAAGGACCCGCGCCGTCCGGGTGGGTCGTTCATCTTCGCCGGCCCGTCAGGTGTGGGTAAGACCGAGCTGTCCAAGGCGCTGGCGGAGTTCCTGTTCGGGGACGAAGACGCGCTGATCATGCTCGACATGTCGGAGTTCATGGAGAAGCACACCGTCTCGCGGCTGTTCGGCTCCCCGCCCGGCTACGTCGGGTACGAAGAGGGCGGCCAGCTGACCGAGAAGGTGCGGCGCAAGCCGTTCTCGGTGGTCCTGTTCGACGAGATCGAGAAGGCCCACCCCGACATCTTCAACTCGCTGCTGCAGATCCTGGAGGACGGCCGGCTGACCGACGCCCAGGGCCGGGTGGTGGACTTCAAGAACACCGTCATCATCATGACGACCAACCTCGGCACCCGCGACATCTCCAAGGGCATCGGGGTCGGGTTCGCCCGCTCCAACGACACCGAGTCGAACTACGACCGGATGAAGGCCAAGGTGCAGGAGGAGCTCAAGCAGCACTTCCGGCCCGAGTTCCTCAACCGCGTCGACGACATCGTGGTCTTCCACCAGCTGACGCCCAAGGAGATCATCCAGATCGTGGACCTGATGCTCGCCCAGGTGGCCGAGCGTCTGAAGGACCGCGACATGGGCCTGGAGCTGACCCCGGCCGCCAAGCAGCTGCTGGCCGACCGCGGGTACGACCCGGTGATGGGCGCCCGTCCGCTGCGGCGCACGATCCAGCGCGAGCTGGAGGACACGCTGTCGGAGAAGATCCTCTACGGCGAGCTGCGGCCGGGCCAGGTCGTCAAGATCGACATCGAGGGCGAAGGCGACGCCGCGAAGTTCGTCTTCACCGGTGAGGCGAAGAGCCCGGCGGTCCCGGACTCGGCGGCCTCCATCGCCGAGGCGGTTCAGCGCTGATCCGCCTGCGATAACCCGTTCCACCCGAGGGGCGCTCCGCGAGGGGCGCCCCTCGGCGTTTTCCGCCGCACCTCGGTCACGGTGCGATCACCTTCGGGCCGAAAAGGCGAGAACCGGTATCACACCACCGGACGTAGTACTACACTTTGTAGAGTCCGCTCGCGGTATGCCATGAGCGCGGGCGGACGGTATGTCATCCCTGCGGCGTACCGGACAATCCGCTGCGGGGCGGACGCGTAGGACCGGGCGCACGGGGGAAGCTCGGTCCGCCCGGGAGAGATCCCGGCGGTAGGAGGACCGGAGTCCCATGCGATCGGGACACGCCCTGTGGGCGAAATGGCGGTCCGGAAGTGCACAAGCCTTGGAGGCACCTGATGCGCCTGTTGCACGACGACGGGACGCTGGTTCACCTGGCCTACAACGCGGGCGTACATCCCGCCGAGGATCTGGAGAACCTGATCGCCCACCTCACGCGCTACGCCGTGCCGGTGCGCAGGAAGCTGGGAGTCGACCGGCTGGGCATCGGCCTGTGGCTCGCCCCCGCCGTGGCGGACCACCTTGTCGCCGATCGCATCGAGCTCGTACGACTGCGCCGGTCGCTGGAGGAGCGCGGCCTGGAGTGCGTCAGCCTGAACGGCACGGGCGGGCGCAACCAGGAGGTTCCCGGACCCGACTGGGCCAAGCCCGAGCGTTACCGCTACACCATGGCGCTGGCGAAGATCCTCGCGTTCCTGCTGCCGGATGACGTGCAGTCGGGAAGCATCTCCACGATCCCGATCGGCTGGCGCCGCGACTGGCCCGCCGACCTGCACGCCATCGCCTCCCGCCGGCTCGAACGGCTGTCGCGTGAGCTGCGCGGCCTCTACAGCGTCACCGGCAAGACGGTCCGGGTCGGCTTCGAGCCCTGGCCCGGCTGTGTGCTGGAGACCACCGAGCAGGCCCTCGAGCGGGTCTGCGACATCGACTCCGATCACCTCGGCGTCTGCCTGGACGCCTGCCACCTGTCCTGCGGCGCCGAGGAGCCCGACGCGGCGCTGCGCGGGCTGGCCCTCGCCGGGGCTCCCGTGGTCAAGCTCAGCCACGTGCACAACCACAGCCAGGAGATCCCCAGCACCCAGCCGGTGATCGCCGACACGCTCACCGCGATCCTGTCCGGGGCGGTGAACGGCACCGCGCACGTCGAGGTGGAGGCCCACGACCTGACCTCCCCCAAGACGAAGGGGCCGGCCGCGCTGGTGGCGAAGCTCGCCGACGAGCTCGACTGGACCCGCCGCAACCTCACCGCGCTCGGCCTCAAGCTCGCCGCCTGACAGGCGTGGCGTCCGACGCGGGGGGCGCCGGGTAGGCCATCTTCGACTGCCGCCCGGCGCCCGCTCAGATGGTCAGTCGTCCCAGCCGGATGGGGGGCCGAGCGGCGCCTCGTCGCTGTCCGCGAGTGTGCAGGGTGCGACGGGCCCGTTGGAGATGTTCGCCCAGATGCCGGCGGTCCTTCCGTCGGCGGAGACGCTGAACTCCAGCACCGCCGTCTGCCCGGGCTTGACCGCGGCCGGGTCGATGCGGAACACCGGCTCGTCGGGCGGCCAGATCAGGAGCGGCTTACCGTCGGCAGGGTGCTGTGCCTCCTGGCGAGAGAGGAAGCTCGTGCTGCGGGGTTGAGGCGAGCATCGCTTCCCTATGGGGATGTAGTCGACGACCGCGTTCACCCCCATGCCGCGGAGCGTGGCCTCCAGCGGCTCGGGGTCCTTCGCCTGATTGATGGTGATCGTGAGCGTCCCGTCGGCGTTCCTCGACACGGCGTACGCGGGTGTCCCTCCGCCAAGAAGCGCGGGGACGCCCACAGCCGCCGCGACCCCAAGGGCCAGCGCGGAGGCCAAGAGGGCGGGGCGCGGCGAGCGCCGCTGTGGGCGCCCGGCCGACCTACGGATTTCCGACATGACGAACTCCTTGAGTAGGCGACGCCGGCCGTTCGGGAGTCGCGGTTCCGCCTCGAACGGCAGCAACCCGGCCAGTGCCTCGCGCTCGCCCTCGTTCATCGGTTCTCCTCCCTTGCGGACCGGACCACGCTGTCGTGGTCACCCTTTACCTGTCGCCACCCGGAGGCCTGTTGCCGTTCCGCGGCGAGTTTCTCCAGCTTCTTGCGGGCCCTGGACAGGCGGGATCTGACCGTCCCGACCGCGACGCCCAGCGCCTGGGCCGCCTCGGCGTGGTCGAGCCCCGACCACACGCAGAGCGCGAACACCTCCTGCTCCTGGCGGCGCAGCGAGCCGTATGCCTGCTGGATCGCGGCCAACTGCTCGACGGCGTCGATACGGCCGATGATCTCGTCGCTGAAGTCGGGGACGGGGTTGCTTCTGGGCATCCTGGCCAGCGCGTCGTCGTACCGCCTCGCCGCCCGGCGCAGATTCCGCGCCACGTTGGTCGCGATCCCGAGCACCCATGGCCGCAGGGACCCACCGTCGGCGTCGATCCGGTGCCGCAGCCGCCATGCCTCGAGAAAGGTCAGCGACAGCACGTCCTCGGCGGCCGACCAGTTCCCGGTCAACCGGAAGGCGTGGCTGAACACCGGCCGTTCCATCTCCTCGAAGAGCGCCTCGAACGCCTCGGCATCCCCGTCACGTATCCGGGCGCGCAGTGACATGTCCACACACAAGCACTGTCCGGCCGGTCACCCTCATTCCCGCCGGCTTCTCTCGCGGTGGCCGGTACGCCGTGACGCGACGGGGTGGTGATCACTTTCGGTCGGCAGGCGGCTCCTCCGGAGCGCCGAGCAGGACGCCGTGCTCTGCCTTCCGGGCGGCCGGGGTCAGGAGGGCAGCTGGTAGGTGCCGTCGGGGAGGACCTCGGCCAGGCCGTCGTCCAGGAGGCCGTCCAGTGCGCGCTCGCGCTGCACGTGGTCGGCCCAGACGGCGTCCAGCGCCTCCTTGGGGACCGGCCCGTGCGCCTCACGGAGCACGGCGAGCAGGCGTCCGCGGCACTGCCGGTCGGTCCCCGCGTACGTCTGGCCCTGCCGTGCCGGGCCGTCGTGGGCCGGACGCCCGGCCAGCCGCCACGCGCACTGCGCGGTGACCGGGCAGCGCTCGCAGCGAGGCGCCCTGGCCGTGCACACCAGTGCGCCCAGCTCCATCACGGCCACGGCCCAGCGGGGCGCGCCCACCGGGGGCACCAGCGACTCCGCGAGCCTCCGCTCTGCCGCCGTGGGCGCCTTCGGCGGGTACTCCTCGCCGCGCACCGCTCTGGCCAGCACCCGCCGCACGTTGGTGTCGAGCACCGCGTGGCTGCCGCCGTACGCGAAGCTGGCCACGGCCGCCGCCGTGTAGTCGCCGATCCCGGGCAGGGCCCGCAGCTCGTCGTACGTGGACGGCACGCGGCCGTCATGGTCGGCCGTGATGGCCCGGGCGCACGCGTGGAGGTTGAGCGCCCTGCGCGGATAGCCGAGTCGCCCCCAGTGGCGTACGGCCTCGCCGGGGGACTCCTTCGCGAGCGCCTCGGGAGTGGGCCAGCGCTCCATCCACTCCGTCCAGACGGGCAGCACCCGGGCGACGGGCGTCTGCTGGAGCATGATCTCGCTCACCAGGATGCCCCAGGGGGTCGCGTCGGGACGCCGCCAGGGCAGATCGCGGTTGTGCTCGGCGTACCAGTCGAGGATGGGCTCACGCAGGGAGGCGGACACGCCCCGACTGTACCCAGCGAGCCGGAGGGGCGCGCCGCGGAGCGTACGGCACCCGATTGCGCAAAGACCCGGCGAGGCTGCGATCTGGGAAAGGACAAGGTTCAGCGAGGCGATCCCTCTGACCCGCCAGGGCTCTCCATACTGTGCGTATGGATCCGGACACTTTCCGTGGTGACATGGGCGTCGAGGGGGCGGACGTCTACTGGCGCCGCCGGGTGTCGGTGCTCACGGGGATGCTCGTCGTGGTGGCGGTCGTGGCATGGGCGTGCAGCAGCGCCTCCGGGCGGCCGGACGAGACCGCCGCCGCCGTCAAAACGACGCCCTCCGACCGGCTGGTCGTCTCGCTGCCCGCCGGGCTGGCTCCGAAGACGCCGGCCGTCTCCGGCGCCGTTCCGGGGCAGCCGTCGCCGTCCGCCTCGGCGGGCGTCTCGCCCTCGCCCGGCAAGCCGCGGCGCCCCGGCGACCCCTGCGACGAGAAGGACCTCGTGCTCGCGCTGCAGTCCGGTCAGGACGTGTACGGCAAGGATGTCACGCCGACCTTCCTGCTTACGGTCGTGAGCACGGGCAAGGTCGAGTGCACGGTGGACGTCGGGCCGCGCACGCTGGAGATGCGGGTGCTGTCGGGCGGCGAGCGCGTGTGGTCGACGGCCGACTGCGTGGCGGGCGACGGCGTGGACAGGCAGTTGCTGGAGCGCGGCATCCCCTATGTCCGCTCGATCCGGTGGGACCGCCACCGTTCGGGGAGCACCTGCGCCGGCAAGCGGTCGCCGGCCGACCCCGGCACGTACGTCGCGACCGCCCACTCGGGCCGGCTGAAGAGCCCGAAGATCGTCTTCCACCTGCGCTGACGAGACCTACAGGTAGCGCTCCAGGATGGACGACTCGGCGAGCCGGGACAGGCCCTCGCGGACGCTGCGCGCCCGGGTCTCGCCGACGCCGCCGACGGCCTGGAGGTCGTCGGTGCTGGCCGCGAGCAGCTTCTGCAGGCCGCCGAAGTGGCTCACGAGCCGGTCGACGATCGCCCCGGGCAGGCGGGGGACCTTGGTGAGCAGCCGGAAGCCGCGTGGGCTCACCGGCGTGTCGAGCGCGTCGCCGCCGTGGTGCCCGAGGATCTGGGCCACCTTCGACAGGTCGAGCAGGTCGCCTGACGACAGCTCGTCCAGCTCCCGCATGGCGTCGGCGTCCCCGTACGGCCGCGCGCCGAGCGAGGCGGGCGCGTAGTCGCGGATGATCTGCACGCGGTCGGTCTCCACGCCCGCGAACAGCTCGTCGAGCTGGAGGGACAGCAGCCGCCCGTCGGTGCCGAGCTCGACGACGTATCCCTCGATCTCGCGGGCGATGCGGCGGACCATCTCCAGGCGCTGGACGACGACGGCCACGTCGCGGACCGTGACGAGGTCCTCGATCTCCAGGGCCGACAGGTTGCCGGAGACCTCGTCGAGCCGCTTCTTGTAGCGTTCGAGCGTCGCCAGGGCCTGGTTGGCCTTGGACAGGATCGCGGCCGACTCCTCCAGCACGTAGCGGATGCCGTCGAGGTAGAGCGCGATGATCCGCATCGACTTGCTGATCGCGATGACCGGGAGCGAGGTCTGCCTGGCCACCCGCTGCGCGGTGCGGTGCCGGGTGCCGGACTCGTCGGTGGGGATGGCCGGGTCGGGCACGAGGTGCACGGCGGCCCGCACGATCCTGAGGTGGGCCGTGTCGAGCACGATCGCGCCGTCCATCTTGGCCAGCTCGCGCAGGCGGGTCGCGGAGAACTCGACGTCGAGCGTGAACCCGCCGGTGCAGATGTCCTCGACCGTGCGGTCGTACCCGAGGACGATCAGGCCGCCGGTGTGGCCGCGCAGGATGCGCTCCAGCCCGTCACGCAGCGCCGTCCCCGGGGCGAGCGCGGCGAGCACGGCCCTTCTGCGGTCGTCGATCGCCTTGTCGTTGTCCAGCACATGCACCCCAGTGGGCTCGCCCGGTCGTTATCCGTCAGATCGTCTTCCTACCGATCTCTTGTCGCGGCCGAGATCCGCGAGGCGCTCCGCGGACGCCCTGTGAAGCCCCTCGGGGGCGCGGGGGCGAGGCCACGGCCGACGGGGCAGGCAACAGAGTTTACCGGCGTGACGCCGTGCTCACCGGTGTGACGGCCGATCACCTCGCCGATCTCATGAGGTTGAGCGCGTCCCACACGTTCTCCACCTCCGTGACCTCGAAGCCCGGCGCGAACGGCGTCGTACGGCCGGTCGGCGAGCGCAGCGCCACGAGGCGGCCGCGGCTCGCCGACGCCTCGAGGCGCGGGCCCTCCTCCTCCAGCGAGCCGGTGGGCACCAGTGCCCTGGTGAAGCCGAGCCTGGCCGCCTCGGCCAGCCGCCGCCGGACGTCCCGCACGGGCCGCAGTTCGCCGGCCAGGCCGACCTCGCCGAGCGCGACGAGCCCGGCGGGCAGGGCCTGGTCGCCGGCCGCGCTGACGACCGACAGCATCAGCGCGAGGTCGACGGCGGGGTCGGTCAGGCGGATCCCGCCCACGGTGGCCGTGAAGACGTCGCACTTGCCGATCTTGGCGTTGAGCCGCCGCTCCATGACGGCGAGCACCATCGCCACCCGGTAGGAGTCGAGGCCGGAGGACGTGCGGCGGGGCTGCGGAGCCTCGGTCGGGCCGACCAGGGCCTGCAGCTCGGCCGGGATCGGCCGGGTGCCCTCGATGGTCACGGTGACGCAGGTGCCCGGCACCGGCTCGGGATGGCGGGAGACGAACAGCCCGCTGGGGTCGGTGATCCCGGTGATGCCGCGCTCGTGCAGGTCGAAGCAGCCCACCTCGTCGATCGGGCCGAACCGGTTCTTCACCGCGCGCACCAGGCGCAGCCGCGAGTTGCGGTCGCCTTCGAAGTGGAGCACGACGTCCACCAGGTGCTCCAGCACCCGGGGCCCGGCGATCGTGCCGTCCTTGGTCACGTGGCCGACGAGCACCGTGGACATGGCCCGCTCCTTGGCGAGGCGGACCAGATTGCCGGCGACCTCCCTGACCTGGGTCACGCCGCCGGGCACTCCGGTCGCGTCGGCGGAGCCGATCGTCTGGACCGAGTCGACGATGAGCAGGGTCGGCTGCACCTTCTCGACGTGCGCCACCAGGGCCGACAGGTCGGTCTCCGCGGCGAGGTAGAGCCTGTCCTCGATCGCGCCGATGCGGTCGGCGCGCATGCGCACCTGGGCGGCGGACTCCTCGCCGGTTACGTAGAGGACGGTCTCGCCCCGCGCGGTGCGGGCGGCGGCCTCCAGCAGCAGCGTCGACTTCCCGATGCCCGGCTCTCCCGCCAGGAGCACGACCGCGCCGGGGACGAGGCCGCCGCCGAGCACGCGGTCGAGCTCGGGGACTCCGGTCGTCCGCGAGCTGACGGCCTCGGCCTTCACCTGGCCGATCGGGACGGCGGGGGCGGAGACCGCGCCCGGCTTGACCACGTGGACGCCCTGCCGGGCGCCGGCCTCCTCGACCGTGCCCCACGCCTGGCACTCCCCGCACCTGCCGACCCATTTGACCGTGGTCCAGCCGCACTCGCCGCACCGGTACGCCGGTTTCGCTGCCTTGCTCACGTGCGGGAGGTTACCGGCCGCCGCCGACAATCCCGTCTGAAACAGCGGCGGCCCTTCCGACGGAAGGCGGCGGCCGGGTGAGAACTAGTTCTCCGGCTTCTCCGGCACGTAGAAGGAGGTGGTGCCGGCGACCGCGGTGGCCACCACGTCCTCCGGCGCGCCGGAGGCGCGGTATGCCTCGCCCCACAGGTCGCTGCTGAGCCGCATGAGCTCCCGCGCCTCCTCCGACTGCTCCCATGCCGAGGGGTCGTCGAGCATCTCGCCGCGCAGGTGCAGCCCGAGCCCGAGCAGCGCCAGGTCCCAGCCGACGCCCGTGGCCCCCGGCCCGAACCGGTCCCAGAACTCCGGCGGCACCACGGCGACGTGCTCCAGTTCGAACACGGTGCGGCCGTCGCCCTCCGCGCTCAGCCGCACCTCGACCTCGCTGAAGCCGGGGTTCTCGCCGAACAGCCAGCTCACCCGCAGCAGCCGCGGCGGCTCGCACTGCAAAATCTCTCCGCCCGCGTTGCCCTGGAGCTGGTAGTGCCCGCCGAGCTTCAGCTCGCCGCTCACCGGCAGGAACCAGCGGCTGATCCGCTCGGCGTCGGTGCAGGCGTCCCACACGTCCTCGATGCCGGCGTCGTAGGTGCGCCGCAGCAGCACCGTGCGGGCCTCGCCTTCCGGCAGGTCGCGCGTGCCGACCGCGCGACTGGCTTGGTTGATCATGTCGATGAAGTCGCTCATGGCCGCTCTTCCTCGTCGGTCCGTCCGTCGTGGGCTGCGTGATGGGCAGCGTGATGGGCATCGCCGCCGCCGTGCCGCCGTCCGAGCCGCCGCTCACGTCTGCCCCGCGCCAGTTCGGTGCCGAGCGCGTCGGACCGCTGCTCCCAGAAGCCGCGGAACCGCTCCAGCCAGGCGTCGACCTCCCGCAGAGGCGCGGCTTCGACGGCGTACAGCCGCCGCGTGCCCTCCGCCCGTACGGACGCCAGTCCGTACTCCCGGAGCACGCGCAGGTGCTGGGAGATGGCCGGCTGTGAGATCCCGAACTCGGCGCGGATGACCGAGGTGAGCGCGCCCGACGTCTGCTCGCCGTGGGAGAGCAGCTCCAGGATCCGGCGTCGCACCGGATCCCCCAGCGCGTCGAATGCGTGCACGCGCCCACTATGCCGAGGGCCGCTTATAAAAGTCAACGCTTATATAAGTGGTCCTCGGCAAATAGAGGCGACTAGAAGTGGCCCGCGAGGTCGGCGAGCAGCAGGCGCTTGGGCTTGGCGCCCCTGATCTGCTGGACGATCTCGCCGTCCCGGTAGAGGTTCAGCGTGGGGAAGCCCAGGACGTTGTAGCGCTGGGCGATCTCGGGGTGGTCGTCGGCGTTGATCTTCGCCACCGTGAGGCGGTCGCCGTACTCGGCGGCGATCTCCTCCAGGATCGGGGCGATCATCTTGCACGGCGGGCACCAGTCGGTCCAGAAGTCCACCAGCACGGGCTTGTCGCTGCGCAGCACCTGCTCGTCGAAGTTCTCCGCGGTCAGCGTGATCATGTCTCTCCTCGTCGTGTCAGGAGACAGCCCGGGCAGGCGTCGGCGAACTGGGCGGCCACCTCCGAGCGGCGGGCCAGCAGGTCGCGGATCTGCCGGTCGATCTCGGCGAGCTTGCGCCGGTAGACGGCGACCGACTCGGGGCAGGAGCCCCCGGACGCGTGTCCCGAGCGCAGGCAGTCCACGAACGGGCGGGCGTCCTCCAGCGTGAAGCCGACCGACATCAGCTCGCGGATCTCGGTGACGATCCGGACGTCCGACTCGTCGTACTCCCGATATCCGTTCGCCGAGCGGCGCGCCCGGATGAGCCCCCGCTGCTCGTAGTAGCGCAGCGCGCGAGTGCTCACTCCCGCGCGCCGGGCCAGCTCGCCGATCCGCATCGGCCCCTCCTCGGCTGTCCTGGGCACGACGGTAAAGCTTGACGCCGATGACAAGGTCAAGCCCGGACTCAGAATTCCCGCCATCTGAGGACGTTCGGGTAGTCGACGTCCAGGCCCTCGACCTCCCGCAGCGCTTCGCCTGCCACCTCGGGCGTGAACTCGATGCGCAGCACGGCCTCCAGGTCGGCCCTGGACCGGAACGTCATCCGCAGGTCCAGGTCCTCGCGCCGCCAGCCCTGCCGTGACCAGAAGCGTTCCACGGCCTCGGGGGAGTACGACGGCAGCGACCGGCGGAACCAGCGGCCGAACGCCCCGCGCGAGGCGTCCACGTCCACGACGAAGGCCGCGCCGCCCCGGCGCAGCACCCGCCCGAGCTCGCGCAGGCCGGGCTCGCAGCCGGGCCCGAAGAAGTACGCCCACCGCGCGATCGCCACGTCGGCCGACGCGTCGGGGAGCGGCAGCGCCTGCGCGGTGCCGGTACGCACCGAGACGTTGGGCAGCGACGCGCAGCGGGCGGCGGCCTGGGCGGCCAGGCCGCCGTGCGGCTCCACGCCCACGACCCGCCCGGCGGACGCGGCGAGCGCGGGCAGGTGGAAGCCGCTGCCGCAGCCGATCTCGACCACGGTCGCGCCGTCCCAGGGCCGCATCAGGGCCCGCATCGCCGCCTCGGCGGCGCCCGCGGGTCCCACGGCGAGGTTCTCCAGCTCGTAGATCTGGGGAGTGTTCCAGATGTTCGGACTGGGTACGGCCCCGCTCACGATCCGTGCCATGCGCCCCACATTAGTTCGCGACCTTGGGTAGTTGATTGTGGCGAAGCGGCGCACGGCGCTGGTGCGGCTTAGGCTGGATCCGTGAACGGGCGCAGGGAGCGAACGGACGGCCACGGCCACGGGACTGGAACGTGCCCGCGGGCCGCCAGGGGAGGCTGGCCTCATGAGTGACATCCGCGTGCCCAGCGGCCAGGTGGCGCTGTCGACGGCGTCGGTGTACCCGGAGCGTACGCCGGACGCCTTCGAACTGGCCGCCAGGCTCGGGTACGACGGCGTAGAGATCATGGTGGGACAGGACCCGGTCAGTCAGGACGTCGAGGTCCTCGAACGGCTGCGCGACCACTACCAGATCCCGATCCTGGCCGTGCACGCGCCCTGTCTGCTGGTGACCCAGCGGGTGTGGGGCCGCGACCCGTGGCTGAAGCTGCGCAGGGCCCGCGAGGCGGCCGAGCGGCTGGGCGCGCAGACCGTCGTCGTCCACCCGCCCTTCCGCTGGCAGCGCGACTACGCCAAGGAGTTCGAGAAGGGCCTGGCCCGGATGCGCGAGGAGACCGACGTCGTCTTCGCCGTGGAGAACATGTTCCCGCTGCGGGCCAGGGGCAACGAGGTCGTGCCGTACGCGCCGGACTGGAACCCCATCGACTACGACTTCCCCGACGTGACGCTCGACCTGTCCCATACGGCGGTGTCCGGGACGGACGCGATGGAGATGGCGACCAAGCTGGGCGAACGGCTGGCCCACCTGCACCTGGCGGACGGGGTGGGCACCACCAACAAGGACGAGCACCTGGTGCCCGGCCGGGGGTCGCAGCCCTGCGCGCCGATCCTGGAGCGCCTGGCCGGCAACGGTTACCGGGGCCTGATCGTCCTGGAGATCAACACGCGCAAGGCCACCAGCCGCAGCGAGCGGATCGAGGACCTGACCGAGGCGCTCGCCTTCGCCAGGCTCCACTACGCCGCCTCGTCCACGGCCTCATGAACGAGCGGCTCGCGGACAGCCACCGGGTCTTCGACCGCGTCTCGCAGGAGTACGACGCGGCCAGGCCCCACTACCCGGAGGCCCTCTACGTCGCGCTGGAGACCCTGTCGGGGGTCCGGCTCGCCGGGGCGACCGTGATCGACGTCGGAGCGGGCACGGGCATCTCGACCCGGGGCCTGCTCGACCGCGGCGCCCGGGTCGTCGCCGTGGACCGCGGCGAGCGGATGCTGGCCCGCCTGCGCGCCCGTACGGCCTGCCCGGCCCTGCTGGCCGACGGCAACGACCTGCCCTTCCGCGCGGGCGCCGCCGACCTCGTGACGTACGCCCAGTCGTGGCACTGGCTCGACCCGGCGCTGTCGGTGGCCGAGGCCGTACGCGTGATCGGGGGCGACGGCGCGGTCGCGGGCTGGTGGAACAGTGTGGACCCCGGCAAGGCGGACTGGCTGGCGGCCAACCAGGTGCGGCTCGCCGAGTCGTGCCCCGGCTACATCGGGCCCGTGCTGCCGGGGTGGACCATGCCGCCGATCGCCGCGGCCATGTCCGACGCGGGCCTCGTCGTGGCGAAGACCTGGGTCGACTGGACCAGGTCGGTGCGGCTGGAGGACTTCCTGACCGACCTGCGCTCCCACTCGTACATGGCGAGGATGGAGGGTGACGTGGTGACGGAACTGCTCGCCCGGGAGCGCGTCGAACTCGGCCGCGTCTTTCCCGACGGGCGGCTGACCGTCCCCATGCGCGTGTATCTTGCGGTGGGCCGCAGGGGCTGAGCTGGAGCGGGGAGCGACGTGACGACGGAGGTGCCGGAGGTCTCGGGCGGCAGGCGGCGACCGGGGCGGCGGCCCGGCCGGCGTCCGGGCTCGGCGGACACCCGCGGCGAGATCCTGGCCGCGGCGCGCAGGGTCTTCGCGGAGAAGGGGTTCGACAAGGCGACGATCCGCGGCATCGCCCGGGAGGCCGGTGTCGATCCGGCTCTCGTCCACCACTACTTCGACACCAAGGAGGGGATGTTCGTCGCGGCCATGCGGCTGCCGATGGACCCCTCGGCGGTGCTTCCGCTCATCCTGGCGGGGCCGCGTGAGGAGGTCGGCGAGCGCCTCGTCCGCTTCATCCTGACGATGACGGCGGACCCGGCGGCCAGGGAGCCCCTGCTGGGGCTGGTGCGGACGGCGGTGGCGAACGAGCAGGCCGTCGGCATGATCCGCGAGTTCTTCACGACGGCCGTCCTCGGCCGGGTCGCCGAGGCGCTGGACGTTCCGCCGCTGCGGATGGAGGCCGCCTTCGCGCAGTTGTTCGGCGTGGTGATGACGCGGTACATCCTCAGGTTCGAACCGCTGGCCTCCGCCGACGTGGAGGAGATCGTCGCGCTGGTGGGGCCCACCGTGCAGCGCTACCTGGCCGGATAGATTACCGGCGCCCCTCTCATACCCTCTTATAGAGCTTTGTTCTAGTATCGTGCCGACGGCGGGAAACGCAGTGACAAGTGCCACTCGCCGAGCGTGACGCAGGACATGTTACTCGCCGGTACCATTCGGGAAGCGTAGGCGTTATCCACAGGGCGGGACTCCACCGCCCACGCGAAGGCGCCGCGCCCCTACGCTGGCCGCCGACGTTCGATATGGGAGGGACTCGTGCTCTGGGTAGCGATTGTGGGCCTCGTCGCGACCGCCGTGGCGGTCGCGCTGGCGGGCCGTCGCGTGCTGTTCCTCTATCGGCTCGCCACCAGCGGCCAGCCGGCCCCGGAGCGGATCGAGTACGCCAAGGAGCACGCCGGCGCCGAGATCAAGGCCCAGCTGGTCGAGGTCTTCGGCCAGCGCAAGCTGCTGAAGTGGACCCCGTCCGGCACCGCCCACTTCTTCGTCATGTGGGCGTTCTTCATCCTGCTGACCGTCTACATCGAGGCGTACGGCGCGATCATCCAGGGTGCGATCACCGGGCACTCGGACTTCCACATCCCGCTCATCGGGACCTGGCCGGTGCTGGGCTTCCTGCAGGACTTCATCGCGGTCGCCTGTCTGCTCGGGCTGGTCGCGTTCACCGCCATCCGGATCAAGAACTCGCCGAAGAAGCTCGGGCGCGACTCCCGTTTCTCCGGATCCCACCTGGGCGGGGCCTGGCTGGTCCTGTTCATGATCTTCAACATCATCTGGACGCTGTTCCTCGCCCGGGGCGCCGCGGCGGCCAACGGCAACTTCCCTTATGACTCGGGCGCCTTCGCCAGCCTGGCAATCGGGAAGATCCTGCCGCACAGCGAGCTGCTCGAGCAGATCGCCCTCCTGCTGCACATCGGCCTCATGCTGGTGTTCCTGGTCATCGTGGTGAACAGCAAGCACCTGCACATCTTCACCGCGCCGCTGAACGTGCTGTTCTCCCGCCGTCCGGACGGCCTGGGCCCGGCCCAGCCGATGCGCAGCAACGGCAAGGTGCTCGACTTCGAGGAGGCCGACCCCGAGGTCGACGTGTTCGGCCGCGGCAAGGTCACCGACACGACCTGGAAGGGCTTCCTCGACTTCTACACCTGCACCGAGTGCGGCCGCTGCCAGTCGCAGTGCCCGGCGTGGAACACCGACAAGCCGCTGTCGCCCAAGATGCTCATCCTCGACCAGCGTGACCACGCCTTCGCGGTCGCGCCCTACCTGCTGGCCGGGGAGAAGGAGAAGGAGAGCTTCTCCGAGGACGTGCTGGCCCTGCTCGACAAGCCGCTGGTCGGCGAGGACGGGGTCATCCACCCCGACGTCCTGTGGTCGTGCACCAACTGCGGCGCCTGCGTCGAGCAGTGCCCGGTCGACATCGAGCACATCGACCACATCCTCGACATGCGCCGCTACCAGGTGATGATCGAGTCGTCGTTCCCGTCCGAGGCGGGCGTGATGCTCAAGAACCTGGAGAACAAGGGCAACCCGTGGGGCATGTCCGAGATGAAGCGCGCCGAGTGGATCGAGGAGCTGGACTTCGAGGTCCCGATCGTCGACTCGACGATGCCCGAGGACGTCGAGTACCTGTTCTGGGTCGGCTGCGCCGGCGCGCTGGAGGACCGGGCCAAGAAGACCACCAAGGCCGTCGCGGAGCTGCTGCACATCGCCGGCGTCAAGTTCGGGGTGCTCGGCCCGATGGAGGCCTGCACCGGCGACCCGGCCCGCCGCCTGGGCATGGAGTTCCTCTTCAACATGCTCGCCCAGCAGAACATCGAGACCCTCAACGAGGCCGGGGTCAAGAAGATCGTGGCCACCTGCCCGCACTGCTTCAACACCCTCGCCAACGAATACCCGCAGCTCGGCGGCACGTACGAGGTCGTGCATCACACCCAGCTGCTGGCGCACCTGGTCGAGGAGGGCAGGCTCACCCCGATCACCCCGATCGAGGAGAAAATCACCTACCACGACCCGTGCTTCCTCGGCCGGCACAACAAGGTGTACGCCCAGCCGCGCGACATCATGGCCAAGGTGCCGGGCGTCCAGGCGCAGGAGATGCACCGGTGCAAGGAGCGCGGATTCTGCTGCGGCGCCGGCGGCGCGCGCATGTGGATGGAGGAGCGCATCGGAAAGCGCATCAACACCGAGCGCGTGGACGAGGCGCTGACCACCGATCCCGACACCGTCTCCACGGCCTGCCCGTTCTGCCTCGTGATGCTCGGCGACGCCATCAACGAGAAGAAGAACGCCGGTCAGGCCAAGGAGTCGCTCGAGGTCGTGGACGTCGCCCAGCTCCTCATCAAATCCATCAAGCAGGGGTAAACCAATCTTTGCCGCGATCGTGAACTTTTTGTGGAAATCACCGGTCAAGGCGATGGAATGAACCGTGTTTCACAGAAGAGTGACAAAGGCTTTCTCCACATAACAGGAAAATCACGGTAACCTCAACGTTGGCTCAATCGACGGGGAGGGGGCTGGACGGTGGGTGTGGTCGTCATCGACGCGGAGGTCACCCTGGCGGACGTCCTCTCCCTGCGTCTGTCCATCGCCGAGCCGCTGGCGGACGGCACCCGCCTGATCCTGCGGCGACGGGGCACGGGTGAGGAACGACGGGTGACGCTCGGCGCCTCCGGCGGGCGCACGAGGGACGCCAGCGTCGCGGTCTCCCTCGCGCCCCTCGACCTCGATCCCGGCCGCTGGGACACCTACCTGGAACAGGACGGCGTCCGCGCCCGCATCCAGAGCGCCGATCCCGGGTTCTCGCTCGACCGCCTCGACGCGTACGCGCTGGGACGCCGGACGCTGGCCTACCGGGCCTACCGCACGCGCAACGGATATCTGGCCCTGAAGATAGATCCGGCGGAGCCGGTCGCCGACGTCCGCGCGGTGTGGTTCCGCGAGGGGCGGTTCGAGGTGACCGGGCTGCTGGCCTACACCGGCCTGGACGACGACGACCAGCACCGCCACGCCACCCTCGCGCTGCGTCACAGCGATCCGGCTCACAGCGACCCGGCTCACAGCGACCCGGCTCACAGGGATTCGGGCGACAGCGATCCGGGGCACGGCGATCCGGCGGCGACCGTGCGGGTCGCCGCCACCGTCCAGGGGGTCCGGTTCCACGCCGCGCTCTCGCTGTGCGACGTGCTGGCCGCCACCCCCGACTCGCAGGGCTCCTGGGAGCCCTACCTGGAGGTGGACGGCGTCGACCGCGCGCTTCCGCTGGGCGCCAGGCTCGACGACGTCGAGGGCAAGCGCCGCCGCGTCCACTATCCCCGCGCGCTCGTGGACGGCGTGCCGATCCGGCCCAGCTTCACTCCGGGCGACGAGCTGCTGCTGGAGGTGGGCGCGTGAAAATCGCGTTCCTGCTCCCCTCGGCGTACGGCATGCGCGGCGACGTGCGGGCGATGCTGAACCTCGCGGGAGGACTGGCCTCACGGCACGAGATCGAGGTGGTGAGCGTCCGGCGCACCAGGGAGACGCCGTTCTTCCCCGTCGACCGCAGGGTGACGCTGCGCTGGCTCGTGGACGCCCGGCCCGGTGTCCATCACCTGCTGCCCAGGGGACAGGTGCGCACGGAGGTGGCGCTCTGGCGGATGCTGCGCGGCCTGCGCGCCGACGTTCTGATCACCACCCGGCCCTCGCTGAGCGTGCAGGCCGCCCGGTATGCGCCGCGAGACGTCGTCCGCATCGCGCGGGAGTGGGGCAGGCCGGCGGTGCCCGGCCCGGTGCGCCGGTTCTATCCCCGCCTCGACGCCGTGGTGGCGAGCACCGCCGGCCGGCGGGACGAGTGGGTGCGCCTGCTCGACGACGACCTGTCGGTCCACGTCATCCCCGACGCCCTGCCCGGGACGCCCTGGCCGCGCTCCCGCATGGACAACCGGATCGTCAGCGCAGGTGGCCGGTTGGTTCCCGGCAAGTCGTACGACCGGCTCGTGCGGGCCTTCGCGATCGTCGCCGACAAGCGGCCCGACTGGCGGCTGCGGTTGTACGGCGGGGGCCCGGAGGAGCGGCGGCTGCGCGCCCTCGTCCGCGACCTCGACCTGCACAACCACGTGTACTTCATGGGCACCACCCCCGACCTGCCCGGCGAGTTCGCCAAGGCGTCCATCGTCGCGGTGCCGTCGCGGCACGAACTGCTGGGCATGACCGTCATCGAGGCACTGAGCTGCGGGGTGCCGGTCGTGGGCTTCGCCGGATCCCGCGGACCCGCCGAGTTCCTCCGCCCGGACCGCGACAGCGTGCTGGTCCAGGAGGGGGAGGGCGACGCCGAGTCGCTCGCCTGCGCGCTGCTCACCCTCGTGGACGACGAACGCCGCCGCATGAAGCTGGCGGCCGGGGCGCTGGAGACCGCGTCCGCCCACGCCGCGCCGGCCGTCGCGGTCCGCTGGGAAGAGCTCATGTACGGCCTGCGCTCCCGCCCCTGATCCGCCACCCTCGGTTGGTTGGTGATATCGGTGTCCCGTAGGAAATGATGATCACGGAAACCACAGGAGGAAGCGGCATGACGAGCAGGGCTGTGCGTCTGGGACGTTCTGCGATGGCGACGGCGCTCGCCGTGGGCGTCGCGCTGGGCGGCGCCACGTCCGCGAGCGCGGCGCAGAGCACGGAGGAGAGCACGGCGGGCGGCACGTCCGCGAGCGCGGCCGTGCGGCTGGGGCCGTACGGCTACGGCGCCGTGAAGCTGGGGATGAGCGCCAAGCAGGCCCAGAAGACCGGCAAGATCGTCAAGAAGCTCGGCGGCGAGACCTGCACGGGCTGGGACCTGAAGGCACACCCGACCCCCAAGGAGAGGGTCGGCCTGTTCATCTCGAAGAAGCTCGGCGTGGCCGCGATCTTCGCGTTCAAGGGGGCCAGGACTCCGGAGGGCATCGGGCTCGGCTCCACCATGAAGCAGCTGAAGAAGGCCTACCCTCACCTCGAGACTCCCGCCGGTGGTTTCCCCATCGCCGCGGTCCCCGGCAACCGCAAGGCCGCCTACTACTTCCTGCTGTCCCACGGCAAGGTGTACGAGATGGCTCTGACCCTGAAGAACCAGGACTGCTTCAACTAGCCGGGCCGGCTCAGTCGCCGGGCCGGCTGAGGTAGGCGGTGGCGGCGTCGACGGAGTCGTGGATCGGCAGTTCCATGTCGAGACCGGTGATCCTGAGCATCCGGGCGAAGCGCCCGTGGGCGCCGCTGAGTGCCAGGCGCCCACCGGCCGCCCTGACGGCGGGCAGCGCCCCCATGAGGACGCTCAGTCCGGTCGAGTCGCAGAACTTGAGCCCTTCGGCGTCGATCACGATCCGGGGCGGCGTGCGCAGCCCGACCGCCTCGGCCAGGCACGCGCGCAGTGCGGCCGCGGAGCCCAGGTCCAGGTCGCCGAACATCCGGATGACGACGACGCCCTCGTCCAGCACGGTGAGCATGGAGAAGGTGTCGGGCTGTCCGTGCCTTCCCGGTTCCACTCGCGCTCGCCCCTGCTCACCTGGCCCTGCCGTCCGGCCGTCGCTCACGACCCGCCGGAGCTGCTGTCCGTCAATGATTGCACATGGCAAATGATGCCCGGGCCAGGCCGTCAGGGCCGTTCCCTGCGGACGAGCAGCATGGCGGCGTCGTCCGGGACGGGCCCGCCGACGTGCGCGACCAGGTCGCGTTCCAGCAGGTCGAGAGCGTCCTGCGGATCGCCGGCTCGCAGCAGGCGGGGTGCCCGGTCCTCCAGAGGATAGAAGGCGCCGCCCCGATCGCGCGCCTCGCACACGCCGTCGGTGTAGAAGAGGATCTGGTCGCCCTCGCGGAACGCGCAGCAGTACGGCTGCGGGCCCGTGGGGGCGAGCGCGACCAGGCCGAGCGGCGGCGCCTCCTCACGCGGTTCGAGCAAATGGACACGGCCGTCGCAGGTGAGCAGCAGAGGCGGCGGGTGGCCGTAGTTGAGCAGCGCGATCTCGTGCTCGCCCACCTCCGCGAGCACGGCGGTGACGAACTTCTCCCCGCCGAGCCGCCGCGCGAGGTGGTCCTCCAGGCGCCGGCCGACATCGGCGAGCGCCGGCTCGTCGTAGGCGGCCTCCCGGAAGGCGCCGACCACCGAGGCCGCCGTCTCCACCGCGTCCAGGCCCTTGCCCTGCACGTCGCCAACGATCAGGCGGAAACCCTCCGGGCCTCTGGTGAGGTCGTACAGGTCTCCGCCGATGCGGGCGTCCACCGCGGCGGAGGTGTAGGACAGGGCGATGCGCAGGTCGCCCGCCCGGCGGGGCACCGGGTGTAGCAGCACGCGCTGGACCGCCTCGGCGACGAGGCGGACGTTCGCCAGCGTGCGCTCGCCCTCGACCCGGAGCCGGCC
Source organism: Microbispora sp. NPDC046973 (assembly GCF_040644495.1). Classification (NCBI taxonomy): domain Bacteria; kingdom Bacillati; phylum Actinomycetota; class Actinomycetes; order Streptosporangiales; family Streptosporangiaceae; genus Microbispora; species Microbispora sp. NPDC046973. Next base: position 325,124 of record NZ_JBEYWQ010000006.1, on the reverse strand, counting down.
CGCCAGCATGGCGGCCGCGGTGACCCCGACGATCGCGACCAGCGTGATGGTGATCTGCGGACGGCCGAGCAGGTGGTCGTGGTAGGCCAGCGGTATGGACAGGAGGAGCGCGACCAGCCCGGCCAGTGCCGCGGGGCGCACGCCGCCCGTCACCGCGGCGAACGCCGGCCCGAGGGTCAGCAACGGCAGGAGGCCCAGGGACGGCCCGGCGAGCAGGTCGAGCACCACCACCGTCGCCATGACGGCGAACGGCAGCGTACGGAGGACAGCCTGGGTTCCCATCCGCGACTCCCAGCACCGTTTCGAGCCGGTTATGGATGCATTCCCGGGACCACCCGCCCTACCCGCCGTATCGGGACCGCGACGCTGGATACCTGTTACGGGTATCGTTGAGGGATGCACGGGTACAGCGGGGACAAGCAGGCCTACCTCACCCGCCTGCGCCGGATCGAGGGACAGATCCGGGGACTGCAGCGGATGGTGGACGAGGAGGCCTACTGCATCGACATCCTCACTCAGGTCTCGGCGGCCACCCGCGCCCTCCAGGCGGTGGCGCTCGGCCTGCTGGAGGACCACATCGCCCACTGCGTCGCCGACGCCGTCAAGAGCGGAGGCCCGGAGGCCGGCGAGAAGGTGAAGGAGGCTTCCGCGGCCATCGCCCGGCTCGTCAGGTCGTGACGCCTGCCTGTCACCGCCTGTCCGTCACGGCCCGTCCGAGGGGCCGGACGGATCATTCCGGTCGAGCGACCGTCCCGGGCCCACCAGATGCCCGGGACGGTCCGTGCTCTCAGTGCCTTCAGCGGCTCGCCGAAGTCCGCAATCCGAGCGCGTTGTCGAGCTCTTCCAAGGTCAGTCGGTTCTCCGTGATGTTCACGGCCTCCAGCACCTCGGCGTAGAGCGCGATCTCGTCCAACGCGACACGGTCGTGGACCCGAGAGTCCAGGTCGTCGTGCCCCACCGCGTCGTCCTTCCTTCCGCAGCCCACACCCATCACGAGGTTACGTCCGGGTACCCTGCCGCGACATGGCCCATCGTGACCATTCCGACCCGCGCTCCTCGTCCCTCCGGGACCATTTCCCCGATACCGAGATCACAATTCGATGAATGAGACGGTGATGGGGGGAACGGGTTGCTAAAGCGGAGGTAAGGGCGAAATATCCGAATTGGAAGTTTCGAACAGCCAGCCGCCGGACTCGTCCAGGTCGGGCTTGCGCCGCTCCGCCGCCTCCTGCGGCCGTGGGTCGTCCCGCTGATGGATGAGGCACTTGACGACCGCGGAGCATACCGCGAAACCCTCGTGAGGCGCGGACGTGCCGGTCAGGGCGCACCAGGCCAGGCCGGTCGCGTACGCGGAGCCGAGCAGGGCGGCGGCCGTCCCCCGGTCGGGCGGGACCAGCCCCGGCGGCAGCTCGCCGCCGGCCGGCCAGCAGCCCCGCAGCGGGTGGGTGGGCTCGGCGAGCGCGAGATAGAGGGCCTGCCGGAGTTCGTCGTCCATCCACGGATAGAGCGCGGTGACGACCTGCGCGGTGCGCGAGCTGCCCGGCGCCGCCCAGGCGGGCTCGGACACGCCGCACACGCCCGCCACGTCGGCGGCGAGCAGCGCGGCCGCCACGGCACGCGGATCCATCCCGCGTGCGGCCGTGTAGCCCAGGGCCTCGATCAGGTCGTACAGGGTGTGCCGGAAGTGCTCGCCAGGCGCCCATTCGGGGAGCGTGGCCGGGACGAGGTGCGGCGGGCAGCGCGACAGCCAGGCCTGCCGTACGGCGCCGCCGGGCATGGCGTGCTGGTCCAGCCAGGGGCTGCCGAGCAGCGGCTCGGCCATCGCGATCAGCGCGTCGGCGCGCGGCCGGAACCGGGGGTCGGCGCGCAGCACGGTGGCGGTCTCGGCCATCAGCCCGGCCAGGCGCAGGCCCGCCTCCCGCGCGCCGGAGCGCATCCGCTCGGCGTACAGGGCCACGAGGGCGTCGAGCGAACCCATGGGCAGCCAGCGCACCCAGTCGTCCCCGGGCAGGGGCCGGGCCAGGAACTCGCCGAACATCGACAGCATGACCTCGTTGCCGTCGAAGGCGGGCGCGTAGGCGCACCACATGATCGTGCCCCACACGGCGGCCACCGTCGCGGCCACGTCGCGGGCGAAGACCTGCTGGTAGACGCTGTCGCCGAGGGGGAAGTCCTCCCGGCGCAGTCCACGGTGGGCGAGCAGCAGCGCGCGGAGCCGTTCGGTGATCTCGTGCGGGACGTCCGGGCCGACGAACGCCTGGGTGGACCCGCGGTCGTACGCGAAGTCGGGGCCCGCGGGGATCAGCGCGGGCGGGATCGCCACGCCGGGCGGACTCGGCCGTGCGCCGGAGCGGATGGCCGGATGCAGTGGGGGAGCCGACAGGTGCCAGCGGCCGTCGACGCGGTCGAGGCGATACCAGCGGGCGTGCGCGCCGAACAGCCACCGGGCGCCGTCCGGGGTGACCAGAGCCCGCTGGGCCAGGGTGTGCGCCCGGGTGACCGGGGGAAGCAGCGTCCACCGGGGGTCGCCGACGACGGCGCGCACGTCGCGCTCCATCGTCGTGAACCCGTCCCAGTACACGCGGCAGTGACCTCCGTCCTCCGGAGAGGACGGCTTCTCGCTTGTCCCGGTTGACGCAGCCGGAGTAGTCCGATGCCCCTCCGGGGCACACGAATGCCGGGACGAACTCCGGCGGTCCCCTCGCTGGATCCGATGGTAGCTCGCCGGTCCCCGAGGTGGCGGGGGTGGCCGATGCGCTGGAGACCGTTGGTGAAAGTTTCATGCGACGGAAGGCATTGAGCAGCACATTTGCGTATTTCTCCGGGTTGAGGCGTATCCCGGGGGGTGCCTGCCACTTGGCATGAGCTGCCGTGGCGTATTCCATAGGTGCTCGTGACGGAGATCCAGCAGGCCGGGGCCGCCCGCGAGCGGGGCGCGGACGAGGCATCGGAGAAGATGGCGCCCGTGGACACCTCGGGCGGCACGGCGACCGGCGAGCAGACGGGACCGCTCTCGGCCCGCAGACGCTGGGCCATGTGGTGGCTCGGCCATTCGCCCGACCGCACGGCCCTGCTCATCTGGTTCTTCTGGCAGGTCGCCTCGTACATCTACCTGATCCTCGCGGCGCCGGGTCGTACGGAGGACGCGATCCTCGACCGGTTCAACCGGTATGACTCCTACAACTTCATGGACATCGCGAAGTACGGCTACGACGGCCGGCCGGACGACCCGGACGCGCCGCGGCTCGTCGCGTTCTTCCCGGGTCTGCCGCTGCTGCTGCGCGCCCTGCACGTGTTCATCCCGGACCTGAGGCTCGCACTCGTCCTGATCTCGCTCGTCGCGAGCGCCGTCGTGGCGGTGGCGCTGTCACGGCTGAGCGAGTCGTATCGGGAGGGCAGCGGCCCCTGGGCCGTGCTGGCGTTCTTCCTCAGCCCGTTCGCGGTGTTCCTGCTCGCCGGCTACACGGAGGGGCTGTTCCTCGCGCTGGCCATCCCCGCCTGGTTGCTGGCGCGCCGGGGCCGGTGGGAGTCCGCGGCCGTGTGCGCCGCCTTCGCGTCGTCCATCCGCATCTCCGGGCTCTTCCTCGCCCTCGGCCTGGTCGTGCAGTTCCTCGTCTCGCGCGACGGGCTGCGTGCGCCGAAGGGATGGCGGAACGCGCCCTGGCTGGTGCTGCCGGGCGTGCCGGTGCTGGCCTACATGATCTACCTCTGGCACCGCACCGGGGACCTCATGGCCTGGAAGTCGGCGGAGGCGCAGTATTGGGGCCGCTATCCCGCGGCGCCCTGGAACGTGTTCATCGACACCTGGCACAGGTCGCTCAACGAGCCCGTCCTGGCGACGTCGTACCGCGAGGAGATCCTGTCGGCGATCGTGCTGGTCCTGCTGATCGTCGCGCGGCTGGCCCGGCGCAACTGGGCCGACGTCGCCTACCTGGCGCCGCAGGCGGTGGCGCTGCTGGCGATGTCGTCGTTCTACATGTCGGTGGGCCGGGCGTCGCTGCTGTGGTGGCCGCTCTACATCTCCGTCGGCGTCGTCGGCAGCCGAAGGCCCTGGGTCATGATGGCCTACCTCTCGGTCGCCGCACCGGTGTGGGCAATCAATGTCGGAAATTTCACCACAGGCGCCTGGATTGGTTGATCCACTCCTGACTAGCTTCGCCACGTATGGGGGTATTTGTCGCGGGAGTGGCGGTTGTTGCGCTGGTGGTGGCCGGTCTTCCATCCGCCGACACCTACCGGGTGAGCGTCCTCACCTACAACGTCTGCGCGGCGGGCAACAGCGCCGGCACCTGCGTACGCGACCTCACTCCCGGGCGCCGCAGGACGTGGGCCGGTCAGGTCTCCGGGCTGATCCGGTCGAGGGACGTGGACGTCGCCTCGTTCACCGAGATGTGCTACGCCCAGGTGGGCCTGCTCCGGCGTGAGCTGCCCGGCTACCGCCTGGTCTGGTACGGCTACGCCAGGGGCGGCGGGCCGGGCCGCGAGGACCGGTGCCGCACGTTGTGGAGCGACCTCACCCCGGACACGGCCCCGCCGGACGGCAAGACCTTCGGCATGGCGCTGGCGCTGAAGAACGGCGCCGAGGGCCCGCCGCTGCGGCGGCTGCTGCGCGCCGACCACGCCCCGGCCACGCCCGGTGAGACGATCCACCCGCGCGGCCTGCTGTGCGCCACCGGCCGGGTCGGCCCGCGCCGCTCGGTCTGCTGCGTGACCCACATCTCCGACACCGAGACCCCGCGGCAGGTCACCGGGCTGGTGTCGGCGTACGCCGGGAACGCCCCGGTGATCCTCACCGGCGACTTCAACCGTGAGCCCGGCCACGACCAGCTCACCGGCGTGTACGGCATGGGCCTGGGCGAGGGCGGCTACACCGAGGTCGACGCCGAGTCGTGCGGGATCGCGCGCCGGGGCGGCGAGCCCACCACGCGCGGCGGCCGGAAGATCGATTACATCTTCGCGACCGAGGCCGACTACCGTCCGGGCGGAGCCGAGGTCATCACCACCGACCCGGAGCTGTCGGACCACCTGGCGCTGGCCGGCACGCTCATCGGGACCGAACCGAGGCCGCGGCGTGACGGCGGGCCTTGGCGAGGTAGTTGTCCGGCGTACGCGCGAAGGAGGCGCGGTCGTCGTCGGTGAGCTCGCGGACCACCTTCCCCGGCACGCCCGCGACCAGCACGCCCGCCGGGATGCGTCGGCCGGGCGGCACGACGGCCCCGGCCGCGATCAGGGACCCGGCTCCGACGACCGCCCCGCCGAGCACGACCGCCCCGATGCCCACGAGGGCGCCGGTCTCGACGTGCGCGCCGTGCACCATCGCCCGGTGGCCGAGACTCACCCGGTCTTCGAGGATCGCGGGCTCACGCGGGTCGGCGTGCAGGCAGCACAGGTCCTGGATGTTGACCTCGGCGCCGACCTCGATCCGCTCGTCGTCGCCGCGCAGCACAGAGCCGTACCAGACGTTCGCGCCGCGTCCGAGCCGCACCCTCCCGACGACCACCGCCCCTGGGGCCACCCACGCCTCGGGATGGATGATCGGCGTCGCGTCGTCGTCCAGGTCGGCGATGTACGGCATGAGGCCATGATCCCATGAGGTCCGGGCCGGGCCCGATGCGGCGTCCGGTTTCGGCGGCCGCTCGAGGCGTTCAGGTTGCGATGTGCGACGGATAGCAGGAAAGTCGTGTCCTGGCTGCGTTACCGTCGTTATCTCCAACCCCAGGGTTTCTCATGACGAATCAGACCGACAACTTCCCCGACCTGATGAGTGACGACTCCTTCGAAGTCGTGATGCGTGGGTACAGCCGCAGGCAGGTCCACGACTACATGGTCCGGACCCGCAACCAGATCCGGGACCTGGAGGAACGGCTCGCGCGCACGATCGACCAGGCGGAGCAGAGCCGCCTGGAGCTGGCCGAGGCGCGGCGGAGGATGGCGGAGGCGCCGCAGAACCCCGACGAGCTGGGCGAGCGGCTGAGCCAGATACTCAAGCTGGCGCAGGAGGAGGCGGCGGCCAACAAGGAGGCGTCCGAGGCGGAGGCCAGGAGGCTGCGCGAGACCTCGGCGGCCGAGGCCGAACGGCTGGTGACGTCGGCGCGTGAGCAGGCCGACGCGATCAGGGCCGCCGCCCAGGAGGAGGCCGAGCGCCGCGTCGCCGACGCCACCGCCACGTCGGAACGGCTGTTGGCGCAGGCGGGCGCGGACGCGGAGGAGACGCTGGGCACGGCCCGTGCGGAGGCGGAGGAGACGCTGCGCTCCGCCCGCGCGGAGGCGGAGCGGCAGCTCACCGTCGCCCGGATGGAGGCGGAGCGGCTGCTCGTCGAGGCGCGCGGGCAGGCCGAGGCCATGCTGGCGGCGGCGCAGCAGCGGGTGAACGCGCTGGACGAGCACACCGGCCGCCGGGTGGCCTACCTCACCGACACCCATGCGGAGGTCGTGCGCCGGCTCAACGAGATCGGCTCTGTGCTCGGCGATCTGATGCACCGCGAGACCGCGGCCGGCCCGCTGATCGACGAGGCCGCCGTGCTGCCGCCCGCGCCGCAGGTGCACGCCATCGCCGCGGGCGCGCCGGACCAGCGGCACGACCAGTCGCCCGAACAGTCGTACGAGCAGTCGTACGAGCCGGTCGAGGACCAGCGGCAGGCCCTGGAGGCCGCGCCGTCCGGGCACGAGGCGCACGTCGCCGCCGACGGGTCCGCGGAGTACGAGGCCGCCGGCCAGGGGCGGCTGGACGGCGACGAGGACGACGCGGTCCTGATCGTGGACGACGGACGCCATGAGAACGGTCACGACGCGACGCCGTCGCCCGAGGACACCGACGTCAACCTCGGCCGGGTGCGGCGTGCCATGCCGGACGGGGAGTCGGTCGCCAACAAGTGACCGGCGAGTGAGCCGGCGGCGAGCCGGTGCCGCTGACCTCATGGCGTGTGACGAAGAATGTGAGGACCGGTAGCGGAAGCCCCCGCCCCCGATCGGGTCGGGGGCTTCCGCGCTCATGGATCGGCGGCGCGGGCCTCCTGCTCGCGCAACAGCTCACGCAGTCCGTCGGGCTCGTCGGCGTCGATGGTCATCGCGCATCCCGCCGTCCGCTGCGCCGAGGTGAGCGGGTGGTGCCGGGTCGCCCACCACCGGCCCGCGTCACTCCGCCAGATCGTCCACTCCGGAAACTCCCGGGCGATCTCGGCGAGGCGTCGGTCCAAGGACATCCGTACACCTTCCCTCGCCGTATGCCCGGGTGCTCTTGACGTCTCCTCCTCAAGGTGCGGGACATCTCTAGAGAAATCAATGATCGGGATGGTCAGGTCAACGTTGCCTCTTGACCTAGGCGTCGAAGTCGTACTGGAGTACATACGACGCCGCGTCGAGGACCATCTCGTTGACCTCGACCGGCACGCCCCCTTCCGCGAAGGCCACGCGGGTGACGGAGATCACCGGTGTGCCGGCCGGAAGGCTCAGCGACTCGGTCTCCCCGGGCAGCGGCATCCGCGCCCGCACCTCCTCGCTGAAGTGGACGGGAGGCCGGCCGAGCTCGCCCAGCCGGGCGTACACACCGCCGGGGCCGGTGTCGGGCAGGACGACCGGCGTGCCCTCCACGAGATCGGCGGGAAAGTGGGAGGCCGCGAGCTGCACCGGACGGCCGTCCACGGAGTAGCGGCGGCGGCGCACCCACACCTCGCCGGTGCCGAGCACGCGGGCGACCTGCTCGCTCGCCGGCTCGCGCAGGATGGTCACCTCGTCCACGACGTACGACCGCCCCCGGGTGTCGGAGTCCCAGATGGCCAGGCCCTGGGCCCACTGCTCCCGCGAGAGCCGGCGGGACCCGTGGCGGCGGATGGGGCGGAACAGCCGCACGTAGACGCCCGATCCCCGCTTCGGCACGGCCAGCCCTTCGTTGATCAGCACGGCGAGCGCCTGCCGTGCCGTGGCCCGTGCGACGCCGTGCTCCTTCATGAGCGCGTTCTCGCCCGGTAGCCGGTCGCCGTCACCGAGTTCTCCGGACAGGATCCGATCGCGCAGCCGGTCGGCGATGCGGCGATAGATCGGGGACTCGTGATGCACCGACGGGGATTCCGTCACGTTCAATCACCCTCTGTCACCAACGGGGGTTTGGCGTCTCCAGAGAACTTGCCCCGTCTTGTCCACGATCGCACAGAGTCTTGGGTGCGTCTTGTGCTTACTTTTGGCTGATCGTGCCGGTGTGGCGATCTCTGGGGGTTATAGCCGTCCGCATCCGTGGAACGGTCCCTTCCGGTATTGCCGATGCCGGGGACGCTCCGTCATCACGACCACGACAAGATCGGATATTTCGGTACATAATGCGGTGACGAAGGAGTTGCCGATGGTTCTCAGCCGTGCCGAATGCCAGGACCTCGACGCCAAGGACCCGCTCCGGGAGTTCCGGGACGAGTTCTCGCTGCCTCCGGGGGTCGTCTACCTGCTGGGCAACTCGCTCGGCGCGCTACCGAGACGTACGCCGGAACGCGTGGCCCACACGGTCGAGACCGAGTGGGGGGTGCATCTCGGGGCGAGCTGGAACACGGCCGGTTGGTGGGACATGCCGCAGAGCACCGGCGACCGCATCGCACCCCTCATCGGCGCGGGCCCCGGCGACGTGCTGGCCGGCGACTCCACCTCGGTGAACATCTTCAAGGTGGTCACGGCCGCCCTCCCGCTGCGGCCCGGACGCCGTGTGATCGTCTCCGACCTCGACAACTTCCCTACCGACCGGTACGTCGTGGAGGGCGCCGCGCGGACGCTCGGCGCGTACGAGATCCGGGACATCGGCGAGGACGGCCGTTCGCTGGAGGACGCCCTCGGCGAGGACGTCGCGCTCGTGCTGCTGTCGCAGGTGGACTACCGGACCGGCGCGGCCAGGGACATGGCGGCGGTGACGGAGCTGGTCCAGGCGGCCGGCGCGCTCATCGTCTGGGACCTGTGCCACAGCGCCGGGGCGCTGCCCGTGCGGGTGGGCGAGGCGGACTTCGCCGTCGGCTGCACCTACAAGTACCTGAACGGCGGGCCCGGCGCCCCCGCCTACCTGTACGTCGCGCCGCGCCACCAGGACGCCGTGCACAACGTGCTGTCGGGCTGGCACGGCCACGCCGCGCCCTTCGACTTCGAACCGCACTACCGCCCCGCGCCCGGTGTGCGCCGTTTCGCCACGGGCAGTCCGCCGATTTTGTCGTACGCCGCGCTGAACGCGTCCCTCGACATCTGGGAGCGGGTGGACCTGGACGAGGTCAGAGCCAAGAGCGTGGCCCTGACCTCGCTGTTCATCGACCTGCTCGACGATCTCGTCGACCCCGGGCTCGGGCTCGCCCTGGCCACCCCGCGCGACCCGGAACGGCGGGGGAGCCAGGTCAGCTACCGTCACCCGCAGGGCTACCCCGTGGTGCGCGCGCTCGCGGACCGGGGGGTGGTGGGCGACTACCGCGAGCCGGACTTCGTCCGTTTCGGCTTCGCCCCGCTGTATCTGCGCTACGTCGACGTGCACGACGCGGCGACGACGCTGGCGGAGGTGCTGGGCGAGGAGCCGTGGCGGGACGAGCGCTACACGCGGCGGCTCACGGTCACCTGACGCGCGTCAGCGGCCGCGGCGAACCGTGACCTGACGTGCGTCAGCGGCCGCGGCGGGCCAGCCCGGCGACGATGTCTCCGGCCAGTGCCACGCAGCGGTCGCAGATGCGCCCGCCCTCGCCGTGGACCATGTGGACGCGCGGCCCCGGCGGCCTGCGGCAGAAGGAGCAGGCGGCGTCGCGCTTCATGCGGCGGTTGACCAGGTGCCGGTGGGCGATCGCGAAGGCGGGCGTGAAGCGCCTGCGCGTGCTCCGCCTGATGTACCCGAACCGCTCGCCGATGGCGGTCCAGGACACGCCGGCCTCACGGGCCCGGCACACCGCGAGATCGAGCAGGGCGTCCACCTCGCCGCCCGCTTCGCCGGACAGGTCCCGGCACAGGGCGATCGCGGCGGACAGGACTTCCAGGGGGTTTTCGGGGTCGGATGCGCGCGAGCGGGCCCGCTCGAGTAACTCAGATGCCTCCATGGCGGACACCATAGGCCGCCGTACAAAGACGATCAAGCGTGCGCGTGACCACGCTGCGTAGGCTGGCCAGGTGAGAATGCCCGAGGGGCGGGCCCGGGAGCTGTTCGCGGCGGCCCGGGTGGCCCGCCTCGCGACCGCCGGGGCCGGGGGCGCGCCACGGCTCGTCCCGGTCACCTTCGCCGTGGTGCCCGGCGGTGACAAGGGCACCGTGGTGACGGCGGTGGACCACAAGCCGAAGGCCACCACCGACCTGCGACGGCTGCGCGACATCCGCGACAACCCTCGCGTCTGCCTGCTGGCCGACCACTACGAGGACGACTGGGAACGGCTGTGGTGGGTGCGCGCAGACGGGCACGCCCGCGTCGTGGAGGGCGGCGACGAGCGCGAGCGGGCCGTGGCGTGGCTGGCGCGCAGGTACGCCCAGTATCGCGAGCGTCCCCCGGCCGGGCCCGCCATCCTCGTCCGGGTCGAGCGCTGGTCGGGCTGGTCGTACGCCGAGACGTAGGCCGGCGGACGCCGTCAGGCGGGCGTCGTCAGGCGGGCGGGAAGGGGTCGTCTCCCCGGGCGATCGCGTTGAGCATGCGGGCCGTGAACGCCTGCGCCGCGCGGTGGATGCCGGGACCGAAGCTGACCCTGGCCACGCCGAGGGCCGCGAGGTCGCGGATGGCCGGCACGCCGGGCCGGAACAGCACGTTGATCGGGCCGCCCATCTCCTTGGCGAGCGCGCCGATCACCTGGGGGTCGCCCGCCAGGATCGGGTAGACGCAGTCGGCGCCGGCCTCGAGATAGCGGCCGCCCCGGTCGAGCGCCTCCGCGAGCCTCTCGCCGGGAGTCCCCGAACCGTGGATGAAGGTGTCCACGCGGGCGTTGATCACGAGGCCGGTCCCGGCCTCGGCCGCCGCCGCCCGTACGGCGGCCAGGAAGTCCGCCTGCTCACCGGGGTCGATCAGTGCTCCGGTCGCCGGGTCGGAGTCCTCGAGGTTGCAGCCCACGGCGCCAGCGGCGGCGAGCCGCTCGACGAGTTCGGCGGGCTCCAGGCCGTAGCCGCGCTCGACGTCGGCGGTCACGGGGACCGCGACGGCCCGGGAGATGCGGGCCACGGCCGCGAACATCTCATCCGCAGGCGTGTCGTGCCCGTCCTCGTAGCCCAGGACGGCGGCGACGGACGCGCTGCCTGTGGCGACGGCGGGAAAGCCCGCCGCCTCGACGGCGCGCGCCGACGCGGCGTCCCAGGCGTTGGGCAGCACGACGGGGTCGCCGGGCACGTGGAGCGCCCGCAGGGCCGCCGCCTTCTCGTGGATGGCCGGCTTCTCGTGGAACTCAGTCACGAGGACACCCTAGAGAGCCCGGCAGGAAAAAACGCCAGCCCTTGACCGGAAATGAGGGGAAACCGGTCCTCATTTGAGGGGTCGACTCCGGTGTCGCGGCCCTCCTGCCGTTGGATACGCTCGCGAAACCGGCCCCCGATCCCCGACCCCATCTCGTCAGGAGAGTCTCATGAGCGACATCGACAGCGCCGCCGACAGCGCCGCCGACCAGGCCGGAGCGGACAGCCGTCCCCGAGTGGACTTCTACTTCGACCCCGTCTGCCCGTTCGCGTGGGTCACGTCGCGGTGGATCCTGGAGGTCGAGAAGCAGCGCGACATGGACCTGCGGTTCCGAGTGATGAGTCTGTCCGTGCTGAACGAGGGCAAGGAGGACCTGTCCGACTTCTACCGCGAGGCCGTGCCCAGGTGGCGGGGCCCGGTCCGGGTGTGCATCGCCGCGGCGCAGCACCATGGTGAGGGCGTGCTGCGCGACCTGTACACCGCGATGGGCACCCGCATCCACAACCAGGACAACAAGGACTACGGGGTCGTGGCCAAGGAGGCGCTCGCCGAGGTCGGGCTGCCGGTCGAGCTGGCCGACGCCGCCGGCACCGACGAGTACGACGAGGCCCTGCGCCGCATGCACCACGAGGGCATGGACCCGGTCGGCGACGAGGTGGGCACGCCCACGATCCACATCGACGGCGTGGCGTTCTTCGGCCCGGTGATGACCCGCATCCCGCGCGGCGAGGAGGCGGTCCGCATCTTCGACGGCGCCGTCGCCATGGCGAAGTTCCCGTACTTCTACGAGATGAAGCGCAGCCGCACCACCGACCCCGAATTCGACTGACCGGCGTCCCTCACCTCGGCGGCTCCTCCGGGGGCCGCCGGGGCGCGGCCTTGCCCGTGCTCCTGAACAGCGAACGCATGGTCGCCAGCGCGGGAGACCTGTCGTCGGACCGCCGGGCCAGGCTGATCGTCCGGTGCAGGCCCGGCGGGGCGAGCCGCCGTACGCTGAGGGGGTTTTCCGCCAGCTCGGCCACCGTTCTCGGCACGAGGGCGAGACCCATGCCCCCGCTGGCGAGGGCACACGACATGCCGTAGTTGCCCGTCTCGTACGCCACGACGGGCGGCGCCAGCGACTCGCGGCGGAACAGCGCCTCGAGCGCCTCCCGGTTGGCCAGCCCGCGGGAGCCGCTGATCAGCGGCCGGCCGGCGAGCTCGGGCCACGGCAGCGGCTCGGCCGGATCGGTGAGCGCGTGCCCGGGGGCGGCCACCAGCACCAGCTCCTCCACCAGCAGGGCCTCGACGGTGACCCCGGAGGGCAGCGCGGGGGCGGGCTGATGCTCGTAGGTGTGCGTGAGCACGAGATCCGCCTCGCCCGCGGCCAGTGCGGGCAGCCCTGACGGCGGTTCGTACTCCCTCACATTCACCTCCACGGCGGGGTGAGCCCGCCGGAACGCCGCGAGGACCGGCGGCAGCAGGTGGATGCCGGCGGTCGTGAACGTGCCGATCGTGATGTGCCCGCCGGACAGGCCGGCGAGCGCGGCCAGGCCGTGCCGGGCGCGGTCCAGCTCGTCGAGGACGCGCCGGGCGTGCTCCACCAGCAGCTCGCCCGCCGCGGTGAGCGTGGCGCCCCGGCGGTGCCGGATCACGAGTACGGCCCCCGCCTCTCGCTCCAGCTTGGCGATCTGCTGCGACAGCGCGGGCGGCGTGTAACCCAGGCGGGCGGCGGCCTGGGTGATCGAACCGGCCTCGGCGACCGCCACCAGCGCCCCGAGGCGCGTCACGTCGTGCATGAAGCAATGCTTAACACCGCCTCGCCAAATGTGACATACCTCACGGAGGCTTCGCTCCCGCATCCTCGATTCACGACCCGAGGGGAACTGGAGGAGCGGATGACCACAACACGATCGACCCGGCCGTTCGAGGTGTGCGTGATCGGAGCGGGGCCGCGCGGGATGTCGGTGATCGAGCGGCTGTGCGCCAACGCGCGGCGGCTGCCGCCGCGGGCACGCGTCCTGCTGCACGTCGTGGATCCGTTCCCGCCGGGGGCGGGCCAGGTGTGGCGCACCGACCAGCCGGGCCAGCTGCTCATGAACACCGTCGCCTCGCAGGTCACGCTCTTCACCGACCCCAGCGTCGACATCCGCGGGCCGCTGGAGACGGGCCCCAGCCTGTACGAGTGGGCACGCCACCTGGTGCTGGTGCCGGACGGCGTCGCCGAGGACGTGCTCGCGGAGGCACGGCGGCTCGGCCCCGACACCTACCCCACCCGCGCCTTCTACGGGCGCTACCTGCGCTGGGTGTTCGAGCGGGTGGTCGCGCGGGCGCCCCGGCAGGTGGAGGTGCGGGTGCACGCCACGCGGGCGACCGCGCTCGACGAGGTGCCCGGCACCGGCGCGCAGCGGGTCGTGCTCGAGGACGGCACCGTGCTCGGCTCGCTCGACGCGGTGGTCCTGGCCCAGGGGCACCTGCCGGTGGAGCCCTCGGCCGCCGAGCGGGAGGCGGCCGCGTACGCCGCCGCCCACGGCCTGGTCCACGTGCCACCCGCCAATCCCGCCGACGCCGATCTCAGCGGAGTGCGGCCGGGGGAGGCCGTGGTGCTGCGCGGGCTCGGCCTCAACTTCTTCGATCACATGGCCCTGCTGACGCTCGGGCGCGGTGGCCGGTTCGAGCGCGGTGAGGCGGGCCGCCTCGTCTACCGGCCCTCCGGCCGCGAGCCCCGCCTGTACGCCGGATCGCGCCGGGGCATCCCGTACCAGTCGCGGGGGGAGAACCAGAAGGGCGTCGAGGGCAGGCACGAGCCGCTGGTGCTCACGCCGAGCAGGATCGCGTCGCTGGCGGCGCGCTCGGCGGCCCGCGGCGGGCTCGACTTCCGCGCCGACCTGTGGCCGCTGATCGCCAAGGAGGTGGAGACCGTCTACTACGCGACCCTCCTGGCGCGGCGGGACTGCGCGTGCATGGCCGGCCGCTTCCGCACCGCCTACCTCGCCCACGCCTGGGGCGACGCGGGGGAGGCGATGGTGCTGGACGCCTTCGGCATCGGCCCGGCGCTGCGGTGGGACTGGGAGCGCGTGGCCGAGCCCTACCGGGGGATCGGCTTCAGCGGCCCGGACGACTTCCGCGAGTGGCTGACCGCCTACCTGCGCACCGACCTGGCGCAGGCCCGCGAGGGCAACCTGAGCGGTCCGCTGAAGGCCGCCCTCGATGTGCTGCGCGACCTGCGCAACGAGGTCAGGCAGGTGGTCGACCACGGCGGGCTCACCGGGCGCTCGCACCGCGACGACCTCGACCGGTGGTACACGCCGCTCAACGCGTTCCTGTCCATCGGGCCGCCGGCCGAGCGTGTCGAGCAGATGATCGCGCTCATCGAGGCGGGTGTGCTGACCGTCGTCGGTCCCGACATGCGGGTGCACGCCCGCGACGGCGCCTTCGAGGCCGAGTCGGCCGCCGTGCCCGGCTCCGCCGTACGGGCCAGGGTGCTGGTCGAGGCCCGCCTGCCCGAGATCGACCTGCGGCGCACGGCCGACCCCCTGCTGCGCCACCTGCTCGGCACGGGCCAGTGCCGGGCGTACATGATCGGCGGGCGGCGCGGGGAGGACGGCCACGAGACGGGCGGCCTCGCGGTCACCCGCCGGCCCTACCGGCTCCTGGACGCGGACGGGCGGGCCCACCCGCGCCGGTTCGCGTACGGCGTGCCCACCGAGTCGGTCCACTGGGTGACGGCCGCGGGCGTGCGGCCGGGGGTGAACTCCGTGATCCTCGGCGACTCCGACGCCATCGCCCGCAGCGTGCTCGCGCTGACGCCGGCGCGGGCCCTCGCGAGCCGCCGCCGCGTCGCCCGCGTGCCCGCCGGGCCGCGTACGGCTCTCGCCGCCTCGTGCGGCGCGACGCGGGCGGGCGCCCGATGAGCGACCTGGATATGGGCCTGCTGTCTCCGGTCCGGGTGGGTTCGGCGGCGGAGCGGGCGACCGGCGACGGCGCGTGGCTGCGCGCGATGCTCGACGCGGAGGCCGCTCTGGTGCGCGCGCAGGCCCGGCTGGGGGTGGTCCCGGCGGCGGCCGCGGAGACGATCGGCAAGGTGGCGGAGGCGGGCGGCCTCGACCTGGCGGCCCTGGCCCTGCGCGCCCGCGAGGCGGCCAATCCCGTCGTGGCGCTGGTCGAGGACCTGACGGCCGCCGTGGCGGTGGTGGACCCGGCCGCGGCGGAATACGTGCACCGCGGCTCCACGAGCCAGGACATCATGGACACGGCCGCCATGCTGGTGGCCGCCCGGACCCTTGATCTGATCGACGCCGACCTGGACCGGGCCGCGACCGCGTTCGCGGGGCTCGCGGCGCGGCACCGCGACACGCTGATGCCGGGCCGCACGCTGACCCAGCAGGCGGTGCCCACCACGTTCGGCCTGAAGGCGGCCGGGTGGCTGCACGCCGTACGCGAGGCCGCGGTCCGGCTGCGCCGGGTGCGCGCGGAGCTGCCGGCCGAGCTCGGCGGCGCGGCCGGCACGCTGGCGGGCTACCTGGAGTACGCGCGGATCGCCGGGGTGCCCGACCTGGAGTCGTACCCGGAGCGGCTGATCGCCGCGTTCGCCGCCGAGGTGGGGCTGGCCGAGCCGGTGCTTCCCTGGCACGTCCTGCGGATCCCGATCGCCGACCTCGCGGGGGCGCTGGCCCTCACCTCGGGGGTGCTCGGGAAGATCGCGGTGGACGTGCAGTCGTTGTCGCGCACCGAGGTGGCCGAGGTCGTGGAGCCGGCCGCCCCCGGCCGGGGCGTGTCGTCGGCGATGCCGCACAAGCGCAACCCCGTCCTCGCCACCCTCGTGCGGTCGGCGGCGATCCAGGTGCCCGCGCTCGCCGCGAGCCTCGGCCAGTGCCTGCTCGCCGAGGACGAACGGCCCGCGGGCGCCTGGCACGCCGAGTGGCAGCCGCTGCGCGAGTGCCTGCGGCTGGTCGGCGGGTCCGCCGCCGTGACGGCCGAGCTGGCCGAGGGACTGGTCGCGTTCCCCGAGCGCATGCGGGCCAACCTCGCGCTCACCGGCAGCCTGACCGTCACGGAACGGGCGGCCGCCGTGCTCGCGCCCTTCCTGGGAAAGGGCGCCGCCAAGCGGCTGCTCGGGGAGGCGTCCGCGGCCGCCGCCGCGTCCGGGCGCCCCGTGGCCGAGGTGCTGGAGGAGCTCCTGCCCGTGCCGGAAGGGCTGGACCTGGCCCGATTGTTCGACCCCGCCGAGTACACGGGGGCCGCCGGGGCGCTCGTCGACCGCGTTCTAGGCTGCTGTCCAGACGAGTGAGGAGGTCCCGTGACCGGTCGCGTCCTTCCCTTCGGGCCGTCGAGCCCGATCATCCAGGCGCCCATGGCGGGCGGCGGATCCACGCCGGCTCTGGCGGCGGCGGTGTCCGAGGCGGGCGGCCTCGGTTTCCTCGCCGCGGGCTACCGCACGGCGCAGGACGTGCGCCGGGAGATCGCGGCGGTGCGCGAGCGGACGGACCGGCCGTTCGGCGTGAGCGTCTTCGTCCCCGACTTCGAGGCCGTCCGGGAGGCGCCGGGTGCCGCCGCGGCGGTTGCCCGCTACCGCGACGAGCTCGCCCCCGAGGCCGAGCGGTACGGCGTGACGCTGCCTGAGGCCCCCGCGTGGGACGACGACGAGTGGGACGCCAAGATCGACCTGCTGGTGGACGAACGGGTGCCGGTGGCCGGGTTCACCTTCGGTTGCCCGCCGCCCGAGGTGACGGCCCGTCTCCATGACGCCGGTGCCGTGATCATGATCATGGTGAACACCCCCTGGGAGGCGGTCGCCGCGGCCGAGGCCGGCGCCGACGCCGTGATCGTCCAGAGCCCCGGCGCGGGCGGGCACCAGGCGGCCTTCCTTCCCCCGCCGCCCTCCTGGGAGGCGCCCCACGACCTGCCGGAGCTGGTGGCCCTCGTGCGGGAGGCGACCGACGTACCGCTCGTCGCGGCCGGGGGGATCATGGACGGCGCGGACGTCGCCGCCGTCCTCGCCGCGGGTGCGGTCGCCGCGCAGCTGGGCACCGCGTTCCTGCGCACCCCGGAGAGCGGAACGCACCCCGTGCACAAGGCCGCCCTCGCCGATCCCCGCTTCACCCGCACCGCGTTCACCCGGGCCTTCTCGGGACGTACGGCGCGTGGCCTGGCCAACCGGTTCATGGCGGAGCACGAGGCGTCGGCGCCCGCGTGCTACCCGCAGGTGCACCACCTGACGAAGGGACTGCGGCGGGCCGCGGCGGAGCACGGCGACCCCGGGGCGATGGCCCTGTGGTGCGGCTGGGGATACCGCCGCTGCCGCGACCTCCCCGCCGCCGCCCTCGTCGAGGCCCTCATGAAGGAACTCGCGACCGCCCGCGCCTGACCGCCGTCCGCGCGCTGCTCGCGATCAGCGGGGCACGACCTGGGCCCGCACGCCCGGCAGATCGTCGAAAGCCGCGGACGAGTCCATCGTGACCACGGTCCGGGCGGTGGCCGCCGCCGTCGCCGCGATCAGCAGGTCGTAGGCGCCGCGCGTCTTGCCCTCGCGCCGCACGTGTGCCATCAGCCGCGCATGGACCCTGGCGACGTCGGTCGTGTACTCCTCTACGGGGATCAGCGCGAGGACCTGGTCCACGAAAGCCTGCCGGGCCGGACGTCGTGCCGGATCGGCCAGTTCCACGCCGACGAGCAACTCGGCGATGGTGATCGCGGCGACGGCCACGTCGTCGGCGTCGCCGATGACGGAGTCCACCTCGGCTTTGCCCCGCTTGGTAGCGATCAGGACGCCGGTGTCGAGGATCAGGCGTCGGGCCACGTGGTCCTCATCTCGTCCCGGATGCTCTCCCGTGCCGCCGCGACGTCGGCCTCGAACTCCGCGTCGAGGGTTCCGGCGCTTCCGGCCAGGAATGCCTTCACCATGCGCCCCGGCGCGACGGGTGCGGGACCGATCACGGCGATCCGCTTGCCTCCGCGGGTCACGACGATCGTCTCTCCGTGCTCGGCCTCGTCCAGGACGGCCGCGAAGTTCCGCGAGGCCTCGGTTGCGGTCATCACCTTCATAGAATCAGATTATCTGAGAACGGGCCGTGTAGGCTGTTCGTTCAAGGTCGGAAGAAGGCGAGGACGATACGGCGGCTTAATGAACCGGTAATCCGCAGCTGCGACCGTGAAGAGGCAGACGTGGGGCACGGGTGCTTGTTTTCGCCTCTGAACTAAGATGACCGTGTCGCGACGGGGAGGGTGGGTCATGGCGAGGCCTCAGCGCAGGACGGTACGGGACATCCGCAGAGGCAACCGTGCCGTGTTGCTGCGCGCGCTCTACTTCTCCGGCCCGACCAGCCGCAACGACCTCACCGCGCGCACCGGCCTGAGCGCCGCCACGGTCAGCACGATGACCGCCGACCTGCTGGGCGAGAACATCGTCGTCGAGGCGGGCCAGGTGGAGTCCGACGGCGGCCGGCCCCGCGTGCTGCTGCGGGTCAATCCCGAGTACGGCTTCGCGGTCGGCGTCGACGTGGCCGAGACGCACGTCCGGGTCGGACTGTTCGACCTGGAGATGACCGAGCGGGCCAAGGTGGACTACATGCTGCGGCCGGCCCGCCACGACCCCGAGCTGGTCGCCCGGCACATCCTCTCGGGGGTCGAGGTCGTGCTGTCGGACGCGGGCGTGTCCCCCGAGCAGGTGCTCGGCATCGGCGTGGGGGTTCCCGGCATCGTCGAGCCGGGCGCCGACGGCGTCATCCACGCCAAGACCTTCGGCTGGGACGGCGTTCCGCTTGGAGCGCTCCTGCGGCGTGGGACCTCGCTCCCGCTGTACGTGGACAACGGCGCCAAGACGATGGGTCAGGCCGAGTTGTGGTTCGGCTCGGGCCGGGGCGCCTCGGAAGCGGTCATCGTGCTGCTCGGCGTGGGGGTGGGCGCGACCATCGTGGCCGACGGCACCACGTTCCGCGGGGTCAGCAGCAGCGCGGGCGAGTGGGGCCACACGAAGATCGTGGCGAACGGCCGCCCCTGCCGTTGCGGCGGACGCGGCTGCCTGGAGGCGTACGTCGGGATCGAGGCCATCCTCGACCGCGCGGGCGTCACCTCGCGGGGCGACTGGGAGGAGGACCTCGCCGGCGTGCTTGCCTCGAAGTCCCCCGTGGTCGAGGAGACCGTCACCTATCTGGGCGTCGGCCTGGCCAACCTGGTCAACCTGATCAACCCCGAGAAGATCGTGATCGGCGGCTGGGTGGGGGTCCAGCTCGGCGAGAGCCTGCTGCCCGGCATCCGCCGCGCCACCGCGGCCAACTCGCTGGCCGAGCCGTACGCCGCGACGTCGATCGTCCTGGGCCGCCTCGGTCCGGACGCGGTCGCGCTGGGGGCGGCCACGCTCGTCCTCGAGGAGTTCCTCAACGCGCCCCAGGTCGCGAGGATCACCGCCGCCGGCTGACGCCGCCGCCGGACGTACTGAGCGTCTGTGGCGCCTGTCGTACGGCTCGTAGGAGAGCGCTCTCCCGGACATTAGCATCCGCCGGCCCGCAGGAGTCAATAGATATTTCTGATTGTGAACTAAGCATTGACATAAGCGGAGCGGCGGGCGACGCTCATGCCGCTGGACCTCTCTCATCCCCCGAACCCTCGCCTGAGGGGCTCCGCACAAGGAGACGCGTATGCCTCCCTCCTCCCCGCCTCATCCCGCGCCCGGACGACTGCGCGGGCGGCGCAGACGCTCGGGCCTGGTCGCCGCCGCGCTCGTCGCGCTGTCGACCTTCGTGGCCGTGACCGGCGTCGTCCCCGCCACCTACAGCGCCGCGGCGGCGGCCTGCGGCACGGCCAACGCCGCGCAGGGCAGGCCGTCGTCGGCCTCGTCGACAGAGAACGCCGCGTCCCCCGCCTCGGCCGCGTTCGACGGCAACGCCTCCACCCGGTGGTCGAGTGCGTTCAGCGACCCGCAGTGGATCCAGGTGGATCTGGGCAGCTCGCAGCAGATCTGCAAGGTGATCTTGAACTGGGAGGCCGCCTACGCCCAGACGTTCAAGATCCAGGTGTCGCCGGATGGTTCGTCGTGGTCGGACGCGACCGCCACGCTCAACGGCGTGAGCGGGACGCAGTCGCTCGACGTGTCGGCCACCGGCCGCTATGTCCGGATGTACGGGCTCACCCGCGCCACGGCGTACGGCTACTCGCTCTGGGAGTTCGCCGTCAACGTCGCCTCCGGCGGCGGGACCACCTGCGGCACCGCGAACGTCGCGCAGGGCAGGCCGTCGTCGGCCTCCTCGACGGAGAACGCCGCGTCCCCGGCCTCGGCCGCGTTCGACGGCAACGCCTCCACCCGGTGGTCGAGCGCGTTCAGCGACCCGCAGTGGATCCAGGTGGATCTGGGCAGCTCGCAGCAGATCTGCAAGGTGATCTTGAACTGGGAGGCCGCCTACGCCCAGACGTTCAAGATCCAGGTGTCGCCGGATGGTTCGTCGTGGTCGGACGCGACCGCCACGCTCAACGGCGTGAGCGGGACGCAGTCGCTCGACGTGTCGGCCACCGGCCGCTATGTCCGGATGTACGGGCTCACCCGCGCCACGGCGTACGGCTACTCGCTCTGGGAGTTCGCCGTCAACACCGTCGGCGGCGGTGACGACGGCGGCCCCAACCTCCCGGGCGGCGGCGACCTCGGGCCGAACGTGAAGGTCTTCGACCCGTCGATGTCGAGCGCGAGCATCCAGAGCACGCTCGACACCATCTTCAAGCAGCAGGAGTCGAACCAGTTCGGCAGCCAGAGGTACGCGCTGCTGTTCAAGCCGGGCAGCTACAGCGGCCTCAACGCCCAGATCGGCTTCTACACCTCGATCGCCGGCCTCGGCCAGTCGCCCGACAACGTGACGATCAACGGGGACATCACCGTCGACGCCGGCTGGTTCAACGGCAACGCCACCCAGAACTTCTGGCGGTCGGCGGAGAACCTGGCCGTCGTCCCGGTCAACGGCACCGACAGGTGGGCCGTGGCCCAGGCCGCGCCGTTCCGGCGGATCCACGTGCGCGGCGGGCTGAACCTCGCCCCCAACGGGTACGGCTGGGCCAGCGGCGGCTACATCGCCGACAGCAAGATCGACGGGACGGTCGGCCCGTACTCCCAGCAGCAGTGGTTCACCCGTGACAGCACCATCGGCGGCTGGACCAACGGCGTCTGGAACATGGTGTTCTCCGGCGTCGTCGGCGCTCCGGCGCAGAGCTTCCCCAACCCGCCGTACACGACGCTCGCGACCAGCCCCGTCACCCGGGAGAAGCCGTACCTGTACGTGGACTCGGGCGGCGCCTACCGCGTCTTCGTCCCCTCGCTGCGGACGAACTCCAGCGGCGTGAGCTGGGCGAACGGCGCGACACCCGGCACGTCGATCCCGCTGACGCAGTTCTACGTCGCCAAGCCGTCCGACAGCGCCGCCACGCTCAACCGGGCGCTGGGCCAGGGCCTCAACCTGCTGTTCACGCCGGGCGTCTACCACCTCGACCAGACGCTCAACGTGACCCGGGCGGACACGGTGGTCCTCGGGCTCGGCTACGCCACGCTGATCCCGGACAACGGGGTCGTGGCGATGAACGTCGCGGACGTCGACGGCGTGAAGATCGGTGGTCTGCTCTTCGACGCCGGCACGGTCAACTCACCGGTGCTGCTGCGGGTCGGCCCCGACGGCGCCTCGGCGAGCCACACCGGCAACCCCATCTCGATCCAGGACGTGTTCTTCCGGATCGGCGGGGCGGGCCCCGGCTCGGCCACGACCAGCCTGGTGGTGAACAGCGACAACACCATCATCGACCACATCTGGGCGTGGCGGGCGGACCACGGCGCGGGCGTGGGCTGGAACTCCAACCCTGCCGACACCGGCCTGATCGTCAACGGCGACAACGTCACGGCGTACGGCCTGTTCGTCGAGCACTACAAGAAATACGAGGTGATCTGGAACGGCCAGGGCGGCAAGACGATCTTCTTCCAGAACGAGTTGCCCTACGACCCGCCCAACCAGGCGTCCTGGATGAACGGCTCGACCCGGGGCTACGCCGCCTACAAGGTGGCCGACGGCGTGACCAGCCACGAGGCCTGGGGCATGGGCAGCTACTGCAACTTCAGCACCGACCCCTCGATCGTGGCCGAGCGCGGCTTCGAGGCCCCCAACAGGTCCGGGGTGAAGTTCCACGACCTGCTCACGGTGTCGCTGGGCGGCGTCGGCACGATCGCCCACGTCATCAACGACACGGGCGGCGCGGCGCAGGGCACGGCCACCGTGCCGGTCAACGTGGTCAGCTACCCCTGACGGTCCACGACCCCTGACACACGGGCGCGGCGGGAGGCTCATCGCCTCCCGCCGCGCCTCGCACGTCCGGGCAGTCACTACATCCGCGCACCGGCGGCCTCGAGCGTGTGGATCCGCACGGCGTGCCGAACGCGCATCTCGAGTTCGTCCAGCTCGGCCGGGGTGGCCGCGTCGATGAGGAACGTCACGGCCCGGTCGTCTGAGCTGTGCAGCGGCCCGAGCTCGGCGCCCCGGTCCTTGAGCACGAGCACGGCGCGCAGGGTGGGCGGGTCGTCCGGGGCGCCGGGCTCGATCTCGGGCCACAGGCCGCCCTCGCCCACCCACGCCGGCGAGATCCCCGGCCAGTCCACCGTCACGTCGCCGAGCCGCCCGGGCTCGTGCTCCAGGTAGACCTGCCGGGCGTAGCGGCGCGGCGCGGGGTAGGCGGCGGGCTCCCCGAGGGCGATACGGATGATCTCCGGCTCCATCGGGGCGCCGGTCGCGAGCGAGTAGAGGATCGACAGGCCGTCGCCGGGAGTGCGCGCGGCCACCTCCATCAGGTAGGTCCGGCCCGCGTCGTCCACCCGCCACTCGGCGTGCGCGATGCCGTCGGCGAAGGCCAGCCGTTCGAGCATGCGCTGGTTGGCGTCGAGGATGATCCCGTTCACGCCCTCCAGCTCGTTCGGCACGGAGTGGGACAGCTCGACGAAGGTGCGGGTGCCCGACTCGGTCGTCTCCTTGCGGGTCACCGAGGCGAAGACGACCCGGCCATCCTGCACCAGGCTCTCCACGGAGAACTCCTGGCCGGTCACCTTCTCCTCCACCAGCACCGTCTCGTGCGGCAGGTACGCGTCGAGCTGGGCGCGCAGCTCGGCCGGGTCGCGCACGGTCTCCACGCCCGAGCTGGAGTGCCGGCTCGCGGGCTTGACCACGGCGGGGAACGACACGCCGGCGGCGGTGAACGTCGCGCGCGCGGCCGGGGGGACGACCACCGAGGC
The DNA here is from genome assembly GCF_040644495.1 of Microbispora sp. NPDC046973. NCBI lineage: Bacteria > Bacillati > Actinomycetota > Actinomycetes > Streptosporangiales > Streptosporangiaceae > Microbispora > Microbispora sp. NPDC046973. Next base: position 301,530 of record NZ_JBEYWQ010000006.1, on the reverse strand, counting down.
CGGGCTGAACTCCGGCAGGTACCACCGCTGGAGGTACTTGCTGCGGCAGGCGCGGGTGGCCCGCAGGCCGGGGGAGGGCAGCCCCAGGGCGTCGGCGAGCAGGCCGGTCGGCTCGACCAGCGTCTCGCCCACCGCGTAGACGCCGGCGATGTCGTAGCGGTCCCGCCACTCCCGCACGCCGGAGATCACGCCCGCGGTGAACGAGTTGTCCGTGTTGACGTCGCCGTCGGTGAAGGCGATCTCCTCGATGACCGAGGCCGGGTGCTCGGGGTCGCGCATCTGGGCCAGAGCCTGCTCCCGCCAGGAGGCCGGCGTGACCACGAGGATCCGCAGCCCCCGGCGGGACAGTTCGCGCAGATAAAGAGGGGCCCGGCAGATCACCAGGAATGATCCGGTAAGTACGAATGCTCGTGGTTTCACTTTCGTCACCGCCGTTTCTCGCACGTGCTCACAGGCACTTCGCGAAGGGAGATTAGTTCCGCCATTTTCGGACGGTCAATGAAATTTCCCGATCATTCGGGATGAGCCGTTTCCCGATAGGGGTGAACCGGGGTCGCCGGCTGCCCCCCGCCCCCGCGGCCTCGGGGGCTCCGAGAAGTCCGAGGTCATCCCGGATTGTCCGGCTGTGCTGTGGGGCCGTTAGGGGTTGTGAGAAATGTGCGCCGGATCGAATCCTGAATTAGCCCGACAGGGCCGGAACATCCGTGCACCCCCGATTGGAGGGCTGTTCACATGGCTGGCAACGGCGCCGGAGAAGACGGTCTGGAGACGCTGCGGGCCTCGCTCGACCGTATCGACGAGTCGCTGCTCGACACACTGCGCAGGCGCATCGAGTGCTGCGTGGAAATCGCGCATTACAAGCGAGAGCACAACGTCCCGATGATGCAGCCCCACCGCATCGGCATCGTGCAGCGGCGGGCCGCCCGATACGCGCAGGACCACGGAATCGACCCCGACTTCCTGCGCCGTCTCTACGAACTCGTCATCGCGGAGACCTGCAGGGTCGAGGACCTGGTGATCGGCGATGTCGCCGCTCGGTGAACGCGGCGCCGGCGGCTCACCGGCTATTCCGACACGGCTTGGAGGAACCCCGGAATGAGAACGATCCTGATCGACAACTACGACTCGTTCACCTACAACCTCTACCAGCTCCTCGGTGAGGTGAACGGGCAGCCGCCGGTCGTGGTGCGCAACGACGCCGACTGGTCCCAGGTGCCTATCCACGAGTTCGACAGCGTCGTGATCTCCCCTGGTCCCGGCCGGCCCGAGCGGGCCCGCGACTTCGGCGTGAGCGCGCGGGCCATCCGCGAGAGCGGGCTGCCCGTGCTCGGCGTCTGCCTCGGCCACCAGGGCATCTGCCATCTGTTCGGCGGAACCGTCACCCACGCGCCGCAGCCGATGCACGGCCGCGTCTCGCAGGTGCGCCACACCGGCGCCGACATCTTCGCCGGTCTGCCCTCGCCGTTCTCGGTCGTGCGCTACCACTCGCTGGCCGCGACCGACCTGCCGGACGAGCTGGAGGCCGTGGCCTGGACCGACGACGGCGTGGTCATGGGGGTCCGGCACCGCACCGAGCCCATCTGGGGCGTGCAGTTCCACCCCGAGTCGATCAGCAGCGAGCACGGCCGCGAGCTGCTGGCCAACTTCCGCGACCTCGCGCTGGCCCACCGCCGGGCCAGGGAGGAGAAGGCCGCCGCCGCCCGCTCGCCCTACCGGGTGCACGTGCGCAGGCTGCCGCTGCTGCCCGACGCGGAGACCGCCTACCGGGAGCTGTTCGCGGGCAAGGAGCACGGCTTCTGGCTCGACAGCAGCTCGGTGATCGAGGGCCTGTCGCGCTTCTCGTTCATGGGCGACGGCTCCGGGCCGCTCGCCGAGTACGTCACCTACCGGGTGGCCGAGGAAACGGTCACCGTACAGCGGGCCGACGGGTCGCGGCAGCGCGTCGAGCAGCCGTTCTTCGAGTACCTGGACGAGCGGCTGCGCGAGCGCGCCGTGCCGGCGCCCGAGGGCCTGCCGTTCGACTTCAACCTCGGGTACGTCGGCTACCTGGGCTACGAGCTCAAGGCGGAGGCGGGCGGCCAGGCCGCGCACCAGGCCGAGGAGCCCGACGCGGCGCTGCTGTTCGCCGACCGGATGCTCGTGCTCGACGACGTGGAGGGCGTCTGCTACCTGCTCGCGCTGACGACGAACGCGGACGGGGACACGGACGGCGGCGCGATCGCCTGGCTGGACGAGACCGCGGCGCGGCTGTTCTCGCTGCCCAGGCACGAGCCGGCCGAGCCGGCCGCGTTCACGGGGGTCGGCATGACCGACCCGGCGATCGCCGGCGCGGTGGAGATGCGGCACGACAAGCAGGGCTACCTCAGCCGGATCGGCGAGTGCCTGGAGGAGATCTACCACGGCGAGTCCTACGAGATCTGCCTCACCAACGCCGTCACCGTCCGCGCCGAGATCGACCCGCTGCGGACCTACAGCCACCTGCGGAAGATCAGCCCCGTGCCGTACGGCGCGCTGCTCGACTTCCCCGACGTCGCGGTGCTCAGCGCCTCGCCCGAGCGGTTCATGACGATCGGCCCCGACCGGGTCGCCGAGTCCAAGCCGATCAAGGGCACCCGGCCGCGCGGCGCGACGCCCGAGGAGGACGAGGCGCTCCGCCACGACCTGCTCAGCCGCGAGAAGGACCGCGCCGAGAACCTCATGATCGTCGACTTGATCCGCAACGACCTGAACACGGTCTGCGAGGTCGGGTCGGTGCACGTGCCCCGGCTCTTCCACGTCGAGACGTACGCGCCGGTGCACCAGCTCGTCTCCACGATCCGCGGCACGCTGCGGCCGGAGGAGTCGGTGGTGAGCTGTGTGCGGGCCGCCTTCCCCGGCGGGTCGATGACCGGCGCTCCCAAGATCCGCACGATGGAGATCATCGACCGCCTGGAGGAAGGCCCGCGCGGCGCCTACTCCGGCGCGCTCGGCTGGTTCTCCCTGAGCGGCGCCACCGACCTCAGCATCATCATCCGCACCCTCGTCGCCACCCGGGACCGGGTCAGCTTCGGCGTCGGCGGCGCGATCGTGGCCCTCTCGGACGCCGAGGAGGAGTTCGAGGAGACGGTCGTCAAGTCCCGCGCCATGATCACCGCGGTGCTGGCCACCGCGGCCCAGACCGTGGGGGCCTGACGATGATTCGCGGGGACCACACGACGGACCTGCTGCGGCGCTGCGTCGTCGTCGGCGGCGCGGGCGCCGTGGGCCGCCTGTTCGCCGAGCACCTGCTGGGGTCCGGCGCCGAAGTGCTCGTCGTCGACCCCGGCGCCGGGATGGCCCCCGCAGGCGAGGCGAGGTTCCTGCGTGGCGACATCACCGACATCGGGCCCGATCTCGCCGCGGAGATCGGGCGGGCCGACCTGGTCCTGCTCGCGGTGCCCGAGCAGGTGGCGCTGGCGGCGGTGAAGCAGGTGGCCGCGGCGATGCGGCCGGGCGCGCTGCTCGCCGACACGCTCTCGGTCAAGGGCCCGATCGCCGACGAGATCCTGGCCCACGCCGGGGGGGTCGAGGCGGCCGGTCTCAACCCGATGTTCGCCCCGTCGCTCGGCTTCGCCGGACGGCCGGTCGCCGCCGTCGTGGTCCACGACGGTCCCCGCGTGGGGGCGCTGCTGCGGCTGGTCGAGAGCTGGGGCGGCCGTGCCGTACGGCTCGGCGCGCACGAGCACGACCGGCTGGCCGCGGCGACGCAGGCGCTCACCCACGCGGCGGTGCTGTCGTTCGGGCTCGCGCTGGCCCGCCTCGGCGTCGGCGTCGCGGAACTGGCCGCGGTCGCCCCGCCGCCGCACGCCACGATGCTCGCGCTGCTGGCCCGGATCGCCTCGGGCACCCCGGAGGTCTACTGGGACGTCCAGTCGGCCAACCCGCAGGCCGCCGCCGCCCGCGCGGCGCTGGCCGAAGGCGTACGCACACTCGCCGGCCTCCTCGACGGCCGGGCGGACGGAGAGGCGGAGTTCGCGGCGGCCCTGGACGGGCTGCGCGACCTCCTCGGCTCCGATCTCGGCTTCTACCGCGACACCTGCGCCGAGATGTTCGGCGCGCTGCGGCCCTACGAGCACCGCCCGACCCCCTACGAGCCCGGCCCCTCCACGAGCACGTCATCTCCCGTCCCTACTGAAAGGTGAGACCGATGACCATCTCCATCTCCCACGAGACCGTCCTCACGCCGGAGCAGCGCGCCAGGTTCGCCGCGGACCCGGACCTCGGCGGCGGCAACCTGCTGACGAAGGCCATCGAGGCCAACCCGCACCCCGAGCTGCCGTTCATCCACCTGGGCAGGCCGCTGACCAACACCAAGGGCGAGAAGCAGACCGAGTTCAGCCTGCTGGACCTGGATGAGCTGGCCCAGAGCTGGTCGGTGTGGTACCTCCGCCAGGGCGTGCGGCCCCGCGACCGCGTGGCCATCTACCTGGAGGACTCCTTCGCCTACTCCCTGCACTTCTACGCGCTGGCCCAGATCGGCGCGGTGGCGGTGCTGGTGAACAGCAAGGCGTCGCGCTACATCGCCACCGAGCTGTGCCGCCAGACCAACCCGGTCGGCATGTACACCGACCTCGCCCATCTGGAGATCCTGGGCGAGGAGTTCCACCTGCTGCCCGGCCTGCGGTGGACGCAGGTGGCCGAGGAGCTGCCCGCGCCCCCGCCCGCCGTGCTGCCGCAGGAGGCCCGCTTCCGCCACGTCGGCGAGGACCCGGTCTCGATCCTGCACTCCTCCGGCACCACCGGGCGGCCCAAGCCGGTCATCCAGACCCACCGCTCGTGCGTGGCCGGGCCGCGCTTCCGCCTCGTGGACCACCACGAGCAGCCGGGCGCCGTGATGATGACCGCGCTGCCGCAGTCGCACCTCGGCTGCATCGCCTACACGACGTACGCCGTGCTGGGCGGCACGCCGATCGTGCCCTGGTTCGACACCAGCGGCCCCGAGCTGGCCAAGGCCGTCGAGAAGTACCGCCCCACGACCGTCATGGCCTTCGGCCACGCGTACGCCGAGCTGGCGGGCGCGGACCTGCCGGCCGGGGCGATCGACTCCGTCAACGTCTGGATCTCCATCGGCGACGCGGTCCACGAGAAGCACATCAAGGGAATTCTGGCCATGCGCGACCCGTCGCTGCCGCCGGCCGCGTTCTTCGACCGCCTCGGCACCACCGAGCTGGGCTGGGGCGTGCTGCTGAAGGTCCGCACGCTGGCCGACGAGCGCAACGACCGGTGCGTGGGCAAGCCGGTCGGCGTCGCCGAGGTCGCCGTGCTGCGCAGGGACGGCACGATCGCCGACGTCAACGAGGTCGGGCTGCTCGGCGCGAAGGGCCCGGCGATCACCGCCGGATACTGGAGCGACTCCGACACCACCTACCGCAGCAAGCTGTCGGGCTACTGGCTGACCGGCGACATGGCCTACCGCGACGAGGCGGGCAACTACTTCCAGGTCGACCGGGCGGTGGACGCGATCGAGACCCCGACCGGCACCGGCTACTCGGTCTTCATGGAGGAGCTGCTGCTCAACGACCTGCCCGAGGTCCTCGACTGCGCCGTGGTCGCGGGCATCCACCGCGGCCGCACGGTCCCGGTGGCGGTCGTGACGTCCAGCGCCGCCAGACCGGACGCGCAGAAGCTGCTCAACGAGGCGAACGAGAGGCTGAAGGCCGCCGGCCACCCCGAGCTGACCATGCTGGAGGTCGCGCGCAACGAGGAGGACTTCCCGGTCGGCGTCACCGGCAAGGTCCTCAAGCGCCGGCTGCGGGAGAAGTACAGCTCGCTGTCCACCTACATCCGGGAGAACAGCGGCAGGCAGCTCGGCACGATCCTCACCGACGTCTTCGTCTGATCCCGCCCGGCCGACGCCCCCCGATTCCCGCGATCCGCACGCGGATCAACGGCGATCCGCACCCGATCCGCGCCGCCGGGCCGGAGGTTCCCCCCCAGGCCCGGCCCGGCGGCGCACACGCAGACGCACTCCGACCCGACCACACGGATGTGGAGAACTCCCATGACTGACGCCGAGCTGTTGCTGGTGTTCGACTCGACGATCGATCCATCCGGCATCGACGGGTGGGCCCAGCACTTCGACTCCACCGGCACCACGGCCACGACGTACCGTCTGGGCGGGGCGGACGTGATGGTGGCCCAGGGGCCCGGCACGCTGCTGCCCCTCCCGGCCGACCTGCCCCGGCCCCGGCAGACGGCACGGGCGAGCGGCGGCTTCCGGCTCGGCCGGCGCGAGCTGTTCCCCTCGGGCACGGCCGTGACCATCGGCTCCGCCGTGGTCGGGGACGGGGACATCGCCGTCTTCGCCGGGCCCTGCGCCGTCGAGAACCCCGGGCAGATGATGTCCACGGCCGGCGCCGTCGCCCGGCACGGCGCGGTCGGCCTGCGCGGCGGCGCGTTCAAGCCGCGCACCACGCCGTACTCCTTCCAGGGCCTCAAGTGGGCGGGCCTGGACCTGCTGGTGCAGGCCAGGGAGGAGACCGGCCTGCCGATCCTCACCGAGGTGGTCGATCCCCGGCACGTGGACCGGATGGCCGAGGTGATCGACGGCTTCCAGATCGGCACCCGCAACATGCAGAACTTCGAGCTGCTGACCGAGGTGGGCCGCAGCGGCATGCCGGTCGTGCTCAAGCGCGGCTTCGGCTGCACGGTCGACGAGCTGCTCACCGCCGCCGAGTACATCCTCGCCGAGGGCAACGACCAGCTCGTGCTGTGCGAGCGGGGAATCCGGACGTTCGAGGGCGCCACCCGCTTCACGCTCGACCTGTCGGCGGTGGCGCTGCTCAAGCGGCGCACCCACCTGCCGGTGATGGTCGACCCCAGCCACTCGCTCGGCATCCCCGAGCTCATCGAGCCGCTCACGCTGGCCGCCGTCGCGGCGGGCGCGGACGCCCTGCTGATCGACGTGCACGTCCAGCCCGAGCAGGCGCTGTGCGACGGCAAGCAGGCGCTGCTCCCCGAGGACTTCGCCCGGCTGATGAGCCGCCTGGAGATGCTCGCGCTCGGCGTCGGCCGCCGGCTGGCCCCGGCCCCGGCCGCCGACTACTCCGAGATCCACGACGCCCTCACCCCCGACGTCGTCTAAACCGGCCCGGCTGCGTACGAGTGCCGGTCGAGGAGGTGGAGCGATGCGCGCGGCGACGAGCACGCGCCCGGCGGACGCCGCTGTCGGTGCCGTCGACACTCACTGCCCGTACTGCGCGTTGCAGTGCGGCATGACCCTCAGCCCGGCGGGCCGCGCCTCGGTGCGGGTGCGGCCCCGCGACCCGTCCGCCGGCGGGCTGTGCCAGAAGGGCTGGACCGCCGCGGCCCTGCTCGGCTCGCCGGCCCGGCTCACCACACCGCTCGTCCGGGACGGCGGGACCCTGCGCCCGGCGAGCTGGGACGAGGCCCTCGGCCTCGTCGCCCGCAGGATCAAGGAGATCGCCGCGCAGCGCGGGCCGGACGCCGTCGCGGTCTTCGGCGGCGGCGGGCTCACCAACGAGAAGGCGTACCTGCTCGGCAAGTTCGCCCGGGTGGCGCTCGGCACCTCCCAGATCGACTACAACGGCAGGTTCTGCATGTCGTCGGCCGCCGCCGCGGCGCACCGCGCCTTCGGCCTCGACCGGGGGCTGCCGTTCCCCCTGGCCGACCTGGAGGGCGCGGACGCGGTGCTGCTCGCCGGGGCCAACCCGGCCGAGACCATGCCGCCGTTCCTGTCCCACCTGCGCCGCGCCATGGACGCCGGAGGGCTGATCGTGGTCGATCCCCGGCGCACCCCCACGGCCGAGCGCGCGGCGCTGCACCTCGCGCCGGCCCCGGGCACCGACCTCGCGCTGGCGCTCGGCATCCTCCACGCCGCCGTGGCCGACGGCCGCCTCGACCACGCGTACGTCGAGGGCCGCACGACGGGCTTCGAGGAGACCTGGCGGGTAACCGCCGCCTGGTGGCCCGAGCGGGCCGAGCGAGTGACCGGCGTCGCCGCCGCCGACCAGCGCAGGGCCGCCGCGATCCTGGCCGAGGCCGCGAGCGCCTACGTGCTGACCGCCAGGGGGGCGGAGCAGCACGCGACGGGTGTGGACACGGTCGGGGCCTGGATCAACCTGGCGCTCGCGCTGGGCCTGCCCGGCCGCCGCGGTTCGGGCTGGGGCTGCCTGACCGGCCAGGGCAACGGGCAGGGCGGGCGCGAGCACGGGCAGAAGGCCGACCAGTTGCCCGGCTACCGGCGGATCGACGACCCCGCGGCCCGCGCGCACGTGGCGCGGGTGTGGGGGATCGAGCCGTCCGCGCTGCCCGGCCCGGGCCGGTCGGCGTTCGAACTGCTCGACGCGCTCGGCACCTCCGGCGGCCCGTCCGCGCTGCTGGTCTTCGGCAGCAACCCGGTCGTGTCGGCGCCGCATTCGGCCCGGGTGGCCGACCGGCTGGCCGCGCTCGACCTTCTCGTGGTCGCCGACATCGTGCTGTCGGAGACCGCCAGGGCCGCCGACGTGGTGCTGCCGATCACGCAGTGGGCCGAGGAGGACGGCACGCTGACCAACCTCGAAGGGCGCGTGCTGCTGCGCCGCCGCGCGCTGTCCCCGCCGCCCGGGGTGCGCACCGACCTGCAGGTCCTGCACGACCTGGCCGTGCGGCTCGGCCAGCCGCCCGAGCGCTTCCCCACCGACCCCGAGACGGTCTTCACCGAGCTGCGGGCGGCGTCGGAGGGCGGCCCCGCCGACTATTCGGGCGTCACCTGGGACCGGCTGCGGGCCGGGGAGCGGCTCCATTGGCCCGTTCCCCGCCAGCCGGGACATCAGGGGACGCCGCGGCTGTTCCTGGACCGGTTCGCTCACCCCGACGGACGGGCCAGGTTCGCCGCCGTGGACCACAAAGGGCCGGCCGAGCCGCCGGACGAGGAGTTTCCCCTGTACGCCGTCACCGGCCGGGTGCTCCAGCACTACCAGTCGGGCGCGCAGACCCGCCGGGTGGAGGAACTGCGCGCGGCCGTGCCCGAGGCGTACGTCGAGGTGCATCCGGACACCGCCCACCGGGCGGGGCTGAGCGACGGCGCGGCGGCGTCGGTCGCCGGCAGGCGCGGACGGGTCGTCGCGACGGTGCGCTGCGTGCCGTCGATGCGGCCCGACGTGGTCTTCCTGCCGTTCCACTTCCCGGGCGCCCAGCGCGCCAACCTCGTGACGAATCCGGCGCTCGATCCCGTCAGCCGGATGCCCGAATTCAAGGTCTGCGCCGTACGGCTGTCGCCGGCGGGGGAACGGGAGGCGCAGTGAAAACCACGGTCGTGATCGCCGGCTACGGCATGGCCGGCGCCCGGCTGGCGGAGGAGATCCGCCGCCGGGACCCGGCGGGGGAGCGCGTCGCGATCGTCGCGATCGGCGACGAGCCGCACCTGCCGTACAACCGGGTCCTGCTGTCGAACGTGCTGGCGGGCGCGATGCCCGCCGAGTCGGTGCGGCTGCAGGAGGAGGGCTGGGCCGCCGCGCACGGCGTCGAGGTGCGGCGGGGCCGCGAGGTCGTCTCGATCGACCGTGCCGGGCGCGGCGTCACGCTCGACGACGGCACACGGGTCGGCTACGACGTGCTCGTGCTGGCCACCGGCGCCCGTGCGTGGGTGCCGCCCGTGGAGGGGCTGACCGATGACGACGGCGGTCTCACCCCCGGTGTGGCGACGTTCCGCACGCTGGACGACTGCGCCGCGATCGCGGCCGGGGCGCGCGGCGGCGCGCGGGTGGCCGTGCTCGGCGGCGGCCTGCTCGGCCTGGAGGCGGCCAGGGGCCTGGCGGCGCGCGGCAACGCGGTCACCGTCGTCCACCCGAGGAGCCACCTGATGGAGCGCCAGCTCGACCGCGACGCGGGCCAGGTGCTCGCCCAGGTCATGCGCGGCCTCGGCGTGCGGGTGCTGCTGAACTCGCGGGCGGCCCGCTACCTGCCCGGCGACGGGCTGAAGCTGGACGACGGGCGGCTGGTCGAGGCCGACCTCGTCGTCGTGGCGGCGGGGGTGCGCCCGCAGACCGCGCAGGCGTCGGCCGCCGGGCTCGCTGTCGACGGCGGCGTGCTGGTGGACGACGACCTGCGCACGAGCGACCCGCTGATCCACGCGATCGGCGACTGCGCCCGCCATCCCGGCACGGTCACCGGCCTGGTGCAGCCCGCCTGGGAGCAGGCCACCGCGCTGGCCGCGCTGCTCACCGGCACGCGGTCGCCGTACCGCGGCACGAAGGTGGTGACCCGGCTCAAGGCGAGCGGGGTGGACCTGGCCGCGCTCGGCGACGTGCACGCCGCGCCGGACGACCCGCGCGCCGAGGTGCTGTGGCTGAGCGAGCCGGCCCGGGGCCGCTACGCCAAGCTCGTCGTCCGCGACGAGCGGGTCGCGGGGGCCATCGCGCTCGGCGTGCCCGACGCCGCCGCCACGATCACCCAGTTCTACGACCGCGGCCTGCCCGTGCCGCCCGACCGGCTCGCGCTGCTGCTCGGCCGGGCCATGCCGTACGGCGAGGGCGCGGCGCCCGGCGGGACGAACGCGGCGGCGCTGCCCGGGACGAGCGTGGTGTGCCGCTGCAACGCGGTCAGCAAGGACAGGCTGGTCGCCGCGTGGCGGTCCGGAGCCCGCGACCTGACCGCCCTCGCCTCGGCCACCCGGGCGACCACGGGCTGCGGCACCTGCGCCGACACGGTGTGCGGCATCGCCCGCTGGCTCGCCCAGGCGGACAAGGAAGACGCCGCCGGGGTGGCGCGCGCCCAGTTCTGAGACCCCCACGCCCACGAGGAGTTGCTCATGACTCGCAGGACGGCGGCCGCCCGGCGCGGCCGCGGATGGATCGAACACTGGAACCCGGAGGACGAGGAGTTCTGGGAGACCACGGGCCGCCGGGTGGCCCGGCGCAACCTGATCCTGTCGGTCTTCACCGAGCACCTGGGCTTCGCGATCTGGGTGCTGTGGTCGGTGGTGGTGCTGAGCCTGCCCGCCGCCGGGCTGCCGATGAGCGTGTCGGAGTCGTTCTGGCTCGTCTCCGCGCCCAACCTGGTGGGCGCGGCGATCCGGATCCCGTACACGTTCGCGGTGCCGCGCTTCGGCGGCCGGGTGTGGACGACGATCTCGGCGGGGCTGTTGCTGGTCCCGTCCTCGCTGCTGGCGTTCGTGGTGCCGAGCGGCTGGCTGGCCGCGCAGGACCACGACACGAGGTTCTGGGTCCTGCTCGCCTGCGCCGCCGTGGCGGGCGTCGGCGGCGGCAACTTCTCCTCCTCGATGGCGAACATCTCGTTCTTCTATCCGGAGCGGCGCAAGGGCTTCGCGCTCGGCCTCAACGCGGCCGGCGGCAACCTCGGCGTCGCGGTCGTCCAGCTCCTGGTGCCGCTGGTGGTCGTCGCCGGGGTGCCCGTGGTGGCGTCGGGCACGCGGGTCCATCTCGCGTACGCCGGCCTGGTCTGGATGCCGTTCATCGTGGTGGCGGGGATCGGCGCCTGGCTGTTCATGGACAGCCTCGCCGAGGCCAAGGCCGACCCCCGGTCGTACGCCGCGGCGCTGCGGCACGGGCAGACCTGGATCGTGTCGCTGCTCTACGTCGGCACGTTCGGCTCGTTCATCGGGTTCTCCTTCGCGCTGCCGCTGGTGACCAGGACGACGTTCCCCGAGTTCCTCGCCCAGCACCCGTTCGTGCGCGACTACCTCGCCGGGCTCGGCTTCGTGGGAGCGCTGGCCGGGTCGATCGCCCGGCCGCTCGGAGGCCGGCTGTCCGACCGGTACGGCGGGGCCCGGGTGACCCTGGCCGTCTTCGCCGGGATGGTCGTGGCGACGGTCGCGGCGGCGGCCGGGGTGATCCGTCACGACTTCGGCCTGTTCTTCTGCGCCTACCTGGTCGTCTTCGCCTGCTCCGGCGTGGGCAACGGCTCGACGTATCGGATGATCCCGGTGATCTTCGGCGAGCTGGGGCGCAGGGAGGCGGCCGGGCGCGGCCTCGACCCGGCGCTGACCGCGAAGGACTACAAGCGCAGGGCCGCGGCCGTGATCGGCATCGCCGGGGCGATCGGCGCGTTCGGCGGGTTCCTGATCCAGCAGGTGTTCCGCCTGGCGAGCCTCGACGCGGCGAACGCGATGAAGGGCATGACCGGCGCCGCGGCGGCCCGGGTCGCCCAGGAGCACGCGGGCTGGTCGCTGCCCGCGCTGTGGATCTTCGTCGGGTCCTACGTGCTGCTCGCCGGGCTCACCTGGTGGACCTACCTGCGGCGCGGGCCGAGCCGTGCGCCGAGCTTCGCCTACGCCCAGGTGTGAATTTTCGTAGCACTCCGGCGTAACCAAAGTTGTAGGCCGTCTGCCCCTTCCGTCATCCGGCCTGGTCATTAGGGTGCGCGGCCGTTGTGGCGGCCCGATGTGCGTGCCAGCGTGCTGGTCAGAGGGCCCGGCGAAACGGCTCGTACGGGATTTGGAGGGATTTCGATGGCACGTCGCATCCGCGTGAGCAAGCCCACCAGGAAGCCCCAGTCGAACTCGCCCGACCTCCGCACGCCGTCGGGCCGCGAGCTGCCCTACTGACCGAGACCCACACACAGCACGACAGCCGCTTCCAGCAGAAAGAGGGGAGGATCCCGGTGAGCAATCTCGTCATGGTCATGCCCTACCGGGCGTTCGTCATCAAGGCCCGTGAGGAGGGGCACCGGATCTGCGCGGTCTGGGATCCCACCCTGCAGACACCGGACTACCTGGCCGGCATCGCCGACCTGGCCGACGCCTTCGTGCCCGTCGACTTCGCCGACCCCGTCGCGTTCGACCGGGTCGTACGGCAGGCCGTGCGCGACTTCGGCGCCGACCTCGTCTACCACATCGGAGCCGAGGAGAGCATGCTCGCGACCTACCGCATCGCGGAGGACCTCGGCAAGGCGGTCAACCCTCCACGCTCGATCGAACTGCTCAACGACAAGCTCCAGCTGCGGCGGCTGCTCGCCGAGCACGATCTGTCGCCGGTGCGGTTCGCCCACGCGGCGCGCTGGCAGGACGTGCCCGCCCTGCTCGGCGGCTTCGAGCTGCCCGTGGTCGTCAAGCCGACAGAACTGGCCGGCAGCCGGGGCGTGTATCTGCTGCGCGAGCCCGGCCAGGTCGCCGAATGGGGCGCACTGCTCGACTCGTACGGCTACGACGGTCCGGTCCTGGTCGAGGAGTACCTGCGCGGCCCCGAGTACAGCGTGGAGTCGCTCAGCGACCACGGCCGCCACCAGGTGGTGGGCGTCACCCGCAAGGTGCTCGGCCCGCCGCCGCTGTTCGTCGAGGCCGGGCATGTGCACCCCGCGCAGGCCGGGCCCGACACCGCGGCCATGGCCGAGCTGACGATCGAGATGCTGCGGCTGACCGGCTACCAGACCGGCCCGGCCCACACCGAGATCATCTGGACCGCGGCCGGCCCCCGGATCGTCGAGTCGCAGGCGCGGCTCGGCGGCGACCAGATCCCGCGGCTGGTGCAGCTCGCCACCGGGCTCGACATCGAGCGGGCCGTCTTCCGGATCCTCGACGGCAGGCCGCCGGGCACGGTGGAGCGCCGGGCGGTCGCGCACATCTCGTACTTCAGCCTGACTCCCGGCGAGGTCCGCGCCGTCTCCGGCGTGGAGGAGGCCAGGGCGCTCGACTTCGTCGACATGCTGGAGTTCCCGTTCCGGCCGGGCGACCGGATCCCGGAGACGGTGGACTGGCGCACCCGGCACGGCTTCGTCGTCGTGACCGGGGAGACCGAGGAGCAGGCCGTCGCGCGGGCGCGGCACGTCCACTCGCTCGTACGGGCCGAGGTGGGCGAGCCCGTCGCGGCCGGAGCGGGCGTGACGTCGTGAACCTGGCCGCGCTCCACCCGAATCTGCGCGTCCGCATCGCGGTCGGCTTCCTGCAGCGCCTGCTCGACTCGATGGTCATGTCGTTCATGGCCATCTACCTCGCCTTCGAGTACGGCGTGGCGGTCGCGGGCGTGCTGGTCGTGACCGTGATGGTGCTCGGCGTCGTGGGCACGCTGGCGGGCGGGCACATGTCCGACGCCCGCGGGCGGCGGCGCACGCTGCTGCTCGGCGAGACCGGCGTCTGCCTGACGTTCGCGCTCATGGCGGTGGCCGACTCGCCCGCCTGGCACAGCCCGGCGATCGTCTACTGCGGCTACCTCGTCAACAAGTTCGCCGCGAGCTTCGCGATGCCGGCGAACGACGCGATGATCCTCGACGTCACGACCCCCGAGAGCCGCAAGCTCGTCTACACGATCAACTACTGGTCGATCAACCTCGCGCTGGCCTTCGGCGCGCTGCTCGGCGGCTTCCTCTACAACGGCCACTTCACGCTGCTGCTGACCCTGGCCGCCGCGGGCACGATCGCGATCGCCGCCGCCACGTACTTCCTCATCGCGGAGACCAAGCCGGAGGAGACCGAGCAGGGGGTGAGCGAGCAGGGGGAGACCGGCGCGGCGGCCGAGCCGCGCGGCTCGATCCTGCGGGACTTCGCCAACGGCTACCGGCTGGTGCTCCAGGACCGCGCCTTCGGCCGGCTGCTGGTGGCCGCCACGCTGTTCATGTCCATCGAGCTCCAGCTGATCAACTACATCGGCGTACGGCTGGCCAGGGACCTGCCGGCGCAGGACCTGCTGTCGATCGGCTCGTGGTCGGTCCGCGTCGACGGCGTCGAGATGCTCGGCATCCTCCGCGCGGAGAACACCGTGCTGGTCGTGGCGCTCGCGCTCGTCGCCCATCTGGTGCTGCGCCGGGTGCCCGACCGGGTCCGGCTGTACGCCGGGGCGGGGCTGTTCACCGCCGGATACATGGTGCTGGCCGTCAGCGACACCGGCTGGGTCCTGCTCGTGGCCGCGCTGGTGCTCACCGTGGGCGAGCTGATGGACGTGCCGGTGCGGCAGGCCCTGCTCGCCGACATGGTCCCGGCCGCGTCCCGCACCCGCTACATGGCGGTCTACAACCTCAACATCCGGGTGGCCCTGGTCGTCGCGTCGCTGTGCATCACGGTCGGCTCGGTCCTGCCTCCGTGGGGAATGGCCGCGTTGTACGCCGTCTTCGGCCTGGTGATCATCTGGCAGTACCACGCGATCCTCACCCCCTCCGCCGCCCGCGCCGAACTCGCGCGGGTGTGACCAGGGAGAGACCGATGAACATGACGCAGGAGATCGGCGCCAGGCAGGAGACCGGCGCGGTGCTGCGGGGCGCGGAGCTGGAGTATCGGCGGCACGGCGACTGCTGGGTGAGCCCAGTGGTCGGCCCCCGCATCGGAGCGCGGCACTCTGCCGTCGACGCGGTCCGCATCCCCGCGGGCCGTCAGTGGTCGCCGCCCGGCGCGGCGGCGGCCGAGCAGATCGCGGTCGTGCTGGCCGGCGCGGGCGTCGGCACCGTCGGCTACGAGATCAGCCGGATGCGCGCCGCCTCGGCGCTGTACTCGCCCATGGGCAGCACGTACTCCCTGTCGGCCGGCGACCGGGAGATGACCGTCTACATCTGGAGCGCCGCACCGTCCGCGGGCGGCACGGCCCGCACCATCCAGCCCAGCACCGGCCCGGCCCGGTTCCGCTCGCTGTGGAACGGCGAGACCTGGCTGACCCCGCCTGCCGCGAACGTCCTGTTCCGCCCCGGGGCCGGCCACGCGGGCCTCTGCCTGCGTTGCGGGATCATGCTGCCGGGCGAGACGCTCGGCGTCCGCCCGCACGAGGAGAGTGAGGCGGTGTACTTCGTCTTCGAGGGCGAGGGACAGTTCTACCTGCACGACCGGTGGGTGGACCTGGGGCCGGGCGACGGCGTCTTCGCGCCGCCGGGCGTCCGGCACGGCGCCCGCAACCCCCACTCGGGCCACCTCGCCAGCCGCTTCGTCGTGTTCGGCGGTTCCGTGGCCGAATTGCCGTCATATCTGGCCGATGATTTGCCAGATTTGTAGCGCGAACGGCCGTAGCGGTAGGGAAAAATAGGGGTGGAAAATCCGCCTCGCACAATCTGAGTGGTATCGGGTGCATCCTCGCGTTTCTCGTACCTCCATTACCTCCAGCGGTGTCCACGTGAATGACAAAGCGATATCGAAACCCATCAACCGGTCACGGCCACGCGGGTCGAGGGCGGCGTCATGCGGCGCGTGAGCCTCGGCGGGCAGGGCCTCGTCTCCGCGAGCCTCGGGCTCGGCTGCACGGCGCTGACCGGTGCGTACGGCCCGGCCGACCCCGATGAGGCGATGCGCGTCGTTCTGCGCGCGCTCGACGGCGGCGTGTCGCTGATCGACCTGATCGACGCCGACGGCGAGGCCGAGCGCCTGGTCGGCAAGGCCGTCGCCCACCGGCGCGACGAGGCCTTGATCGCGGCCGCTCCCCGCGGGGTTCGATGGGCCGGTGCGGCCCGATGGGAGGGGCGCTGCGAGTCGCGTCCCGAGGACCTCGGCCGCGCCTGCGACGCGTCGCTGGCCCGCCTGGGGATCGAGCGGATCGACCTGTTCGTGGTGGACCCCGGCGCCGTCGGCGTGCCGATCGAGGAGACGATGGGCGCGGCCGGCCGGCTCCAGGACGCCGGGAAGATCGCACACATCGGCATCCGCGGGCTGGACGGAAGCCGGTTGCGGCGCGCGCACGCGGCGCGGCCGGTCGCCGCCGTCGCGGTGGAGTACTCCCTGTGGCAGCGCCGGGCGGAGCGGGAGCTGCTGCCGGTGGCGCGCGAGCTGGGGATGGGCGTCGTCGCCGGCAGGCCGCTCGGCCGGGGCTTCCTGACCGGCCGGATCACCTCGCCGGTCCAGCTCGGCCCGGGGGACGTGCGCCGCCAGGACCCGCGTTTCTCACCGGAGAACCTGGAGGCCGAGCTGCTGCGGCTGCGCGACGCCCAGCGGGTGGCGGCCGACATGGACATCGGCATGGGACGGCTGGCCATCGCCTGGCTGCTGGCGCGCGGCGACGACATCGTGCCGGTGCCGAGCACGCGCGACCTGGTCCACCTGGAGATGAACCTCACCGCGGCCGGCATCCTGCTGTCCGAGGCGGTCAAGGACAGCCTCGCCGGCACGTTTCCCCTGCCGGACGACTGAGCCTCAGGGGATCTGGCGCTGTCCGCGCAGGCCGGGGGCGTTCGGGCGGGGGCGGGGCGCGGGCTGGTCGCGGCGCGGCGAGATGAGCGAGGCGGCCAGCGCCTTGTTGACCGCGTCGATCCGGGAGACCGCGCCGAGCTTGGTGAAGATGTTGTGCAGGTGCCGCTTGATCGTCGCCTCGGTGAGCGTGAGCCGGGTGGCGATCTGGTAGTTGCTCAGCGCCTGGGCGGCGAGTTCGAGGATCTCCCGCTCCCTGTCGGTCAGCACCACCTTCGACCCGCCCCCCTGCACCTGCGCGAAGGAGTCGCGCGAGACGGCGAGCACGAGCCGGTCGGGCTCGTTCCTGACGCTCCTGACGGCCGAGACCAGCTCCTGGCGGTGCACGCTCTTGAGCAGGTAGCCGCGGATGCCCGCCGCCAGCAGGCGGCTCAGCAGCTGTGGGCCGTCGTACATGCTGAGGATGATGATCTGCGACTCGGGCGAGATCGCGCGCATGCGGGTCACGGTCTGCGTGGCGTCGTCGCCGGGGATCTCGACGTCGAGGAGGACCACGTCGGGCCGCTCCCGCTCGACCAGGGCCACCGCCCCGTCCGAGTCGCCCGCCTCGCCGACGACCTCGAAGTCCTCCTGGGCCTCCAGGATCTCGCGCAGGCCCTCCCGGAACAGCGCGTGGTCGTCGATGACGGCGATACTGATCATGTTGTCCGATCCGCTCATTCGTTCCCCTCGCCCGGCGGCTCGGGGGCGCACGAGCGAATCGCACTGTGTTGTCTGATTCGCTCGCTGCGCTCGCTCATTCGTTCCCCTCGCCCGGCGGCTCGGGGTCGCACGAGCGAACCGCGCTGCGTCCCCTGATTCGCTCGCCGCGCTCGCTCATGGGGTGAGCCCTGCGAAGGGCACGTACAGTTCGACGTGCGTGCCGTGGCCCGGCCTGCTGGTGATGGTGGTCGTCCCTCCGATGATCGCGGCGCGTTCCTGCATCGACAGCAGGCCCACCCCGTCCGACCTGCCGCTTCCTTCGACGAAGCCCAGGCCGTCGTCCTCCACCGACGCCCGCAGCTCGTGGGGGGCGAAGTCGATCCGGATCAGCACCTTGGCGGGGTTGCCGTGGTTGAGCGCGTTCCTGGTCGCCTCACGCAGGATGAGGAAGGACTCGTCGCGCACCGTGGGGGAGGCCCACGTCTCGTCCCCGCTGACCCGCAGCCGGATGTCCACCTCGTCCATGTCCACGGTCTCGAGGTAGTACAGCAGGGCCTTCTCCAGGCTGTTGAGCGGCTCCTGCGGGTGCAGTTCGCTGGTGACCGCGCGCAGGTTCTGCATGGTCTCCAGGATGGCCTGCTGGGCGGTCTCCACTTTGGCGGTCGCCGTCGCGGGCTTGCTCGCCCGATGCAGATCGTACAGCTCCAGTTGCCGGTGGGCGACGCTGAGGCCGTGCCCGAGCCGGTCGTGCAGTTCGCGGGCGATCCGGCGGCGCTCCTCGACCTGGGCCTCGTGGACCTTGTCGAGCAGGAAGCTCGAGTAGCTGGCCGAGGCCTCCCTGATCCGTGTCGTGATGCTGCGCTCCAGCCCCAGCACGACCAGCGTGAGCAGCCGCATCGACTCGGCGTCGCCAGGCATGCGGTCCAGCAGGCAGGTCACGACCGCCTGGAACCACACCGACGCCGCGCGGAGCGACTCGTCGGGGTGAACCCCGCTCGCCGCCCTGGTCGCCCCCACCTCCCACGCGATCATCTTGTGGGAGTCGCCCACCCTGACGGTGCCGGCACGCAGCGTCTCCGCGACGTCGTCGAGGATCTGCTCCGCGTTCGCCATCGCCTGCCGCAGGGCGATCGGGTCGCGGCTGATCGGGCTGTCCAGGGCCGCCAGGTTCCGTGCGTACGCTTCCAGAATCACGGAGCGATGCGCTTCGAGGAAAGCCTCGAAGTCCGGGACCGCCGGTCCCAGTTCTCCATCTCCCGCCAATGGACCCTCCGAGAGGAAGCGGACGAGTGCCTCCATCCTGGACTAAGCCGCACGCCCAGACAATAAGAATTGTGACACCAGCGGGAGAAGAACAGCCAAATGCACAGCGTATTGCGTCGTCATGAACGCCCGGTAGGGCAGGCGGCGGCGCACCCGGGACCCCCGGGAAAGCGGGCTGAGAGTGACGACGACGAGCAGCGAGGCGCCGGCGAGCATCGCGGCGGGCGCCATCCCGAGGGGCACTCGCATTAGCAGCGCGACCGCGCAGAAAGCGAGCGCGACAGAGGCGGCGACCGCCGACAGCAGCAGCCTGACCGGCCATTCTCCGCGGCTGACCGCGAACGTCACGCGCCCGGCGGAGCGGTCGCCCGCGATGTCGGGCAGGTCCTTCGCCGGCGTGCCGACCAGGCCCATCCACAGCGAGGCCGCGACGGCGAACGCGGGCAGCGCGATCACCTCGTGCCCGTTGAGGCCGCTCCCGTCCGAGGTGTAGCCCGCGCAGTAGGTGAGCAGGCCCGACAGGCCGCCGACCAGCACCGTGGCGCTGGACCACTTCTTCAGCTGGAAGGGCGGCGCCGAGTAGAGGTAGCCCAGCGCGAGCACCGCCGTGACCAGCCAGATCATCGCGCCGCCGAGCAGCAGCGCGCCGAGCAGGGCGGCCGCGGCGGCGGCCCAGGCGATGACCCGGGCCAGGTCGGGATCGAGGTCGCCGCGGGCGATCGGCCGGCGCGAGCCATTCGCGCGGTCCTCCCGCACGTCCATCACGCCGTTGATCAGATAGACGAAGAAGATCGCGCACTGCCACACCAGTGCCCCCGCCGCCAGGCGGAACGGGTCGGCGGGGACGAGCCCGGCGTCCAGGGCCGCGCCGGCGGCGAACCGCAGGAAGAAGATGGCCAGAACGGACGGGCGCGCCTCGGTCACGCACATTCCGAGGATTCGGAAAGGCGAAATCGAAATGGCCGGGAATGCTGCTCTGCTGATCGACATGACTCGGAGTATGTGTCCGATTCAGGGGGGCGTTAAGGGGGCCGCCCGGGAGGTTGTACCGGACCTACAACTTTCGATACCCCTACCGATCGTACGGCTGACACCGGGCGCACTCTAGTTGCTTCTCTCTTGCCCCTTGACCAGGGCGCTTGTAGCTTCGGCAACGTACCGGTCAGCGAATCACCAGCAATTTGGACGGCCTTCCCGAAGGAAGTCGGCGCGATTCGCGGGCAGCTTTTCGAGAGAAACGGTCGGTCGCGAATTCGGTGGCATGGTCGCCGATGAGAAAGGAATTCCTCATGAGCAGCTCTCCTTCCCGTTACTCGGCCTTCACCCCCGTCCGCCTGGCGGACCGGCGCTGGCCGGACCGGACGATCGAGGCCGCCCCGCGATGGCTGTCCACCGACCTGCGCGACGGCAACCAGTCGCTCGTCAACCCGATGAGCCCGGAGCGCAAGCTCGCGATGTTCGACCTGCTCGTACGGATGGGCTACAAGGAGATCGAGGTCGGGTTCCCGGTGGCGAGCCAGGACGACCACGACTTCGTGCGCATGCTCATCGAGCAGGACCGGATCCCCGACGACGTGCGGATCTCGGTTCTGGTGCAGGCGCGCGACGAGTTGATCCGGCGGACCGTGGAGAGCCTGGCCGGTGCGCCCCGGGCCAACATCCACCTCTACAACGCGACGGCCCCGCTCTTCCGCCGGGTGGTCTTCGGCATGACGCGCGACGAGTGCAGGGACCTCGCCGTCGAGGGCACCCGCCTGATGATGAAGTACGCCGAGGCCACCCTGGGCGACTGCGACCTGGGGTTCCAGTATTCGCCCGAGCTGTTCAACGAGACCGAGCCCGAGTTCGCGCTCGAGGTCTGCGAGGCGGTCATGGACGTGTGGCAGCCGGAGGAGGGCCGGGAGATCATCCTCAACTTCCCGACGACGGTGGAGCGGTCGCTCCCGCACGTCTTCGCCGACCAGATCGAGTGGCTCGACCGCAACCTGTCGCGCCGCGAGCACGTCTGCCTGTCGATCCACCCGCACAACGACCGGGGCACCGGCGTGGCCGCCTCCGAGCTGGCGCTGCTGGCCGGCGCCCAGCGGATCGAGGGCTGCCTGTTCGGCAACGGCGAGCGGGCCGGCAACGTCTGCCTGGTCACGCTCGGCCTGAACATGTACACCCACGGCGTCGACCCCGGCATCGACTTCTCCGACATCACCGAGATCCGGCGCACCGTCGAGTACTGCAACGAGATGCAGGTCAGCCCCCGCCACCCGTACGGCGGCGACCTCGTCTACACGGCCTTCTCCGGCTCCCACCAGGACGCCATCAAGAAGGGCTTCGACGCGCTGACCGTGGAGGCCGGCGAGGCGGGCGTCAGCGTGGACGACCTGCCGTGGCGCATGCCGTACCTGCCGATCGACCCCAAGGACGTCGGCCGCACGTACGAGGCGGTGGTGCGCATCAACAGCCAGTCGGGCAAGGGCGGCGTGGCCTACATCCTGAGCGCCTGGCACGGGCTGAACCTGCCCAAGAGCCTGCAGGCGGAGTTCGCCCGCGTCGTGCAGGCCCACGCGGACGGCTCGGGCGGGGAGATCACCCCGACCGTCGTCCGGGACCTGTTCGACGAGGAGTACCTGTCGCGGACCGAGATCACCGTCCCGCTCGGGCTCGGCGGCCGGCCGCTGCAGACCACGCTGTACGTCGACGGCGCGCGCTTCGACGTCGCCGGGCCGCGGGCCGACGCCATCCGCACCCTGGGCGCCCGGCTGGCGGTCTGGAACGTGGACGTGCAGATGGTCCACCGCACCGGCGTGGAGGCCGCGGCCGGGAGCGGGGAGGACCGGGAGGTCGCGGTCTACGCCGAGTGCGTGATCGACGGGCGGCAGGTCTGGGGGGTGGGCCTCGACCACGACGTGGTCGCCGCGTCCTTCGCGGCCGTCCGCTCGGCGCTGGCCCGCGCGGGCGAAACGAACGTGGAAGGCGCGGCGGAGCGGGCCGGCGAGAGCGTTTCCGCGCGAATGACGCTGGTCGGCTGACGGCGTCTCGGCCGACAAGCCCCACGACATCTCAACCAACAAGTCTTACAGAAGTCACGGCAATTGTGAAACCGGCCGTCCGGCCGAGAATCGAACGGAATTCGGGAGGCTCATTATGGCCCTGGTGGAGCGGGAAGAGGTGTTGGCCTCCCTTGAGGACATGCTGGCCGACGCCGTCACCGGCAGAGGAAAGATCGCGATCGTCGGCGGGCCCGTCGCGACGGGGAAGACCGCGCTGCTCAACACCCTGGTCGAGGACGCGCTGGAGCACGGCGCGCTGCCGCTGACCGCGACCTGCTCGCAGGCGGAGTCGGGGCTGGCCCTGGCCGTGCTGTCGCAGATCCTGCACAACGCGCCGCTCACCCCCGACGAGGAGGAGCGCACCCGCAACCTGCTGCACGAGGGCGCCCGCTGCGCTATGTCGGCCGACCCGCTGGCCGACTACGTCGACCAGGTGGACGCCCACATCGTGCACGCCCTGTGCATGGTGCTCCTCGAACTCGCCGAGCGGCACCCGCTCATGATCGTGGTGGACGACATCCAGCACGCCGACCGCGCCTCGCAGCTCTGCCTGGCCTACCTCGCCCGCAGGCTGCGCTTCGCCCACATCCTGGCGATCTTCAGCCAGTCGGAGGAGTCGTGGAACGCCCCGACGCTGTTCCAGACCGAACTGCTGCGCCAGCCGCACTGCCGCCGCCTCCCGCTGTCGGCCCTGTCCCGCGAGGGCGTCGAGATCATGGCCGCCGACATCGTGGGTGACGAGGTCGCCCGGCGGTTCGCCGCCGACTGGCACGCGGTCAGCGGCGGCAACCCGCTGCTCGTGGGCGCGCTCATCGAGGACCACCTCGCCGCGGCCGACGCCGGAGGCGTCGCGGCCGAGAACGAGACGGACGCGGGGCTCGACGAGATCGTCGCGGGCGACGCCTACCGCCTGGCGGTGCAGTCGTGCCTGCACCGCGGGCACCCGCTCGCGGCCCGCGTCGCCCGGGGCCTGGCGGTATCCGGCGACCCCGGCCACCTCGACCGGCTGCTCGACCTCGACGCCGGCGTGGTCGTCCAGGCGCTCAACTCGCTGCACAACGCCGGGCTGGTCGGCGCCGACCTGCACCTGCGCCACCCGCAGGCGCGCGCCGCCGTGCTCGCCGATCTCGACCGGCACGAGCGGACGGACCTGCACCGCAGGGCCGCCGAGCTGGCGTACGGCCAGGCCGCCCCGGCCGCCGTGATCGCCGAGCACCTGCTGGCCGCCCAGCACAACGGGGGGTCCTGGGCCGTGCCGATCCTCGAGGAGGCGGCCCGGCAGGCGCTCAGCGAGGGACGCGTCGAGCCCGCCGTCGACTACCTGCGGCTGGCCGACGGCGCGTGCACCGACGACCAGCGCAGGGCCACCATCAAGACGACGCTGGTGCGGGCGGAGTGGCGGCTCAACCCGAGCGCCCCGGCCGCCCACCTCGACGAGCTCACCGACGCTATGCACCGCGGCCACCTGCGCGGCTCCGACGCGGTCGTGCTGGCCAAGGCGCTGCTGTGGCACGGCCGCTTCGACGACGCCCGCGACGTGCTCGACCACCTGGGCAGGATCGGCTCGATCATGGACGCGGAGACCGTGGCCGAGATCCGCGCCGCCCGGCCGTGGCTGCGCTGCTCCTACACGCCGTTCCTGGCCCACATCCCGAGGGTCACCGACATGAGCACGCAGGCGCCGCCGTCCGCGCCGGTCATCGGCCGGCTGGAGGCCGCCACCGCGCTCGCGGCGGTGCTGACCAAGGGCCCGCACCCGCAGACGCTGGCCGACGTGGAGCGCATCCTGCGCGGCTCCCGTCTGGACGACATGTCGATGGACGCCGTCGAGTGCGCCCTGCTCGCGCTGATCTACGGTGAGCGGCCCGACCTGGCGGCCCCCTGGTGCGACCTGTTCTTCGAGGAGGCCGCCAGCCGGCGTGCCCCCAGCAGGCAGGCCCGCCTCGCGGCGCTGCGCGCCGAGATCAGCCTGCGGCAGGGCGACCTCGAGGGCGCCGAGGGCCTCGCCCAGATGGCCGTGCGGCTCATCCCGCCGTCGAGCTGGGGGGTCGCGGTCGGCGCCCCGCTGTCGGTGCTGCTGACCTCGGTGACGGCGATGGGCCGGCTGGACGAGGCCGTGCAGCTGGTGAACCAGCCGGTGCCCGAGGCCATGCTCCAGACCCGGTACGGCCTGCACTATCTGAACGCGCGGGGCCGCTACCACCTGGCGACGGGCGACCTCGGCATGGCGCTGCGCGACTTCCAGACCTGCGGCGAGCTGATGGGCTCCTGGAGCCTCGACTCGCCGGGGCTGGTCTCCTGGCGTACGGGCGCCGCCGAGGCGCTGATCCGCATGGGCCGCGCGGAGCGGGCCCGCCCGCTGCTGGACGAGCACGTGGCCCGCTGCGCCCCCGGCCCGGTGCGCGCCCGCGGCACCGGTCTGCGGCTGACGGCCGCCGCGAGCGAGCCCCGGCAGCGTCCCCCGCTGCTGCGCCGCGCCGCCGACATGCTCCAGGCGAGCGGCGACCAGTACGAGCTGGCCCGGGCCCTGGTCGACCTGGCCGACGCCTACCAGGCGGTGGGAGAGCTGCGCCGCGCCCGTACGGTCGCCAGGCAGGCGCAGCGGATCGCGGAGGAGTGCGAGGCGGTCCCGCTGGTCAACGCGCTCACCCAGGGCGGTCCCGGGCAGCCGGTCGAGCCGCCCCGCACCGAGAGCGCCTCGGGGACGCTGAGCGAAGCCGAGCGCCGGGTGGCCTCGCTCGCCGCGGTCGGATACACCAACCGCGAGATCGCCGACAAGCTGTACATCACGGTCAGCACGGTCGAGCAGCACCTGACCCGGATCTACCGCAAGCTCAACGTCACGCGCCGTTCCGACCTGCCCGCCAGCCTCGAGTTCAGCACCTCCGCCTGAGACAGCTCCACGACCTGGGCCGGCCGGGGCATTCCCGGCCGGCCGCTTCCCTGACTGGAAGGTGAACGCGCATGACTCAGACGAGCGTCACCCCTGCTGTCGCATCCGCTACCGCACCGGCGGGCCGCCTCACGGCGGCCCAGGGCACCGCCATGTACGTCGGCGCGGTGCTCGGCACGGGCGTCATCGCCCTGCCCGCACTCGCGGCCCAGGCGGCCGGACCGGCGTCGCTGCTGGCCTGGCTCGGCCTGGTCGTGCTGTCGGCGCCGCTGGCGGCGGCGTTCGCGGCGCTCGGCGCGCGCCACCCTGACTCCGGCGGCGTGTCGACCTACGCCCGCCTCGCCTTCGGGGACCGGGCGGCGGTCGTCGTCGGCTGGTGCTTCTACTTCGCGATTCCGCCCAGCGCCGCCGCCGCGGCGCTGTTCGGCGGCGAGTACGTCGCCGCGGCGGTGGGCGGCGGGACCGGCACCGCGACGCTGACGGCGGCGGGGCTGATGGCGGTCGTGACCGTGTCGAACGCCTCGGGTCTGCGGGTGACCGGCCGGGTCCAGCTCGGGCTGGCCGGGCTGCTCGTCGCGTTGCTCGTCGTCGCCGTCGCGCTGTCGCTCCCGCACGCCGATGTGGCCAACCTGCGGCCGTTCGCCCCGCACGGCTGGACGGCCATCGCCCCGGCGGCGGCCCTGCTGGTGTGGAGCTTCGCCGGCTGGGAGGCGATCACGCACCTCGCCGCCGACTTCCGCAGGCCGTCCAGGGACCTGCCCAGGGCCGCCGCGGCCGCCGTCGTGCTGGTCGGCGTGCTGTACCTGTCGGTCGCCTTCGCCACCGTCGCCGTCCTCGGCCCGGCCGCCGGAGGCGCGCGGGCTCCCCTCGGCGACCTGCTGGCCCTCGGTCTCGGCGGCAACGCCCGGCTGCTCGCCGCCGTCGCCGCGCTGCTGCTGACGCTCGGCGCGATGAACGCGTACTGGGCGGGGGCGGCCAAGCTCGGCGCGGCCCTCGGCCGCGACGGCGCCCTGCCCGGCTGGCTGTCGCGCGGCAGCGTCGCCGGGGAGGTGCCCCGGCGCAGCCTCGCGGTCGTCGCCGTGCTGTCCTTCCTGGCGCTCGCCGTCGTGTACGCGGCGGGGACGGGCATCCGTCCGCTGGTGCTGATGACCAACGGGTCGTTCGTGGTGGTCTACGCGATCGGCGTGGCGGCCGCCATCCGGCTGCTGCCGCCCGGCCGGGCCAGGGCCGCCGCCCTGCTCGCGCTCGTGGCGGTCGCCCTGCTGGTCGCCGCGTCGGGCGTCTACCTCGTCTGGCCGCTGCTGGTCGGCGGCGCCGCCCTTGCGTACGCGTGGTTCACCCGCCGGAGGGCGGCCGTCGCGGCGGAGCGTCGACGCGTCCTGGCGGAACATTGACGAAAGTGAAGGGTCACCGGCGACTTTCCGCGAGTGCCCGCCGTGCCGGCCGGTCCCTAGGGTCGAGGGGCCGGACGGACCGGCAGGACGCGGCACCGAGGGGAACCGGTGGGCAACGAGATCGAGGACGTCCCGGACATCAGCGCCGAGTGGTACCGGGAGGTCACCGCGTTCGCCCAGCACACACCCGCGTGGGTGCGCGACGCGGCGGAGGTCGCGACGGACGCCGTCCCCGCGATCCTCTTCGCGTTCCTCGTCTTCGGCTGGTGGCGGGCGCGGCGGGCGGCCGACAGCAGGATGGCGCTCGCCCTGCTCGCACCGGTCGCGGTGGTGACGGCCTATCTCGCGAGTGAGGGCGTCAAGAGCGTCCTGCGGCTGAGGCGCCCCTGCTGGGACCTGACCGACGTGGTCACGGTGGCGCCCTGCCCACCGTACGGCGACTGGTCGCTGCCGAGCAACCACGCGACCTTCGCCGCGGCCGGGGCCGTCGCGCTGGTCGCCCTGTGGCGCGGCGCGGCGGTGGTGGCGCCGGCGCTCGCGCTGCTGGAGGCGTTCTCCCGGGTCTTCGTCGGCGTCCACTACCCCCACGACGTGGCGGCGGGGCTGCTGTTCGGCGCGCTGGTCGCGCCGCTGGTCCTGCTGGCCCTGCGGAACCCGGCGACCGCCCTGGTCGCCGCGATGCGGCGGCGCCCGGCGCTGGCGGCGGTGCTGACTACCGCCCGCCCGCCAGTCCCGCCTCGTGGGCGATGACCGCCGCCCGCACCCGGTTGGGCACGCCGAGCTTGCCCATGATCGTGCTCATGTAGGTCTTGACGCTGCCCTCGGCGAGGTGCAGGCGGGCGGCGATGCCCGCGTTCGACAGGCCCTCGCCGACCAGGGCGAGCACCTCGCGCTCCCGGTCGGTCAGCGCCGCGACCCGATCGCGGGCCGCGACCGAGCGCGACAGGCGGTCGCCGGCGAGGCCCCGGATGACCCGTGCGGCCACCGGCGGCGACAGGTACGCCCCGCCCTCGGCCGCCGCCCGCACCCCGAGGGGGAACTCGCGCGGATCCCCGGTCTTCAGCAGGAACCCGGCCGCGCCGTCGCCCAGCGCCCGGGCGACGTAGGCGTCCTCGCCGAAGGACGTCATGATCAGCACGGCGGTGGCGGGGGCGGTCCTGCGCACCTCGGCCGCGGCGGCCAGCCCGTCCAGGCCGGGCATCCGGATGTCGACGAGCGCGACGTCGGGCCGGTGCGCCAGGACGGCGTCCACCAGCTCACGCCCGTCGGCGGCCTCGGCGACCACGTCTATGCCCGGGTCCGCCGCCAGGATCGCCCGCACCCCGGCGCGGATCACCGGTTCGTCGTCGGCCAGGACCACCCGGATCGCGTGCACGCCTTGATGGTACGGAAGCGCGGAAAGTCTCCGGGCGCCGCTCAGGAGGGCAGGAAGGTCTTGCCGACCAGCCGGCCCCCGGCGAAGCACAGCCGGTAGAGCGTCAACTCGCCGAACGGCTCGGGGCTGGTGCTGTAGTAGCGGCATCGGGCGCCCGGCGGGATCGGCGGCTCGGGCCACGACGGGTCGTCGATCCTGGTCCTGGCCGGCAGCACCGCCGCGACCTCGGACTCGGCCTGCCCGACCCTCAGCTTCGCGAACTCGGCAGGCGGCAGGACCGAGGTGGTCGCCTCGTAGACCGTGAACCCCAGCACGAACGCCGCCACTCCGGCCGCCGCGGCCAGGCAGACGAGCGCTGCTGCCAGCCGCGTGCGGCGCACCCGCCGCCGGGCCAGCGCCAGCTCCAGCTCCACGGGACGCGACGCCGCTCGCGGGGGGACATGCGGGGGCCCGGTGTGCGGGAGCCGTACGGTCAGGGTGAATCCGCCGTCGGCGGGGCCGCTCCGCAGGGAGCCGCCCAGCAGGCGGACCCGCTCCGCCAGCGCCCGCAGCGCGTGTCCGCCCGTCACGCCGAGGCCGGGCCGGTGCGGCGCGGCGTTGGCGACGGCGACCACGGTCTCGCCCGGTGCGTGCGCGAGCCGTACGGTGACCGGGGCCCCCGGCGCGTGCTTGGCGGCGTTGGTCAGCCCCTCACGGACGACCCGCCGCACGGTGGCGAGCGCGGGCGCGGGGATCCTCGCCTCCTCGTGCGCGCCGTGCAGCGTGACCGTCATCCCTGCGGCCACGGCGCGGCGGACCAGCTCGTCCACGCTCACCTCGGGCGGATCCGCGTACATCGGGTCCGCGTATGCCGGGTCCGTGGATACCGGGTCCGTGGACGCCGGGCCGAGGCCGTCGCCGTCCCCGAGCACGGCGACGACGTCGCGCAGGCGCTCCGCCGCGGCGGTGACCGCCTCTCGGGCCTCGCCCGCCGCCCTGCGCCGGCTCTCGGGGAGGTCGGCGGCGATCTCCAGGGCGCCGATCCGCAGCGCGACCAGGCTCAGGTCGTGACCGAGCAGGTCGTGCATCTCCCTCGCGATCGCCGCGCGCTCCCGCAGCCTCGCCCGCTCGGCGAGTATGCGCCGCTCGCGCTCCAGATGCCCGGCGCGTTCCCAGCCCGCCCTGGTCAGGGCCTGGCTCTGGTGCCGGGCGTGGCCCGCGAGCCACGGGACGAGTCCGAACAGCGCGATGCCCGTGACGGCGAAGAACCACGCGCCCAGGTCCCACCGGGCCGTGAGAAGCCACCGTACGACCGGGACGACGGCGGCGGCGGCGACCGCGGCGGCCGACAGGCCGAGCAGGGCCGGCCGGGCCATGGCCATGCGCACCCCGGCCAGGTAGCTCATCACGGCCAGGGCCAGGAAGAAGACGGTGGGGTCGCCCCGCACGGCCACCGAGCCCGCCCACAGCGCGGCCGGCACGAGCATCGCCACCAGCGGCCGGGACCGGGCGAGCGCGACGGCGAGGCCGATCGCGGCCAGCCCGGTGATCACCTCGGGCCAGGTGTACCTGTCGGCCAGGGCGTGCGTGAGGCCCGCCCACAGCGCCGGCAGCACGAGGACGGCCCAGAGCAGGACGTCCTTGAGATATGCCGCTTTCCTCCCCACTCAGGCAACGGTATCCGCAGGTCGCGGAACCCTGACGAATCCGTGCAGGGTCCGCGCGCTGGCGTGGCCGGACAGGGACATGAGCATCGGCGCGGACCAGCCGTCCTCGCCGAGGTGGGCCAGGCGCGAGTGGCGCAGGCGGTGCAGGGTGTAACCGCCGCCCTCCGGATCGAGGTCCCTGGTCGCCCGTTTGAACAGGTACTCCGCCCGCTCGTACGACAGGCGGCCCCGGCCCGTGTGCGGGCACAGGTCGGCCGCCGCCGGCATGCGGCCCGGCCCCGGCCTGCGGTCGGCGAGGAACAGCGGGCCCCGGCGGCGGTCTCCGACGAGGAGGGGAAGGAGCGCGGCCGTGCCGGACTGCCAGCGCAGCCAGTGCCCCCTGGCCTTCACCCGGCCGCGCATGCCGGGCAGGTCGAGGTCCTCCACGTCGAGCGAGAGCGCCCATTCGGCCGGGGCCGCGCTCTCGTACAGCAGCAGCCACAGCGCGCGCTCGCGCAGCGGGACGTCCGGCCGCTCCCACAGGCTGTCCAGTCGCGACCGGTCGATGGGGCGGGGGCGGGCGCGGGGCTCGGGCCGCCGGTCGAGCGGGGCGGCGAGGCCGGCGGCGGCCCAGCCGCGTTCGGCCGCCCACGCGGCGAACGACCGCAGTGCCGCGCGGTGCCGGTTCCAGGTCGCCCCCGCCGCCGTGCCCCACGCCGCGGCGAAGACCTCGGCGACCCGGTGGGACGTCACGTCGCGCAGCGGGACGTCCTCGCCGAGGTGCCGGCACAGCCGCGCCAGGGTCTGGTTGTAGGAGCGGATCGTGTCGGCGCTCAGATCGGGCCGGGCGAGGAAGAGCCCCATGGCCCTGCCGAGCGTGACCTCCGCATCCGCCGGTCCGGCCTCCGCGGCCGCTTCCCGGGCTTTCCCGCCTTCCCCGCCTTCCTGAGCTTCTTGGGCTTCCTGGCCGCAGGTCGCGGCGCGCCGCAGCAACACTGACCGTTCCGCGGTGTTGCGGGTGAGGGACGCGGCGCGGTCGAACTCCGCGCGGGCCTCGTCGTGCCGGCCGAGCCGGGCCAGCAGGTCCCCGCGTACGGCGGGCAGCAGGTGGTAGCCCTTGAGCGCGGGTTCGCCGGTCAGCGTGTCCACCAGCGTGAGACCCACGCGCGGCCCGTAGGCCATGGCGAGCGCGACCGCGCGGTTGAGCTGGACGACCGGCGTGGGCAGCACCCTGACGAGAGCCTCGTAGAGCGCCGCGATCTGCGGCCAGTCGGTCTCCTCCGGCGTGGCGGCCCGCGCGTGGCAGGCCGCGATGGCCGCCTGCAGCACGTACGGACCGAGGGGGCCGCCGGCCTGCCGCGCCCGCAGCAGCGCCGCGAAGCCGCGCCGGATGAGCAGCGGGTCCCAGCGTCCCCGGTTCTGCTCGTGCAGCACGACGGGCTCCCCCGAAGGGCCGATACGCGCGGCCGAGCGCGACTGCTGCAGTTCCATCAGCGCGACCAGGCCGTGCACCTCGGCCTCGTCCGGGGTCAGCTCGGCCAGGACCCGGCCCAGGCGCAGCGCCTCCAGGCACAGGGACGGGCGCATCAGGTCGTCGCCCGCCGTCGCCGCGTATCCCTCGTTGAACACGAGATAGATCACTTCGAGCACCGACGACAGCCGGGCCGCCCGTTCCGGCCCCGACGGGACCTCGAAGGGGACGTGCGCGTCGGCGAGCGCCCGCTTGGCCCGCACGATCCGCTGCGCGACGGCGCTCTCGGAGACGAGGAAGGCCCGCGCGATCTCGTCGGTCCGAAGGCCGCCGATCAGCCGCAGTGTGAGCGCGACCCGGGCCTCGGTGGACAGCACCGGGTGACAGGAGACGAACATCAGCCGGAGGACGTCGTCGCCGACCTCTCCGTCGAGCGTGTCCACCACGTCGTCCACGTCACGTTCGCCGTCGTCGGGGCGGGTGGCGAGATCGTGGGCGAGCTGCTCCTGCCCGCGGTCCCGCCGCTCCTCCCGGCGCAGGTGGTCGACGGCGCGGCGCTTGGCGACGGTCATGAGCCAGGCGCCCGGGTTGTCCGGGACGCCCGCCCCGGGCCACCGCTCCAGCGCGGCGAGGACGGCGTCCTGCGCCAGCTCCTCCGCCAGGCCGACGTCGCCGACCATCCGGACGAGGCCGGCGACGATCCTCGCGGACTCCATCTTCCAGACCGCGTCCACGACGCGATGGGCGTCCAGGGAGGTCACCCGACCGATGACAGCATCGGCCCGCCCGCCGCGCAACCCGGCGCGTACCTCGCCGGGGGCCGGACCACCTGCCTGGTCACGGCCTCGCCGACGTTCTCCGGTGTCAGCGGGGGCCGGGCCCGGGGGCGTCTTCGGGGCCGAACACCTGCTGGATCGAGCCCTCGCCGTCGCCCACGATCTTCCAGAAGCGGCGGGCCAGCTCCACGGCCTCCTCGCGGGACCGCGCCTCGATCAGGGCGAAGCTGACGATCGCCTCCTTCGCCTCGGTGAAGGGGCCGTCGGTCACCGTGATCTCGCCGCCGGAGGAGATCATCCGCACACCGCCCGGCTCCAGCCCGCCCGTGGCCAGCAGCACACCGGCCCGGGTCATCTCCTCGATGAAGGCGCCCATCTCGGCCATCATCGCCGCGTCCGGGTTCGCGTCGGTGCCCTTGGTGGTCATCAGAAACCGCATCGTCGTTCTCCTTCTCCTTGGTTCCGGTGGCCGGCCGGGCCGTTCGCCGGTCCCCGCCGTCACCTCCACGTCGTGGCGGACGAACCGGAATCGACAGGCTCCGATCCTGACACGTCGTGACCTGGGCCTTCGCGTCGATGTGACAGGGAACGCACATGTGACAGGGAATGCGCAGACGTCGCTGATGCCGCAGGTAGGGGGCGGGCGGACGGCACGGACGGGCGCGGATGAGCACGGGTTGGCCTGGGCGGGCAGGGCTGGTCGAATCGCGCGGCCGCCGTTCGACGCGTCAGCGAGGCCGGACACCGCACCGGCCGAGACCACCGGAGAAGGGAACGGCCATGACCGCCACGCAGGACACGACCCAGCCCACCACCCAGCCGGCCGCGTCGCGCCGCACATCGGGCTCGACCGGCTCGACGCGTACGCTGCTCACCTGCGCCGTGCTCACCACGCCGGTCTTCGGGATCGTCTCGCTGACGCAGGCGTTCACCCGAGAGGGCTTCGACCTGCTCCGTCATCCGCTCAGCATGCTCAGCACCGGCGACCTCGGATGGCTGCAGATCGGCAACTTCTGGATCACCGCCGTCCTGACGGTCGCCGGGGCGATCGGACTGCGCAGGGTCATGCGCGGCACTCCCGGAGGGACGTGGGCGCCGAGGCTGCTGCTCGTCGAGGGCGCCGGGCTGGCGGCGGCCGGAGCCTTCGGCATGGACCCGGGGGACGGCTTCCCCGTGGGCACCCCGCTCGGGGCTCCGGCCGGGATGAGCTGGCACGCGATGCTGCACATGGCGGCCGGCTCGGTGGCCTTCACCGCACTGATCGCGGCCTGCTTCGTCCTCGGCCGGCACTTCGCCCGCGCGGGGCGGGGGGCGTACGCGGTCGCCTCCCGCCTCGGCGGCCTGGCTCTCCTGCTGGGCAACGGATGGGCCATGTCCGGCGGGCGGGCCGGTTCCCTCACCCTCTGCGTCGGCGTGCTCGTCGCGATGGCCTGGGTGTCGGTGGTCGCCGCGGCCAAGCGCGCGGACCTCGGGGAACGCTGACGCACTCGACGGGAAAGCCGCGCAGAGCTCCTGGTGCCGCGTAAATCACTGTGCCGCGTAAATCACTGGGAGCTCCGCGCGGTCCGGTGATACGTTCGGCGTCGCCGTGCACCGCTGCGACCCGAGGAGGTGAGACCGATCAACGCTGTGACAGGTCGGGGCTCCCTCCGTCGCACGGGCTGGGGAGCGCCCGCAGAAGGCATCCCGAAAGGCGTGTAACGCTTTGCGCTTCATCTCCCGGACGTCGTCGGACGGCGTCACCGAACAGCTGTTCACCCTCGGCGAGGTTCCCGGTGTGTTGTGGACGCCGGAAGACGCCACCGGAGCTCGCCCCCTGATCCTGATGGGCCACGGCGGCGGGCAGCACAAGAAGGCCCCCGGCATCGTGGCCCGCGCGCGCCGCTTCGTCACCGAGGGCGGTTTCGCGGTGGTCGCGGTCGATGCGCCGGGCCACGGCGACCGGCCGAAAACCGAGGAGTTCGCCCGGGTCGCGGCCGGGTTGCGGGCAGGCATGGCCGCGGGTGAGGACATCGCCCCGCATCTCGCCACCATGCACACGTTCCTGGCCGGCCACGCCGTTCCGGAATGGCAGGCGGTCCTGACCGCGGTGCGGGAACTCGACGTCGTCGGCGCCGGCCCTGTGGGCTACTACGGAATGTCGATGGGCTGCGGGCTCGGCGTGCCCTTCGTCGCCGCCGACCCCCGGGTCCGCGCGGCGGTGCTGGGCCTGCTCGGCGTGGACGGGCTGGCCGAGGCCGCCGCCCGGGTCGCCGTCCCGGTGCGGTTCCTGCTCCAGTGGGACGACGAGCGGGTGCCGCGGGCGCGGGGCCTGGCGCTGTTCGACGCTCTGGGGACGGCCGACAAGACGCTGCACGCCAATCCCGGAGGGCACGGGGAGGTCCCCGAGTTCGAGACCGACAGCGCGCTGCGGTTCTTCGCACGGCACCTCGGTTAGATCATCCGTGACGCGCCGGCCGGGCTTCGTATCCGGCCGGCGCGTTCGCACGAAAGGCCGTTCGGTATCGCAGGAGGGCCCGGCCTTCGAGCGGGGTCACCCGCAGGGCAGCTCCGCGCTCACGGTGGTCGGGCCCCCGGGCGGGCTGTCCACCCGGAACCGGCCGTCCAGCGCGGCGACCCTGCGAGCCAGCCCGGACAGGCCGCCCCCACCGGGGTCGGCGCCGCCCCGCCCGTCGTCGCGCACCCGTACGACGATCGTGTCCCGGTCCTCCAGGATCTCCACCCGCACCTGCCCCGCCGCCGCGTGCTTGGCGGCGTTCGTCACGGCCTCCCGTACGACGAAGTAGACCGCGGTCTCCACCTCGGTGGGCGGGCGCGCGGTCAGGCCGTACGCGACCGTGACGGGCGTCCCGGCCCGCTCGGCGACGGCGGCCAGCGACTCGCGCAGCCCGAGCGTGTCGAGCTCGGCCGGGTAGACGCGCCAGGCGACCTCGCGCAGCTCGCGCAGGGCCTCCTGCGCCTCCTCGTGGGCCTGCTGGAGCAGGTCGTCGCGCAGCTGCGGGGTGCGCCCCCGCCGGGCCCGCCCGATCAGCACGGCGAGGGCCACCAGCCGCTGCTGAACGCCGTCGTGCAGGTCGCGCTCGATCCTGCGCCGCTCCTGGTCCACCGCGCTCACGATGCCGGCGCGGGTCCTCGCCAGTTCGTCGATGCGGCGCTCCAGCAGCTCGGTGGGGCTGGGGCCGAGGAAGCGCCGGGCGACCCGCAGTTCCAGGGCGGCGACGCCCTGGATGCCCATGACGTCGAGGAACAGCAGGACGAGCCCGGCCACCCCGAAGTAGGCGAGGATGCCGGGAGTCGGCGGGATGCCGTCGGGGTTCTCCCCGTGCGCCCAGCTCCACACCATGTACACGGACACGCTCACGCCCACGACCAGCAGGAAGAGCACGAGACCGCCGAGCAGGCCGACCGGCCACCGGGCCGCGAGATACCCGGCGACCCGGCCCGTTCCGACGGCGAGGTCGAGGCCGCCGAGCAGGCCGAGCCTGCGCATCTCGAGCCTGGCCAGCGGCACGGCCACGGCCCGCAGCACCCGCTCCCCGGTGCGTCGCGCGGCGGGGTGCGGCAGGCAGAGCAGGGCCAGCGGCGCGGCCACCAGCAGGCAGGCCAGCTCGACGACCGCCGTCAGCGTGCCGATGACGAGCGCCGTGAGGATCCTGAGGGCGCGCGCGACGTTCATCGGCTCCTTCGCGGCGGTTCGCGCCGCTCCGGACGGCAGGCGGACCTGCCCGGGGAGCGGCTGGTCAACGGGCACGGCGTCCCTGGCCGCGCCG
Organism: Microbispora sp. NPDC046973; assembly: GCF_040644495.1. NCBI lineage: Bacteria > Bacillati > Actinomycetota > Actinomycetes > Streptosporangiales > Streptosporangiaceae > Microbispora > Microbispora sp. NPDC046973. The sequence continues at coordinate 266,209 of NZ_JBEYWQ010000006.1, read as the reverse complement.
TTCCCGCAGCCGTACGGCCACGAACCGGACGACGACGAGCACGACGGCCGCCACGACCACCTTGGACACGATCCCCATGTACTCCTCGACGAGGTGCCAGTTCTCGCCGAGCAGGTAACCCGCCAGCACGAACACGGTGTTCCAGATCAGGCTGCCGAGCGTGGTGAACAGGAGGAAGGTGCCGAGCGGCATGCGTTCCACACCGGCGGGGACCGATATCAGGCTGCGGAAAATCGGGATCATGCGCCCGAAGAACACCGTCTTCACACCATGCCGGGCGAACCACGCCTCCGCCTTCTCGATGTCGGAGATCTTGACCAGCGGCAGACGCGCCGCGATGGCCACCGTACGCTCCCGGCCGAGCAGCGCGCCCACACAGTAGAGCGCGAGCGCCCCCACGACGGAGCCCGCGGTCGTCCACAGGAGGGCGGCGACCAGGCTCATGTCCCCGCGCGCGGCGGTGAACCCGGCGAGCGGCAGGATGACCTCGCTGGGCAGGGGTGGGAACAGGTTCTCCAGGGCGATCGCCACGCCGGCGCCCGGCGCGCCCAGGCGTTCGGTGAGCTCCATCGCCCACCCGGCGATCCCTCCGATTTCCGCGGTGTCCATGCGGGTGACGCTAGAAGCCGGGCGATGCGGTCACCATGAGGGGCGCCGCCGGGCTCTGTCCGGTGCGCCGCATCCCGGGGGTGCGGAAAACCACAGGGCCCCGTGGTCGTCCACAGGCTGTGGATACCGGCGCGCCGCTCCTGCCCGCCGCTCCTGCCCGCCGTTCAGGGGAAGGATCCGCGTGCCTTCGCCGCCGCCGGCTCAGAGGTCGTCCTTGGGCGTCTGGGCCAGCACCTGGTCGGCGGTCGCCGTGACCACCGCCGCGGCCGCCGAGATGTCCCTGACCTGCTCCGCGGGAAGGGCCCGCAGCACCTTCTCCAGTCCCTCCAGGTCCGCCTGGTAGGCGGCCGCCATCGCCGCCTGGGCCTTGGCGGTGCGCCCTGCCTGCTCCACCGCCTTGCCGAGTGCCCGGCCGGCGCGTTCGACGGCCCTGGCCGCCTCGATCGCCGCCTTCTCAAGATTCCTCGCCCACTCGGGCGGCTGGTCGCTCATCGATGTCCTCTGCGTGAGGGTGGTCCCGCGGGCATGAGTAGCCCACGAAGAGTGCCGGATCAGGCCCTTATTGCCCTCCCTGCGCGCTCTACACCCCACAGGGCCCACGCTCTCACGGATATCTCAGACAACCGGGGAGAGCCCCCGGCGCGATGCGGCGCGCGGGGGCTCTCGATCGTGTCCCGGTCATGCCGGGATCAGGCCTCGGACCGATGCCGGAAGAGGTCAGCCGCAGTGCTCGAAGGGGCTGTCATAGGTGGACGAGCCGGCCTTGCCGCCCCACTTCACGCATTTGTCCGCGGCGGCCGCCCGTACCGGCCCGGCGTAGTAGGCGTAGCTGCCGGAGTCGGTCACCCGGGTCCTGCCCTGGACCTCCAGATAGGCGCTGGTCGCGGTGGCCGTGCCCAGCGATGTCTTCTTCAGCGTCACGACGCAGTTGTCGCCGCTGCCGGAGTCGTAGAGCAGATAGACGGTGCCCGCCGTGCCGAGGGCGGCAGAGTCGATCACCGAGTAGCCGCTGCCGCACACCTGCTCCGGCGTGTACGGGTTCCCGGTTCCGCTGCCACCCGTGACGTACTGCATGTACGTGTTCCAGTCCCAGTAGGGCCCGGGGTCGGTGTGGTCGGATCCGGGGACCTGGTAGTGCCCCACGATGTGGGACCGGTCCTTGGGGATGCCGTACCGCGCGGCGATGGAGCGGACGAGGGCGGCCGAGGAGCGGTACATCGCGTCGGTGAACCACGACGCGTCGTCCACGTATCCCTCGTGCTCGATGCCGATGGAGTGGTGGTTGTAGTCGGAGTTGCCCGCGTGCCAGGCCCGGTCCTTCTCCCGCACCATCTGGGTGATCGCGCCGTCGGAGGACCGTACGACGTAGTGCGCAGAGACCTGGGCGGCGGGGTTCTGGAACCAGGAGATCGTCCCGGCGTACGAGCCCTGGGTGACGTGGATGACGATGCGGTCGATCGCGTCGCTCGCCGGCCGGTCGGACACCGCGTAGTTGGCGCTGCTGGCCGCCACCCACGTCGCGCCGGGATAGTCGACGGCGGCCGCGGCGAGCGTGCGGTTCTCCGGCCGGTCGAGGTCGCGGGCGCTCGCCAGGGCCCCTCGGTCCGGATCGACCGGGCGGGCGGCCACGGTGATCGTCTCGCCCGCCGGCGTCCGCGCGGTGAACCCTGCCGAGAGCAGGTCGTAGACGGCGTCGGCGTACAGCCGGGCGACCTCGGGCGTGCTCGCCCCGCCGTAGCGCGCGACGGCGGTGTACCAGCGGCCGGCGTCGGCGCGGGCGGCGGCGTCCAGGCCCAGGGCGTCGGCCCGGGCCCGCAGGACGGCCGCCGCGCCCGCCACGTTGGCCGTGTCGTCGGCCTTGAGCGAGGCGACCGGCGCTCCGGTGAGCCGCGCCGCCTCCTCCAGGGTGTGCGCCGTGGGGTTGCTGACCAGGTGCGCCACGCCATAGCCGCCGCTCGCGCTCGGCTTGCCGTCATGGCCGTCGAGGTGGGTCTCGGCGTAGGCGAGCGCGACGAGCAGGTCGCGGGGGACGCCGTGGGCCGCCGCCGCCCGCGTGAAGGCGGCGGCGAGCGGGCCCTCGGCGGCCGAGGCCGGCCCGGCCGGGACGAGCCCGGCCAGGCACAGCAGGAGCGTGACGACGCCGACGGCGGTCAGGGCCGTACGTCGGGACACGCGGACGGTCAGGGGTTCGGTCATGGGGGTCAGCCGCAGTGCTCGAAGGGGCTGTCGTAGGTGGACGAGCCGGCCTTGCCGCCCCACTTCACGCATTTGTCCGCGGCGGCCGCCCGTACCGGCCCGGCGTAGTAGCCGTAGTCGCCGGAGTCGGTCACCCGGGTCTTGCCCTGGACCTCCAGGTAGGCGCTGGTCGCGGTGGTCGTGCCCAGCGAGGTCTTCTTCATCGTGACGACGCAGTTGTAGCCGTTGCCCGAGTTGTACAGCAGGTAGACGGTGCCCGCCGTGCCGAGGGCGGCAGAGTCGATCACCGAGTAGCCGCTGCCGCAGACCTCCTGCGGGGTGTACGGGTTGGTCGATCCGCCGCCGCAGTTGTGCGAGGTCACGGTCTGCACGGGGTAGCCGAAGGTGACCCCGTCGAACACCGCCTTCTGGATGTTGGCGGGGTAGGACGTGTCGCTCGTGCGCACCTCGTAGTGCAGGTGCGGCGAGATGTTGTTGCCCGGCTTGCTGGTGTTGCCGACCTCGCCGATCTTCTGGCCCTGGCCGACCTGCGCGCCCTGGCTCACCGACATGACCCGGAGGTGGGCGTAGTAGGTGAACCAGCCGCCCCCGTGGTCGATCTTGACGAGGTTGCCGAAGCCGTTGGTCGAGCCCTGGTTGGCGGCGATGACGACCGTGCCTGCCGCCGCCGCGACGACCGGGTCGCCGAGGTCCGCGTCGGCCGTGCTGCCCCGGTTGAAGTCGATCTCCCACGACTGGTGCGCGCTGCTGGCGCTGGAGTTGCCGGTCCACACCTGGCCGCAGGGGAACGGCATCTGGAAGTCCGGGCGCGGACCCGCCGCGGAGGCCGCCGGGGCGGTGGCGGCGCCGAACGCGAGGCCGAGGACCACCGCGAGGCCCGCCGTGACAAGCGATCTGAGTCTCATGACCAAAAAGAGTCGGAATCTACTGCACAAAAAACATCAAGAGTCGGTACAAAGGGTGGGCGAGTCATGGCGAACCGGTCCTTCGACAGGGGGAGCAACGCGGTCATGACAGTCGATCAGCCCACGTTCAGAGTGCTCGGTCCCCTGGAGGTCCGCCTGCCGGGCTCGGCGGCACGGCTCGGCGGCCCGAAACCCCGCATGCTCCTGGCCACCCTTCTCCTCCACGCCAACCACACGGTGGGCGGCGACGAGCTCGCCGAGGTGCTGTGGCCGGACCATCGGCCGCGCTCGACCGCGGCCAACCTCCGCACGTACGCGAGTGCCCTGCGCGCGGAGCTCGGCCAGGCCCCGGCCCGCATCAGGGCCCTCGGGGCGGGGTACGCGATCGAGCTGCCGCCGCATGAGCTCGACCTGCTGCTGTTCGAGGAACGGGTGGCCGCCGCGCGGGAGCGCCGGGCGCGGGGCCGGCCGGACGAGGCGGCCGACCTGCTGGCCCGCGCGCTGGCGCTGTGGCAGGGCGTCCCGCTGTCCGACCTGCCCGGCAGCCCGCTGTGGGACCGCAGGCTCGAACGGCTCGCCCAGACGCGGCTGCGCGCCGCCGAGGACCTGGTCGAGCTGCTCATGGCGGCCGGAGAGTACGGCGAGGCGGCGGGGGAGCTGCGCGCCCTGCTCGCCGACCACCCCTTCCGCGAGGACCTGTGGCGCAGGCTCATGCTGGCCCTGCACTGGTCGGGGCGGCAGGGCGAGGCGCTGCACGCCTTCGGCACGATCCGCGCGCACCTCGTGACCGAACTCGGCATCGAGCCCGGCCCCGAGCTGCGCCGGGCGCACGAGGCCGTGCTCGCCGGGGAGCCGCCCCCGGGGGTGGTGCCGCGTCAGCTGCCACCCGATCTGGTGGACTTCACCGGGCGGGCCGCCGAGGTGGCGGCGCTGACCCGGGCGCTCGCCCCCGGCGGGGTCGCCGTCGTCACCGGGCCGCCGGGCGTCGGCAAGACCGCGCTCGCGGTGCGCTGCGCGCACGCCGTCCGCACGGCGTACCCCCACGGCCAGCTCTTCCTGTCGCTGGGCGGCACGGCGCAGCTCGTCGAGCCGGGGGAGCTGCTGGCCGAGGCGCTGCGCGCGCTGGGCGCGGCGGAGCCGCTGCCGCCCACCGTCCACGAGCGCGCCGCGCTCTACCGCACGCTGCTCGCCGGACGGCCGATGCTGGTCGTGCTCGACGACGCGGCGGGCGCCGCGCAGGTGCGGCATCTGCTGCCGGGCGGTGGCAGCGCCGTCGTCGTGACCGGCAGGCGCCGCATCACCGAGCTGCCCGGAGCCGCGCGGATCGACCTGGACGTCCTGCCACAGGCCGAGGCGCTGGGGCTGCTGACGGCGATCGTCGGCGCGGAGCGGCTGGAGCGGGAGCCGGAGGAGGCCGCCGCCATCGTGCGGGCCTGCGGCCGGCTGCCGCTCGCGATCCGGGTGGCCGGGGCCCGGCTGGCCGCCCGCCCCGGCTGGTCGCCGGCCGTGCTGCGGCGGCGTCTCGACGACGAGACGGCCAGGCTCGCCGAGCTGCGCGCCGGCGACCTGGAGGTGCGGGAGTCCTTCGACCGCAGCTACCGCCTGCTGCCGGACGACGCCGCGCGCACGTTCCGCGCGCTCGGCCTGCTCGGCACCCGGCCGCTGCCCGGCTGGGTGGTCGACGCGGTGCTCGACCGGCACCGCAGCGACGACGTGACCGACGTGCTGGTCGACGCGAACCTGCTGCGCCCGGTGGGGACCGATCCCCTCGGCCAGCCCCGCTACCGGCTGCCCGACCTGCTGCGCGTCGACGCCAGGGACAAGGCGGGCGCGGTGGACATGCCGGCGCTGGCGCGCGTGGTCGCGGGCTGGACGGCCGCCGCGGAACACGCAACGGCCCGGCTGCCCACCACGGTCTTCCGCCTGACCTCGCCCGCCGCCCGGCGCTGGCGGCTGCCCGAGGACGCCCTGCGCCGGGTCGCCGCCGACCCGGTCTCCTGGTTCGGCGCCGAGCACGAGACCCTGGTCGAGGCCGTACGGCTGGCCGCGGACGCGGGGCTGGCCGGCGCGGCCTGGGGCCTGGCGGCGGCGCTCGTGCCGTACTTCGACCTGCGCTGCCACCTCGGCGCGTGGGAGGAAACCCACCGCGTCGCGCTGGAGGCCGCGCGCGCCGCCGGAGACCGGGCGGGCGAGGCCGCCATGCTGCGCGGGCTCGGCCAGGTGGCCCTCTATCGGGACAGGTACGTCCAGGCGGCGGGCATGTTCCGCCGCTCCCGGGTGATCTTCCGTACGCTCGGGGACGTCAGGGGCGAGGCGGTGTCGATCTGCGGGCTGGGCGCGGTCGGCCAGTTCCGGGGCGACCAGGCCGCCGCGTCCCGGCACTTCCGCAGGGCCCTCGGGATGTTCGTGTCGCTGGACGACCGGTCGGGCGAGGCGTACGCCCGGCAGGCGCTCGGGCGCACCTGCCTGAGCGCGGGCGACCTGAACGGCGCCGCCGACTGGCTCGGCGGCGCGCTGCGCATGGCGCGGGAACTCGGCGACGCCCACCGGGAGGGCTGCGTGTCGCTCCAGATCGGCCGCCTGCACGACCTCGCGGGGGAGACCGGGCGGGCGATGCGCGCCCAGGGCCGCGCGCTGACGATATTCGAGGGTTTCGGCGACCGGCACTGCGCGGCGTACGCGATGCAGGGGCTGGGCGGGCTCCAGGCGGCCAGGGGCGACTGGCGGCACGGCTCGGCCAGGCTGGAGAGCTCGCTGGCGATCTTCCGGCAGCTCGGCGACCGGAGCGGGGAGGCGGCCACGCGGCGGCTGCTCAGCGAGCTGCGCCGCTCGTCCGGGCGTCGCGCGCTCGCCCGGGGCTACCTCCACGCGGTCACCTCCCGGCAGGTGGGGGAAGACACGGCGATTTCTCATGATTAGACCGTCACCACTGGGGCATCAGAGGCGTCGTGGGTGGTGGATGGCTCTCCCGCTGGCCGGTGATCCGGCAGCTCAAGGGAGAGGACGGCAGGGGGCAGGCGGCGCGCTCGGCGCGTACGGACGCCCTGCGGCCCCGGGTCGAGGGGGCCGAGACGGTCGCGCGTTCCGTCTGTCCCTACTGCGCCGTGGGCTGCGGCCAGCTCGTCTACGTCAAGGACGGCAAGGTCACCCAGATCGAGGGCGACCCCGACTCGCCGATCTCCCGCGGGCGGCTGTGCCCGAAGGGATCGGCCAGCAAGCAGCTCGTCACCCACCCCGGCCGCCAGACGAAGGTCCTCTACCGCAGGCCGTACGGCACCGAGTGGGAGCCGCTCGACCTCGAGACCGCGATGGACATGATCGCCGACCGCGTGGTGCGGACCCGGCGCGAGACCTGGCAGCAGACGCACGAGGGGCAGGAGGTCAGGAGGACTCTGGGCATCGCCAGCCTGGGCGGGGCGACGCTCGACAACGAAGAGAACTACCTGATGAAGAAGCTCTACACCGCCCTCGGCGCGATCCAGGTCGAGAACCAGGCGCGCATATGACACTCCTCCACCGTCCCCGGTCTGGGGACCAGCTTCGGGCGTGGCGGCGCGACCCAGTATCAGCAGGATCTGGCCAACGCTGACTGCATCGTCATCCAGGGCTCCAACATGGCCGAGTGCCATCCGGTGGGGTACCAGTGGGTGATGGAGGCGCGTGCGCGCGGCGCGAAGGTCTTCCACATCGACCCGCGCTTCAGCCGGACCAGCGCGACCGTGGACAGGTACCTGCCGATCCGCGCCGGCACCGACATCGTGCTGCTCGGCGCGCTGATCAACTACGTGCTGTCGAACGGGCTCGACTTCCGCGAGTACGTCCTGGCGTACACGAACGCCGCGACCCTGGTGAACAAGGACTTCCGCGACACCGAGGACCTCGACGGCCTGTTCTCCGGCTACGACGAGGAGACCGGCAGGTACGACCCGTCGACCTGGGCGTACGAGGGCGACGTGCCCGAGGAGGAGGAGGAGCAGGTCGAGGGCGGCAAGCGTCACGCGGAGGCGGCGGGGTCCGACTCCTACGGCGCGCGCGGCGCGGGCGCGAGCGCGACGCCGCCGGCCGACCCGACGCTGACGAACCCGCGGTGCGTCTACCAGATACTCAAGCGGCACTACTCGCGCTACACGCCCGAGATGGTCGAGGAGCTGTGCGGCATCCCGCCGGAGCGGTTCCACGAGCTGGCCGAGGCGATCACGGCCAACTCGGGCCGGGAACGGACCACGGCGTGGGTCTACTCGGTCGGCTGGACGCAGCACTCGGTCGGCGTGCAGTACATCAGGGCCGCCTCGATCCTGCAGCTTCTGCTGGGCAACATGGGCCGGCCGGGCGGCGGCATCATGGCGCTGCGCGGGCACGCGAGCATCCAGGGCTCCACGGACATCCCGACGCTGTTCAACCTGCTGCCGGGATACATCGCGATGCCGCACGCCCACCGGCACGACGGCCTCGACCACTATCTGGAGCGGGAGGGCGCCGACACCGGCTGGTGGGGCAACCGGCGGGCGTACGTCGTCAGCCTGCTCAAGGCGTGGTGGGGCGATGCGGCGACGGAGGCCAACGACTACCGCTTCGACTACCTGCCGCGCCTGACCGGCGACCACGGCCACTACGCGACGGTGATGGGCCAGATCGACGGGACGGTCAAGGGCTACTTCGTCGTGGGCGAGAACCCGGCGGTCGGCTCGGCCAACGGCAAGGCCCAGCGGCTCGGCCTGGCGAACCTCGACTGGCTGGTGGTCCGCGACCTCGTACCGGTCGAGACCGCGACGTTCTGGAAGGATGCGCCCGAGATCGAGACGGGCGAGCTGCGGACCGAGGACATCGGCACCGAGGTCTTCTTCATGCCGGCCGCGAGCCACGTGGAGAAGGAGGGCACCTTCACCAACACCCAGCGGCTGCTGCAGTGGCGGGAGAAGGCCCTCGACCCGCCGGGCGACTGCCGCAGCGACCTGTGGTTCTTCTACCACCTCGGCAAGCGGATCAGGCAGCGGCTCGGCGACGACGAGATCGACCGGCCGGTCATGGAGCTGACCTGGAACTACCCGGAGATCGGCGAGCAGCGCGATCCCGACGCCGGGGCCGTCCTGCGCGAGATCAACGGCACCGGCCCGGACGGCCGCCTGCTGGCGTCGCTGCGCGAGCTGAAGCCCGACGGCTCGACGAGCTGCGGCTGCTGGATCTACTGCGGGGTGTACGCCGACGGGATCAACATGGCGGCCCGGCGCACGCCGCACACCGAGCAGGGGCCCGTCGCGCTCGAATGGGGCTGGGCCTGGCCGGCGAACCGGCGCATCCTCTACAACCGCGCCTCGGCCGACCCGCAGGGCCGCCCGTGGAGCGAGCGGAAGAAGTACGTCTACTGGGACGGAACCAAATGGACCGGACCCGACGTGCCGGATTTCGAGGAGGACAAGGCGCCCGGCTACGTGCCGCCCGAGGGGGCCAAGGCACAGGACGCGCTGGCCGGGACCGATCCGTTCATCATGCAGTCGGACGGCAGGGGCTGGCTGTACGTCCCGTCCGGCCTGTCCGACGGGCCGCTGCCCACCCACTACGAGCCGCACGAGTCGCCGGTGCGCAACGCGTTGTACGGGCAGCAGGCCAACCCGGCCCGCCGGACCATCGACCGGCCGGAGAACCCGTACAACCCGGCGCTGTCGCCCCGGTTCCCGTACGTCTACACGACGAGCAGGCTCACCGAGCACCACACGACGGGCGCCATGAGCAGGCCCCTGCCCTACCTCGCGGAGCTCCAGCCGGAGGCGTTCTGCGAGGTGTCCCCGGACATGGCGGAGGAGCTCGGCCTGGAGAACGGCGGCTGGGCGACGATCGTCACCACGCGGACCGCGATCGAGCTGCGCGTGCTCGTGACCGGCCGGGTGCGCCCGCTGCGGCTGAACGGCCGGACCGTCCACCAGGTGATCATGCCGTACCACTGGGGGTACAGCAGCGGCGGGGTGATCACCGGGGACGTCGTCAACGACCTGCCGTCGATCGTGCTCGACCCGAACGTCTACATCCAGGAGAGCAAGGCCGGCACCTGCGACGTCCTGCCGGGGCGCCGCCCGCGGGGCGAGGCCCTGCTCGACCTGATCGAGAGGTATCGCCATGGCTGAGCGGGTGGGGTTCTTCACCGACACGTCCATCTGTATCGGCTGCAAAGCCTGCGAGGTGGCCTGCAAGGAGTGGAACCAGGTGCCCGACGACGGGTTCGTGTTCCGGGCCACCTCCTACGACAACACCGGCGCGCTCGGCGCGAGCACCTGGCGGCACGTGGCGTTCGTGGAGCAGGACGGCCGGTGGCTGATGTCGTCGGACGTGTGCAAGCACTGCACCCACGCCGCCTGCCTCGACGTCTGCCCCACCGGGGCGCTGTTCCGCACCGAGTTCGACACCGTCGTCGTCCAGGCCGACGTCTGCAACGGCTGCGGCTACTGCGTCCCCGCCTGCCCGTACGGCGTGATCGACCGCAGGGAGGACGACGGCCGGGCGTGGAAGTGCACGCTCTGCTACGACCGGCTGCGCGGCGGCATGGAGCCCGCCTGCGCCAAGGCGTGCCCGACGAAGTCCATCCAGTTCGGGCCGCTCGACGAGCTGCGGCAGCGGGCCGCGGAACGGGTCGAGCGGCTGCACGCCGAGGGCACGACCGAGGCCCGGCTGTACGGCGCGGACCCGGACGACGGGGTGGGCGGCACGGGCGCGTTCTTCCTCCTGCTCGACGAGCCCGAGACCTACGGCCTGCCGCCGGACCCCGTGGTGACGACCCGCGACCTGCCCGCGATGTGGCGCTGGGCGGGCGGCGCGGCGCTCGCCCTGGCCGCCGGCGTCGCCGCGTGCTTCCTGAGGAGAAGGCCGTGATCGTTTCTGCGGGGAGGGCCTGATGCCGAGGCGCCGGGACGAGATGGTGCCGGACGCCGAGTTCCGGTCCTACTACGGCCAGCCGGTCATCAAACAGCCCATCTGGCACGAGCCCCACATGCCGGCGTACCTCTATCTGGGCGGGATGTCGGGCGCGGCCTCCACGATGGCAGCCGTGGCCCGCCTGACCGGGCACGAACGGCTCGAACTCGCCGCCCGGGCGGCCGCCTTCGCCGGGGGAAGCGCCGGGGCGGCCTTCCTCGTGGCGGAACTGGGCCGCCCGATGCGCTTCCTCAACATGCTCCGGGTGTTCAAGCCGAGCTCGCCGATGAGCGTCGGGTCCTGGACGCTGGCCGCGCAGGGCGGGCTGACCTCGGTGGCGATGGGCTCGGCCGTGACCGGCGTCCTGCCCGTGGTGGGCGACGCCGCGACGCTCGCGAGCGGCCTGAGCGGAGTGGCGATGGCCACCTACACGGCCGTCCTGCTGGCCGACACGGCGGTTCCGGCGTGGCACGAGGCGATGCGCGAGCTGCCGTTCCTGTTCGCCGGAAGCGCGCTCGCCTCGGCGGGCGCGGCCGTCATGCTGACCACGCCCAGGGCGCAGGCCGGGCCCGCCCGCGCCGCGGCGGCGGCGGGTGCGATGGCCGAGGTCGTGGCCGGCGGGCTGATGGAGCGCCGCCTCGGTCTCGTCGGCGAGCCGTACCGGAAGGGCAGGGCGGGCAGGCTCATGCGGGCCTCCCGCGCGCTCACCCTCGGCGGCGGCCTGCTCGCCACCGTCGCCGGGCGCAGCCGGGCCCTCACCGCGCTGAGCGGGCTCGCGATCACGGCCGGAGCCCTGTGCACCCGGTTCGGCGTGCTGGAGGCGGGCCGGGCCTCGGCCAAGGACCCCAGGTACACGGTCGTGCCGCAGCGCGACCGCCTCGACGCCGGCCGCCCCGCCTCCGTCCCCGGCCGCTAGTGCTGTGGACCGGAAACGATCTGCCCGCCTGGTTCAAGCCGGATGCTCGCACGCGGCTGACCGGCGGAGACGTCCCGCCGGCGAGGTGGCCGGCGGGACCTTCGCATGGGGTGGTCAGCGCCTGCGGCGAGTCGTGTGTCAGTTCGGCGTGACGGTCACCGGGGCGTCGTCCCCGGCGTGCACGTCATCCATGCCCTCACCGAGCTTCTTGGGCACGGGGCACTTGCCGTGCGCCGGCTTGCCGTCGACGTAGATCTTCTCGTCGCTCGTGCCGAACTCGCCGCGTTCGTCGCCCTTGACGTGCACGATGCAGGCGACGCCCTTGCCGGGCAGCCGGGGCTCCTTGCACAGGGTGCGCAGCTTGCCCTTCGGGGCCTCCTTGCCGTCCAGGAAGACCTTGCCGCCCCTGAGCGTGTCCCTTCTGAACGTGTCCTCCCTGAACCTGCCGCCCTTGCCGGCCCTGCCGTCCTTGACGTGCACGATGCAGGTGGCGCCCTTGCCGGGCAGCGGGGGCTGCTTGCAGAGGATGCGCAGCTTGCTCTTCGGGACCTCCTTGCCGTCCACGAAGACCTTGCCGTCCTGGTCGACCCTGACGGTGGTCTTGCCCTTCTCCGCGGCCGTCGGCCCACCCTTCACGGCGCAGGCGACCCCCGGCTTCGGGGCGCCGGTGGAGGTCGCGGACGCGGCCGTGGCGCCGCCGATGCCGAGGCCCACCGTCATGACGACCCCCGCGAGGATCATGCTCCTCTTCTTCATTCTCTGGTCACTCCCTAGATCGGCTGCCCGTGGGGGGCTGCGCGTGATCGGTTGACGGAACGCTCAGCAGTCTGGGCTCCTCCACCTGAAGCGATCCTGAAGAGGTAAGCGATGATCTTCATGTTTGCCTTAGGTGCGTACCTTCACCCTGTCGGCGTGCGCTTACTTCTGGTGGAAGACGAACGCAGGCTGACCGAGCTGCTCAAAGACGGCCTGACCAAAGAGGGCTTCGCGGTCGATCTCGCCTACGACGGGCGCGAGGGCCTGTGGATGGCGACCGAGCATTCGTACGACGTGATCGTGCTGGATGTGATGCTGCCGTTGCTGCACGGCTATGGGGTCTGCGCGAAGCTGCGGGAGGCCGGAAACTGGACGCCGATCCTCATGCTGACCGCGAAGGACGGAGAGTACGACGAGGCGGAGGCGCTGGACACCGGCGCGGACGATTATCTGACCAAGCCGTTTTCATACGTCGTACTGCTGGCGCGACTCAGGGCACTGGCCCGGCGCAAGGTGCGGGAGCGGCCGACGGTGCTGACCGCCGGGGATCTCCGGGTCGATCCGGCGGGGCTGAAGTGCAGTCGCGGGGACGTACAGATCGCGTTGACGCCCAAGGAGTTCGCGATCCTGCACTGCCTGGCGCGGCACGCGGGCGAGGTGGTGACCAAGGCCGAGCTGCTCGCCCAGGCGTGGGACTTCGCGTACGACGGCGATTCGAACGTCGTCGAGGTCTACATCAGCGCGCTGCGCCGCAAGATCGACAAACCCTTCGGACGGGCGACGCTGAAGACCGTGCGGGGCGTGGGCTACCGGCTGGAGGGCTGACATGGGAGTACGTCTGCGCACGACGCTGACGGCCACCGCGGCGGTGGCGGCGGCGCTCTGCCTGGCCTCGATCGCGCTGTTCACCGCGCTGGACTCGAGCCTGACGGCCTCCACCAAGGAGTTGGCGGCGAACGACGCCAAGGAACAGATGCGACATCTGAAGGCGGAGTCGGGGCCGGGTTACGCGGGGGACGGAACGGGAATGGTGTCACCGCTCGAAAAGGGAGCGGTGCCGCCGGGCGGGAAGGGACCGATGCCGGGCTCGGCTGCCACCGGCGAAGACGACGGCCCTCCGATACCCGACGAGGCCGTGTTCGTGGTCAGGCGGACGTTCGAGACCGAGGACGGCCCGGTCACCGTCCTCGGAAAAGCTTCCAAGGCACCCGCCCTGGCGGCGATGACCACGCTGAGGAACCTGCTGATCCCGGGGGTTCCGGCGCTCCTCGCGGTGGTCGCGCTGTTCACGTGGCTGGCGGTCGGCCGAGTGCTACGCCCGGTCTCCGCGATCAGGGCGAAGGTCGCCGACATCACCGCGCACGGCCTGCACGAACGCGTGCCGGAGCCGGACACCCGAGACGAGATCGCGGCACTGGCCCGCACCGTCAACGCCACCCTCGACCGGCTGCAGACCTCCGTCGACGCGCAGCGACAGTTCGTGGCCGACGCCGCGCACGAACTCCGCAGCCCACTGGCGATCCTGCGAACCCGGCTGGAGTTGGCCCGGCCCGCCGAGAAGCCGCTGGCGACTGCGGCACTGGACGATGTCGCACGCCTCCAGTCCCTTTCCGCCGACCTCCTCCTGCTGGCCCGGCTCGACGCAGGCGAACCCCTGTCGCGGGCCGAGGAACTGGACCTGGCCCAGGTCGTCGCCGAGGAGGCCGTCCGCAAACGCCCTCGGCCGGACGTCCACGTGTACCTCGACCTCACCCCCGACCTGCTCCTCGACGGCTCCGCCGACCAACTCCGCCGCCTTGTCGCGAACCTCGTCGACAACGCGGTCCGCCACGCCTCCACGTCGGTCCACGTCACCCTCACGGCTCTGGGCGACCACGCCGTCCTCGACGTCGTGGACGACGGCCCCGGTATCCCACCGGAACACCACGCCATCGTCTTCGACCGATTCACCCGCCTGGACCACGCCCGGACCCGGGACACGGGAGGCTCAGGGTTGGGGCTGCCGATCGCCCGGGATATCGCGCGGGCTCACGGGGGGACCCTCCAGGTGGTCCCGCACAGCCCGGGCGCGAGGCTGCGTGCGGTCTTCCCGTTGTCCGGGAGGTCTGCTGCGGACCCGCTCGGTGATCTTGCGGTGTGCGCGCACCGTCGCGAACGCGCCTGACGACCACCCGACCCGATGCCGGGCACAGCACTGGCTAGTGCCGGTCACCCTGCGCCGGTGAGGGCTCGGCGCGGGTCGCGCGGTCGAACAGCTCGAACAGCTCGTCCGCGCAGACGCCGGGATCGAGGCCGTCGACGACCCGCTCGGCCATCGTGTCGATGGACGCGCGCAGAGCCGCCGCCATCACGGTGCAGTCGAACGTCCGGAAGACCCCCGTGCGCTGCCCGTCCGCGAACAGGTCCACCAGCCTGGCTATCGCGGCGTCCCGCTCCTGGCCTCCGACGGGGACCTGGTTGAGGGCGATCTGCTGCACCGCGCGCACGTGTCCGGGATGGCGGGCGACGAAGGCGAGGTTCGACCGGATGAACGCCTCCAGCTGGGCGCGGGCTCCGTGCGCGGCCTGCAGCGCCGGGCGCATGAAGGCCGCGGCGTCGGCGACGACCTGGTGGACGACGGCCTCGAACAGCCGGTCCTTGCTGGAGAAGTGGTAGGTGATCAGTCTCTTGCTGCTGAGCCCCGCATGGTCGCAGATGGCCTCGAACGTGGTCTCCGCGTAGCCGCGCTCGGCGAGCACGGCGATCGCGGCCGAGGCGATCTGAGCCTTGCGTGCCTCGGTGGCCGCCTGCCGGGTCCCAGAGCTTCTCATGTCACCTCAGCTTGCCACCCTTGGGATAGGCCTCACGCACCTCGCGCCGGTTGACGATCAGCGCGACGGCGGCGACCAGGACGCCGACCACGCCCTGCTCCGCCTTCATCCACACCGGGTATCCGCTGTCGGGCGCGAGCAGGATGAGCACGATGCCGATGGGGGCGGCGATGCTGACGAAGCGGATGCGCACGTAGGCGGACCGCCTGCCGCGCGCGGCCTGCCCGGTCAGGGCGACGAGCCAGGCGGATGCCGCGGCCACCGCGGCCCCGCGCACCCACACCACCCAGGTGCCGCCGACGACGGCGGCCACGCCGAGTGCGGCGATCGAGATGACGAGGACGGCGATGAAGAGCGCCCGCACGGGAGTCCAGACCGACTTCTTATCCATGCGGATAAAATTATCCGCATGGATAAGAATGCGCAACCCTCCTGGAGGACCGGGCCGGTCAGCGTGATGCGGGGAAGGCGGCGCGTGATCCGGACCCGTTGAGGAGGAAAGCGACCGCGACCAGGGGCAGGGCGCCTATGGCCTGCATCACCGCGTACCACGTCGGGCAGATGCCGGGGATCAGGTCGACGCCGATGATCGCGATCGGCATGACGACGGTGACGGTGCGCATGCGCTCGTAGCTGCGCCGCGCTCCCTGTGAAGCACCGACGATCTGCCGGTGGAGCACCGGGGCGATGGCGAGCAGTATGACCGCCCGGACCCACATGAACGTGGTCGCCGTGTGGTCGATGATCGACAGCGCGGCGACCGTCGCGAGTGTGATGGCGCAGATCACGCCGTAGAGGGTGACGCACTTCTTCGCCATGTCGAAGGCCTCGTGGGCGCGGGCGTCGTCGATGGTGGTCATGTCCTTCTTCCTCCTTCTCGTCGTGGTCTCGACGCTACGGAGCGGATGGGCGGCGCGATATCCGTCTGGACGTACGGGGGGTGGGGCCAGACCTACTCCGGGGCCGATCCGGTGGGGACGGGGCCCGGCGCGGTACACAGTGGAATCATCACGCCGTACCGGCCGGATCGGCGCATTGCTGGACACACCGGGAATCGGGGTCATGAAGCGCGAAGGAAGAATCATGCGGCAACTGACGTCGTGGGTGGCGAGTGCCGCCGTGGGGTTCGTGCGAGCGTGCGTCGTGGTGGTCGTCAGCATGCCGGTCCCGGCCGTGTGGGCCGCCGCCGTGGGGCTGTGGATCTGGTGGTGGGGCGGCAACCCGTGGCCGGGGCCGGCGCCGCTGCTGTGGGCCTGCATCGGCACGCTCGCCCTGTCCCGCCCGGTGTGCCGAATGACCCGCGCCGTCGTCGCCAGATGGACGGGCGCCGTCATTCCCCCCGGATATCGGCAGGCCGCGCCGGTGGTGCGCATGTCGACCGGATACTGGTGGAACGGATTCTCCTACGAGCGCACCAGCCGGCACGCTCACCGCGACCAGCGGATGCGGCTGTGGTGGAGCGATCCCGCCACCTGGCGCGACCTGCGCTTCGCGGTGATCGCACCGTTCACCATGGGGCTGATCGCGGCCGTCCCGCCGGCCGGGGTCGTGGCGGCGGTCGCCGGGTTCAGCCACCCAGGACTCCCCATGCGTCTCCTCGGGGTGCTCGGCGTGGCCGTGGCGATCGGCGCCGCCCCGTACGCCTGGCGGCCTGTCGGGCCGGTCGCCGTCCGTTTCCTGCGGCCGTCGCGCGCGATGGCGCTGGCGGACCGGGTCGACGAGCTGACGGCCCAGCGCGCGGACACGACGGTCGCGCAGGCCGCCGAGATCCGCCGCATCGAACGGGACCTGCACGACGGAGCGCAGGCGCGGCTGGTCGCGCTCGGGATGTCCTTGGCGACCGTCGAGAGGTTGATGGAGACCGACCCCGGCCGGGCCAAGGGGCTGCTGCGGGAGGCGCGAGCCGGGGCCGCCACGTCGCTGACCGAGCTCCGCGACCTGGTCAAGGGCATCAGCCCGCCGGTGCTGACCGAGCGAGGGCTGGTCGACGCCGTCCGCGCCCTCGCCCTGGACAGCCCCCTCGAAGCCGCCGTCAGCGCCGACCTCGGGCTGCGACTCGACCCGCCGATCGAGTCCGCCCTGTATTTCGGAGTCGCCGAGCTGCTCGCCAACGCGGCCAAGCACGCCCGTGCGACCCGGGCGCGGATCTCCATCACCGGCGACGGCACCGGCATCGTCGTCGACGTCGAGGACGACGGCGGGGGCGGGGCCGGCATGCGGGCCGGGGGCGGGCTCGACGGGCTGCGCCGCCGCCTCGCGGTCTTCGACGGCACTCTGGAGATCACCAGCCCGGCGGGCGGTCCGACCCGGGTGAGAATGGCGGTGCCATGCGAATCGTCGTAGCCGAAGACCTCTACCTCCTGCGCGACGGGATGGTCCGCCTCCTCGAGGCGTACGGACACCAGGTGGTGGCGACGGCGACCACCGGGCCCGAGACGCTCGACGCGCTGCTGACACAGCGGCCGGACGTCGCGGTCGTCGACGTCCGCATGCCGCCGACCCAGTCGGACGAGGGCCTGCGGGCGGCTCTCGACGCCCGCCGCCGGCTGCCCGGACTGCCGATCCTGATCCTTTCCCAGCACGTCGAACAGTTGTACGCCCGCGAGCTCCTGGCCGACGGCACCGGCGGCATCGGCTACTTCCTCAAAGAGAGCGTGTTCGACGCCGATCAGTTCGTCGACGCGCTGGAACGGGTGGCCGGTGGCGGGACCGCCATGGACCCGGCCGTCATCGCGAAACTGCTGTCCAGCGGATCATCGAACCGGCGGCTCGAACGGCTCACGGAACGCGAACACGACGTGCTCGGCCTCATGGCGGAAGGGTTGTCCAACCAGGCCATCGGCCAGCGGCTCTTCCTCAGCGAGAGCGCCATCAGCAAGTACACGACCTCCCTCTTCGGCAAGCTCGGCATCACCGACGACGGCAACAACAACCGCCGGGTCCTCGCCGTCCTCACCTACCTGAACAAGCCCTGACGTGCCTGCCTAGGCCAGCCGGGCGTCGCGGAGGCGTGACGACGATGCCCGCGAACGCCCCGCCTTGCCGGCCACCGCCGGCAAGGCGGGTGGTCACGTCCGAAACGTGCCGGTGCCCGCTGCCTCCCCACTGCTTGGCTGGGTGCACGCCCTCCACCCGCACCTGGCTGAACGGACCCATGTCGACCACCACGCTCACGCGGCCCCGCTCGCCTCTCATCGGCTGGCTCGCCGTCACCTCGCTCATGCTGGGCATCTTCGCCATCGTCACCAGCGAGATCCTGCCCATCGGCCTGCTGACCGCCATAGGCGCCGACTTCGGCATCTCCGACGGCACCACAGGGCTGACCATGACCCTGCCCGGTATCGTCGCCGCGATCGCCGCGCCCACCGTCACACTGACCACCGCGCGCCTGGACCGGCGTGTGATGTTGTGTGTCCTCATGGGGGTGCTCGCCCTGGCCGACGTGCTGGCCGCGGTGGCGACCTCCTACTGGATCATGCTGATCTCCAGGGTGCTCGTCGGCCTCACGATCGGCGGCTTCTGGTCCATCGGGGCCGGACTGGCCGGCCGTCTGATGCCGCCGCACGCCGTCGGCGCCGCCACCGCTGTGATCTTCTCGGCCGTGCCGTTGGGCTCCGTGCTCGGCGTACCGGCCGGGACCTTCATCGGCAACCTCGCCGGCTGGCGGACCGCCTTCCTGGGCCTGGCCGTGCTGGCACTCCTGGTCCTCGCGGCCCTGATCCTGCTGCTGCCGCCGCTGCCCGCCCATCAGGTCACCAGCCCTCGCGTCCTGCTCGACCTGCTGCGCACCCGGGGTGCCGCCATCGCCTTGCTGGCCACTTTCCTCATCGTCTTGGCCCATTTCGGCACCTACACCTACGTCACACCCTTCCTCCAGAACGTCACCGGCCTGCCTCCCGCCGCCGTCAGCGCCATCCTGCTGGCGTACGGCATCGCCGGAATCGTCGGCAACTTCCTGGCTGGCAAGGGCACTGCGACGCGGCTGCGAACCTCCTTCGTGACCTGCGGCTGCCTGATCGCGGTCACCACCCTGCTGCTGCCCTCGGTCGGCGGCACGACCATCGGCGCCGTGATGTCACTCGTGGTCTGGGGCTTGGCCTACGGAGGCGTACCCGTCTGCTCGCAGGCATCGTTCATCGTCGCCGCCCCGCACGCGCCCGAGGCCGCGACGGTCGTCTTCACCTCCTCCTTCCAGGCGACCTTCGCCCTCGGCGCGTTTCTCGGCGGACGCGTCGTCGACGCTTTCTCGGTCTCCACTGTGATGATCTGCGGCGGGCTGACCGCTCTCCTCATGGCGGCATCCCTGTGGTCACTCGGCAGACCCCGCTGACGCCCGCGAGGTCACGTGCCGTGCGCCACGGAACCGCGATCCTCATCGCCGCGATCGACGAACGGCTGTGAGCGCCGGGGGCGAGCGTTGCGGAGGCGGATGCCGCTCCAGCCCAGGGAACTCGCGGTCACCGCGTCCCAGAACGGCCAGAGGTCGTTCAGCAGCCTGAGCTGGATGCCGGCCTCCTCGTGCAGCCGCAGCAGGTCGCCGACGGGTTCGGGCGGCCCGAGGGGTTCGACGGGCTCGGTCGCCACCACCGCGTTCGGCACCGGCTCGCCGAACGGCACGAACTTCTCGGCGGGGAAGCGGTAGGCGTACAAGCGGACGGTCAGGAAGGCCTCCAGCCAGCCGTACTCGATGGCGTGGACCCGCTCGCCGCAGCCCGGCCCGATGATCCGGTCGCGATCGGCGTCCGTGGAGTCGGGCGTCGTCCACGCCATGGCCCTCGGGCACTGGCGGGGGAACCAGTAGTCGGGGCAGCGCTCGGCCGTCACCGCCCAGACGTACGCCTCCGGCTGCCGCGCCGTGGCCGCTACATGTGGAACGAATCGGGTGATATCGGGGTCCTCGGAGAAATGCAGCACCTCGCCCGGCTCAGGTCGCATGTCCCGGGTCTACCACCTCGCCGTGACCGCGGCCGATGCCGAGGACTCAGGCGAGCCGGATCGCGGCGGCCTCGGCCGGGACGAGTTCGCCGACGATCGGCGCGCCGGGGACCTCGCCGGCGACCAGCAGGCCGCCCGAGGTCTGGGCGTCGGCCAGCAGGAGCAGGTCCTCCTCCGCGTACCGGCCCGGGTCGAGGTGGGGCCACACCCAGTCCAGGTTGCGGCGGGTGCCGCCGCTGACGTAGCCGTCGCGCACCGCCTGCCGCGCGCCCTCCAGGTAGGGCACGGCCGCCACGTCGACCACCGCCGTGACGCCGCTCGCCCTGGCCAGCTTGTACAGGTGGCCGAGCAGGCCGAATCCGGTCACGTCGGTCGCGCACCCGGCCCCGGCCGCCAGCGCCGCCCGGGAGGCGTCCCGGTTGAGCGTCGCCATCACCTCGACCGCCTGCGGGAACACCTCGCCTGTCGCCTTGTGCCTCGTGTTGAGCACGCCCACGCCGAGCGGTTTGGTGAGGGAGATCGGGGTCCCCGCACGGCCCGCGTCGATGCGCAGCAGCCGGTCCGGGTCGGCCAGGCCGGTGACCGCCATGCCGTACTTCGGCTCGGGATCGTCGACGCTGTGACCACCCGCGACGTGGCAGCCCGCGGCCCGCGCCACGTCCAGGCCCCCGCGCAGCACCTCCCTGGCGAGGTCCATGGACAGCTTCTCCCTGGGCCAGCCCAGCAGATTCACCGCGACGACCGGCTCGCCGCCCACCGCGTACACGTCGGACAGCGCGTTGGTCGCCGCGATCCGCCCCCAGTCGTACGGGTCGTCCACGACGGGGGTGAAGAAGTCGGCGGTGGCGACGACGGCCCGGCCGCCCTCGATCCTGACCACGGCCGCGTCGTCGCCGTCGTCCAGCCCGACGACCAGTTCGTTCGCGTACGCCGAGGGGTCCGGGGCCACGAGCCCGGCCACGATGCTCTCCAGCTCACCCGGGGGAATCTTGCAGGCGCAGCCGCCTCCGTGCGCCTGCCGGGTCAGCCGGATCCCGGCCCGCTCCGCCGTCTCGGTCATCCCGCACCCGTTTTCGCGTCGTCCGTCCGTCACGCCGCCACCGCGGGGGCGTGCCCCGGTCCCTACCCCGTTCCGGCTAGGTTTCTCCCTGGAGGTGTGTGGGCGCCTGGTGGCCCCCGCGGTCTTCAAAACCGACGAGGCCGAGGTCCTCGGCCTGGCGGGTTCGATTCCCGTCCACCTCCGCTCACCTTTCGCCTTCCTACGTCAGGCGTCCGGCCCCGCCTCCCACACCGCGGACATCGGAAGCGCCCGCATCCGATCCCCGAAGGGGAGTGTCTCCGGACCCGCATATAGGACGTATCCGGCGATCAGCCGGTCGCCGAGCTTGCGAGCGAGGTGCTGGAGCCCCCGAAAGTCCTCGCTGCGAACGGTCTCCGCCGCTTTCACCTCGATACCGATGATCTCGCCGGATGCCCTCTCCAGCACCCCGTCTACTTCCACTCCATCGCGATCTCGATAGTGGTAGAGCCTGACCGGTTCCTCTGCCCAGGTGAGTTGGCGGGCCAGCTCGCCGAGGGCGAAGTTCTCCAGGAGAGGCCCGATTGGGGCGGTGAAGTCGGCGGTGCGGGCGGGAGTGAGCCCGGCGAGATGAGCCCCGAGACCGGAGTCCACCACCAGCAGCTTCGGTGTTGCGATGGCGCGGGTGGTGGCGTTGGAGGACCACGCCGGAATCCGCCGGATCACGTAGACAAGTTCGAGCAGGTCGACGTACCGCTTGGTGGTGGTGGACGGCAATCCCAGATCACGGCCTATGTTGTCGATCACGGCCAGGCCGCCCATCCGGCCGCACAGGATGTTGAGCAGGCGACGCATGTCCGCGGGACGTTCGATGTCGGAGACCTGTCTCACGTCTCGGTTGATGAGATCTGAGATGTAGGACTCGAAGAAGCGGGCCCTCCTTCGGTGTGTCGGCCGGTGGACTGCTTCCGGATAGCCTCCTCTCAGCGCGCGGTCCACGTAGTCGACCCGTCGAAGGCGTGTTCTCGGAACCTTGATGTCAGGTCCGTGCCGAAAGGCCGCGTCGACGAACGCATCTGCGCTCCGCTCGATTTCCCCCTGTGAGAGCGGCCACAACTCGATTGTCTCGGACCGGCCGGGTAGTGCATCGGGGAGATCTCGTAGACCCAGGAGCCGGGCGGAGCCCGTCAGCAGGAAGCGCCCTGGCCGAGGATCGGCGTCGACAACGCTTTTGATCGACAGAAGCAGCTCAGGTACGCGTTGGACCTCGTCGATGAGCAGAAGACCGTCGTGGCGCACGATGCCATCCGGATCCTGCCGGGCGGCAGCACGTACAGCGGCTTGGTCCAGGTAGATCTCCCGAGCCCTGGGCGAGCGCCGTACGATCGCTTTCGCCAGAGTGCTCTTGCCGACCTGGCGCGCGCCGTTGATGACGACTACGCGAGTATCCGCCAGTGCCTCCAGCGCCATGTCTTCCGCACGCCTGGGGAAGAGCGTCAGCTCATCGATATCCACCAGTTCAGGATAGGCGATCGGGCTTCGCCGTGGTGGATCTGCCGAACAGCTTATGGTGGATCTGCCGGGCTCCACGTGGTGATTCTGCCGACTACGTCGTGGTGGATTCGCCGGATGGTATGTGGCGAATCTGCCGGACATCTGTGGTGGATCTGCCGAACATGTAGCGGTGGATCTGCCGGACGGTTCGCGCCACTAGATAGGCGACCTCTACCGTTCTGTGCCTCGTTGTCCCCCCGTGTAGGCGGCGATCGCGACCAGGAGGGCCGCGACGAGCTGGAGGATCAGGTGGTCCTTCGCGGCGGTGCCCGTGATGAACCTCGGGAGGGTGCGGTTCACGAGACCGTAGTCGACGACGCCCTGCAGAACTCCCGCGATGAGGGAGAGCCGGGCGGCGGCGAGGAACTCCGGTCGCCGGCGGGCCGGGCGGACGCCGAGCAGCAGCATGACGAGCAGAGTGGGCAGGTAAGTGGTGACCGCCTCGGACCGGCCGAGGTCGAGCACCACGAGCACGGTCGCGACGGCGCCGAGGACGAACGCGACGAGGGCTCGGGCGTCGCGTCGCTGCTCGATGGCGTGGACGACGAGCAGGCAGAGGCAGGCGACCGCCACCACCATCGCTCCCCACCACTGCAGCGTCTCCCCCGGGTCGTAGGTGATGCGTTCGGGAGAGACCAGGTGGGCCGCGATCAACGCCACCGCGATCAGGCCGACGACACGCTCCCCGAGCCGTGACCACCGTGTCGTGCCCGGTGCGTCCTCCAGCATGACTATCGCGAGGACGAGCAGGGCTCCGGCCGCCGCGATCCACACGCTCCAGCCGATGCCGTACTCATCCGCGAGAAACGCGATCAACGCCAGCGCGATCGCGGCCAGACCGGCGGCGAACCCGAGGGTGATCTCCCGGGCGCGTCCGTCCGGGGGCAGCAGTGCCGCCCCGAGGGCGGCGGCCACCAGCAGCCAGTGCCAGATCGTGGCGGTCGGGCTCAGCACTGAGGGCGCCGCGCTCGCCAGCAGGAAGGCCGCCAGAAGGGCGGGCACCCGGTGGTTCGGGGCTCGGTCGCGTGACCGGAACGCCGTGAGGACGCGGTTCCGGAGCGCCGCGAGGGTGTGGTTCCGGATCCCCGCCGTACCCTCGGACGGGGTCGGCGGCGCCGGGGTCGCCGCGGCGGGAACGGATGACGTGGGCTGTCCCGCCGGGGACGGCGTGGCCGGGGGTGTTTCCTGACGGGACGACGGGACCGATCGGCCCGGCCTGCCTTCGCCAGGGGCGGTGACCACCCCCGGAACCGGTTCGGCGCGGTCGTCCGCGGGGCGGGTGGGCGCGGGCGGAGCGGGCTCGCCTGTAGCGGCACGGGCGGGGGGCGCGGGAGGTGCGGATTCCGACGGCTCGGGCTCCGGCGCTGCCGGCACGGAGGGCGGGAGCGTCGGCGGCGATGCCGGCACCGCTGTCCTGCCGCCGGCGAGGGCCCCGGCGAGGGCCTCGGCCGCGGCCGTGGACACGGAGCGGCTGTCGTCGTCGGCGAGTTCCTGCAAGGCCAGCCGTGCCGCCAGGGCGAGACCCTCGTGCCTGCTCCTCAGCAGGCGCCGCAGCTCCTTGACCGCCCCGGCGCGGACCCCGGGAATGGGATTCTCGATGACCGCCTGGAGCTCCGCCGGCAGGGGAGAGGGCACGGTGACGGGGCGGGCGCGCCGCGCGACGTAGAGATCGCCCTGCAGGTCGAACGCCCATCTGCCCGGAGTCTGCCCCGGTGTCGTCTGCCGGACCTTGTCGTAGACGTAGTCGTACAGCTCGTCGATGCCGACGTAGCCGTCCTGGTCGCGGTCGGCGTCCCCGGACTCCAGCCCCTCCACGAGGGCCCGGGTGAACACCGACGGCGCCTGCTCCTGGGCGTCGGCGAGCTCGGTGCCGTCGAAGGCGTACTCCATCGCGTTCGACGCCGTGATCACCACCCGGCCGCGACCGCCGAACTGCTCCTCCACGTGCACGCCCAGGCCGGCACGCGGCAGCGCGCCTCGTGCCCACGCTCCCGCGTAACAGCAGTCGAGCAGCAGGATCATGCGCCTGGACCGGCTGCGGCTCATCCTGCGGCTGACGAACTCGGCCGAGACCGCGGTCGCCCCGAGGCGGTTCAGCTTGGTGGTGGGCGTGGCGAAGTACAGCTCTCCGTTGTCGTCCTTCACGCCGTGGCAGGAGAAGTGCAGCAGCAGCACGTCGTCCGGGGAACGGTCGGTGAAGAACTCCTCGACCATCTCGCTGACCACGTGCGTGGGCTCGTTGAGCAGCGTCCGTACGTGGAAGCCGCCGATCGCCGGGTCGCCGAGCACGCGGGCCAGCGCCTCCGCGTCGTGCGCGGGGGCGCGCAGCCGGCGCAGTCCCGGATCGCGATACTCGTCGCCGGCCACGATGAGAGCGCTCCGCGTCCCGGCGGGGGCGTGAGCGCCGCCCTGCCGAGCACTCTCGTGCCGCCGCACCCAGAGATCGGTCAGCCGGCGTTGCTCGCCGGACGGCACACCGGTCAGCTCGATGGCGTCGCCGTCGATCGTGAGCTTCGCGGACCGGTGCTGGTTGCGCGCCAGCCAGGCCGTCACCGCGCTCACGACCGCGGCGAGCAGTTCCGTGCCCGCGAGGGAGACCACCAGGCCGCCGAGGGAGAACGACAGGACCGCCCTGGCGCCGGGTGGTGGCGGCGCCCCCCGCTCGGCCTGCGCCGTCACCACGTCGATCTCCAGCAACTCCGCCCGGAGCCGGGCCGTCAGGTCCTCCAGCTCGTGGGGGTCGGCGTCCTCCTCCCCGATATGGATGGTCAGCCGGGTCGTCTCAGCGGCCATTGCGGCTCCCTCGCACGTACGGCCGGTTCTCTGCCGATGCAGTGTCGGCCGGGCGACCCGGGGGAGGAAACAGCGCGGTCCACTCAGCGGACCGGGCGTCAGGTGCGGCCGAGATTGCGGGTGATCTCCCGCGACGCGCGCAGCACGAGTTCGGTGAGCCCGGCCGGCACCGTCGGCCGCATCACGAGCGCGCTGACCGACGCGACGATCTCGCCGTCCGGGCGCCGGACCGGTACGGCCACGCAGCAGACCCCGGGAAGGACCTCCTGGTGATCGGCGGCGACAGAACCCGACCGGCGGAAGGCCGCCTGGGCCCGCCGCCATTCGGCGAGCGTGAACCCCGGCGGCACGGCGTCGCCGTCCGGTCTCTGCATCAGCAGCACCCGGCCCGCGGCGGTCGCCTCGGCCAGCTCGGAGCCCGGCAGGACCGGCGGCACCTCCCTGATCTCTCCCCGTGTCGCCGTGATCACCCTGACCCGGTCCTCTTCCAGCACGGTGAGGAACGTGACGGTCGTGGTCAGCGCGGACAGCAGGCGTACGGGTTCGCGGGCGGCGGCCTGCAGCCGCGGGTCGGGCTGCCAGGCGCCGCCCAGGCGGGCGAGCCGCCGTCCCACGAAGTAGCGCTGCCCGTGCTGTTGCACCGCGCCAAGGGCCGCGAGCTGCCGGAGCAGGCGATAGGTGGTCGCCTTCGGCATGCCGGCGTCGCGGGCGAGCTCGGACAGACCGGCTCCCTCCTCGGCCGCCGCCAGCACGTCGAGCAGGTGGAACGCCCCTTCGAGCACGCCGCGTCCGCCGGCTGTCCCGGCTCGAACCGCCGGTCCATGCCCGGGACCGGCGCCGGCGTGGTCCCGCACATCCATAAGGGCTCCCCTCCCGAGGCGGTCACCAGGAACTCGCGGAGGAGGAGCCGGCCGTTACCGCCGGAACAGGGAGAACGGTGTCACCTGCCGGAGGGGCGGGGGAGCAGGGCGGGGCCGGGGCGCCAGTCGCCGAGGTAGGTCCGGGGGGTGTGTTCTGCGGCCTGCTCGGGGGTGAGCTGCGGCCGGTTCTCGGGCACGGGGATCGCGGCGCCGGGGCCGATGTCGTGGAACTCGCCGAACCGCGCGTCCTGCCAGTGATACCCGGAGCTCATGTCCACGTACGGCGTGGCCGCGTCGATCGAGGGGCCCATCCAGGTCTCGCGTACGACGAGCGACGGGAGGGCGGTCGGGTCGCTGCTGGGCCGCCAGGGCCGGGCCAGGCCGAAGGACGCGTCGGCCGCGGTCCCGTCGATCACGCATCGCACCGCCAGGTAGCCGCGCGGGTTGGCGGCGGCAGTGCTCGGCGCGAACACGAAGCCGTACGGGCGGAACGTCACGTCCCTGGCCAGGGCGCTCAGCTCGCACCGCTCGAAGACGGCGGTCGCGCGGCCGAAGACGAAGTCGACGTCCCCCTCGATGTGGCACTCGCGGTAGTACTGCCGCGCGAAGGAGGCCAGGGTGCGGGTGTCGGCGTACAGCGTGTCCTGGTGGCCGAGGAAGCGGCACCTCTCGAAGTACGACCGGTCGCCCATGACCTTCGCCGCCACCGCTTGGGTGCCGGTGACGTCCGGATGGTCGGCCCGCAGCCAGTCGTTGGCGAACGTGACGTGCGCGGCGGTGAAGCCGTCGGCCTGGATCGTGGTGGTGGCGCTTCCGCTGGTGCCGTACGTGCCGCCCTCGGGCTTGGGCGTGCCGGCCGCGTTGCCGTAGACGATCACCACGTCGCGCGCGTCGCCGGTCGCCCCGAGGAAGCGCAGGCCGGTCTTGGCCTGCGGCACGAGGACGGTCTCCCGGTATGTCCCGGCGGCGATCACCAGGGTCCAGCCCTCGGCCGGGGTGTCCGGGGTCGCGTCGACGGCGGCCTGGACGGTGGCGTGGTCCCCTCGTCCCTGGGCGTCGACGTACAGCGTGCGGTCGTCCAGCCGGCGCCGGGGCGAGCCGTACCGGCCGAAGGGGAGCACGTGGGCGGCGCGTACGGGCGGTGCGACCGCGAGGCCGAGGATCGCGGCGGCCGCACCGGCCAGCGCCTGCCGCCGGCCGATCAGGGGGGTCAGGGACGACATGGCGACTCCTATAGTCACATATGTGAACTACTTCCTCACATGCGAACAGAAGCACCGTAAGATCCGCCTCCGGCCCTGTCAACGACGGCCGCAGACGGCCGGAGGGAGACGGCGGGGGCGGCAGTCGCAAGCGGGTGCCAAGTGATCTCCAAGCCGGATCGGACAGCATGGCCCGTCTTTCAAGAGCAACGACTCCCCCGTGAACAACGAAAGGGACCCCCGATGAGATGGACGGCGACGCTGCTGAGCGCCATGCTGCTCGGCAGCCTGCTGACCGCCCCTCCGGTGCTCGCGGCCCCTGCCCCCATGACGGCCCCCGTCTCCAAGCCGGCCGCCGCCAGGCCGGCCCCTGTCGTCAAGACGGCCGTGGCCAGGGTCAAGGCGAGCCCGGCCACGAGATCCGGCGCCTGCCCCACCACTGTGGGCTTCTCCGCCGTGGTGGCCGCCAGAGGGAAGGGAACCGTGCGGTACCGCTGGGTGCGCGGCGACGGGAGCAAGGGCGCCATCAGGAGCTTCCGCGTCAACGGCGCACGCAAGGTGGTCGTGCGGGACCGCCAGACGTTCGACCGCAGCACCTCCGGCTGGCAGGCCGTGGAGATCCTCGGCAAGGGGCTGTCGGCCAAGGGCCGCTTCGACGTCGGGTGCACCGGCGCCGTCGTGATCTGGGACACCGCCCACCCGCTGCCCGCCAGGCCCGGCGCACCGCTCGTCGCCGCGGCCGCGGTCGGCGCGAGCCCGGCGACCTATCGGGGCGCCTGCCCCACGACCGTGACGTTCACGGGCACCGTCCAGGTGTCGCGTACGCCCGCCAAGGTCTACTACCGCTGGATCGACAGCGGCACCGGGGAGGGCCGGCTCGAGTCGCTCTTCTTCGCGGCGGGCGGCCCGCGCAGCCGGCAGGTCACCCTCCCGCTGGCCGTGGGCAGCTCCACCACGGGCTGGAAGGCCATCCGCATCGTCAACGCCGGCGGCCGCGACTCCGGACGGGCCGCCTACACGGTGACCTGCACGACCACGCCGCCGACCACGCCGCCGACCTCGCCGGGCCCGTCGGCTCCGCCCAGCCGGTCGCCGTCGCCCAGTCCGTCGAAGAGCCCGAGCCCGTCGCCGTCGACGAGCGCGAGCCCGTCGCCGTCGCCGTCGACGAGTCCGAGTCCGCCGCCCGTGCAGACGCCGGTGCCGCAGATCACCGACCTCACCCCGGGCGACTACGAGGGCGGCTGCCTCGAGCCCGTCGCGTACCAGGCCACCGGCCAGATCTCGCTCCCGGCGGGTGCGGCCCAGAGGGTCAGGTACTGGTGGACCCTCGACGGGACCAAGTGGCAGGAGCAGTTCGCCGACTTCCCCGCCGGCGACCAGCCCCGTGTGCAGAACGTGTCCGCGACCTGGAGCCTCGACTCCACCCGGAGCGGCTCCCACACCCTCGGCCTGCAGGCCGAGGGCGGCCCCGCCCAGCCGGTCCAGCGCACGTTCACGTTCGCGTGCGTGGCCGAGGGCGGCGACGCCACCCTGACCTTCGAATACATGCTGGCGTCCCAGTTCACCGGGCAGTGCGACGGCTCGTTCAGCCTGCGTGCCGACGCGCTGGTGATGACGGACCGCGACGCGGAGGTCAAGTATCGCCTGGTCGTCGACGGCAAGCCGGGCACGGTCAGGACCGATCGGCTCAAGCCCGGCGTACGGAGCAAGATCGGCGACTTCTGGTACAGCAACGCCAGGTCCAGTGGCTCCGGCGTCGTCCGCCTCGAGATCCTGAACCACAACAAGCCCGCCAAGCAGGTGCCGTACACCTGGACGTGTGTGGCGCCGGACCCCTCGCCGGGCACGGTCCAGATCACCGAGATCGAGCCGCTCGGCTACTACGGTGACTGCGTGGCCGCCCCGTACACGTCGGCGATGGGCGAGTTCAAGGCCGCCCCGGGAACCGAGATCACCCACCGCTGGGTGGTCGACGGAGTGGAACGGGAGACCGTCACCCTGAAGGTCCCGGACAGCGGAGTGCTGGGCGTCCAGGCCTACTACTGGACACGGGAGGCGAGGACCGACGGCACGGTCAAGCTCGAGGTCCTGAACCACAACAAGCCGGCGGTGCAGGTCACCTACCCCGTCCGCTGCCAGAGCTGACGACGGACCAGATGAGCGCACGGCCCGGCCTCGCGGGCCGGGTCGTGCGCCACCGCTGTAATTTGAAGTGTGGATCCACGGAGGCGGGTGCCGCGCACCGATGCCGTGCTGGCCGATCCGCGGCTGGTCGCCGCCGTCGAACGGCTCGGCCGTCCGGCGGTCAAGGACGCGGTCGTGCGCGCGCAGCAGCGGGTGCGGCAGGGCGAGATCGGACCGGAGGACGTCGCCGGCGTCGCGCTGGCGGCGCTGCCGCGCCACGCCACGAGCCTCCGTCCTGTGATCAACATGACCGGCGTGCTGCTCCACACGAACCTGGGCCGCGCGCCGCTGTCCCCGGCCGCCGTTAAGGCGGTGACGGTGGCGGCGGGGGCGACCGACGTGGAGTTCGACCTGGTCGCGGGGGCGCGGGCGCGCCGGGGACGCGGCGCGGCCGAGGCGCTCGCCCGGGCCGTGCCCGACGCCGAGGGCGTCCACGTGGTCAACAACAACGCCGCGGCCCTCGTGCTGGCCGCCACCGCGCTCGCCGCCGGGCGGGAGATCGTGATCAGCAGGGGTGAGCTGGTCGAGATCGGCGACGGTTTCCGCATCCCCGACCTGCTCGTGTCCACCGGCGCGCGCCTGCGCGAGGTGGGCACGACCAACCGCACCACGCCGGCCGACTATCGAGACGTGATCGGGCCGCAGACGGGGTTCGTGCTCAAGGTCCACCCGTCGAACTTCCGGGTCGAGGGCTTCACCGGCTCCGCCCAGGTGGCCGAGCTGACCGGGCTGGGCGTGCCCGTGGTCGTCGACATCGGCTCGGGGCTGCTCGAACGCGATCCTCTCCTGCCCGAGGAGCCCGACGCCGCGAGCGTGCTGCGGGCCGGCGCCGACCTGGTCACCGCGAGCGGCGACAAGCTGCTCGGCGGCCCGCAGGCGGGCCTGCTGCTCGGCCGCCGCGACCTCGTCGAACGGCTCAGGCGGCACCCGCTCGCCCGCGCGGTGCGCGTGGACAAGCTGACGCTGGCCGCGCTCGAGGCGACGCTGCGGGGCCCGGAGCCCCCCGTACGGCAGGCTCTCCACGCCGACCCGATCACGCTCGGCGAGCGGGCCGAGGCGCTGGCCAAGGCGCTGTGCCAGGCGGGTGTGGACGCCGCGGCCGTGTCCGCGGAGGCGACCGTGGGCGGGGGCGGAGCCCCCGGAGTGCGCCTGCCGAGCATGGCGGTGAGCCTGCCGGAACGGCTGGCCGCACCGCTGCGGCGGGGTGAGCCGCCGGTCGTCGGCCGGGTCGAGGGGGGCCGCCTGCTGCTCGACCTGCGCGCCGTGCCGCCGGAACGGGACGGCGAGGTCCTGGAGGCCGTCCTGAAGGCGGCCGGCTGATGCACGTCGTGGCCACGGCCGGGCACGTCGACCACGGGAAGTCGACGCTGGTGCGGGCGCTGACCGGGATGGAGCCCGACCGGCTGGCGGAGGAGCGGCGGCGCGGGCTCACGATCGAGCTGGGCTACGCCTGGACGGCGCTGCCCTCAGGGGAGCGGGTGGCGTTCGTCGACGTGCCCGGACACGAGCGGTTCCTCGGCACGATGCTCGCCGGGGTCGGCCCGGTGCCCGCCGTGATGTTCGTCGTCGCCGCCGACGAGGGGTGGATGCCTCAGTCGGAGGAGCATCTGGTCGCGGTGCGCACCCTCGGCGTACGGCACGGCCTGCTCGCCGTCACCCGCGCCGACCTGGCCGACCCCGCCCCCGCCCTGGAGGACGCGCGCGACCGGCTGGCGGAGGCCGGGCTGGGCGGCGTCGAGGCACTGGCGGTGAGCGGGCGCACCGGCGAGGGCCTCGACGGGCTGCGCGCCGCCCTCGACCGGCTGGTGGCGGCGCTGCCCGCGCCCGATCCGCGGGCCCCCGTGCGACTGTGGATCGACCGGGCGTTCAGCGTGCGGGGCAGCGGGACCGTCGTGACCGGCACGCTGCCCGCCGGCCGCGTGCAGGTGGGCGACGAGCTGGAGCTGGACGGCGAGCCGGTGCGGGTGCGCGGCCTGGAGTCGCTGAAGGAGCACGTCGAGTCGGTCGCCGGGGTCGCGCGGGTGGCGCTCAACCTGCGCGGGCGGATCGCGCCGCAACGCGGGCACGCCCTCGTCACGCCCGGCGCCTGGACGGCGACGAGCCTGGCCGACGTGCGGGTGACGATGGCGGAAGGCGCGCGCGGGCCCCTGCCGGCGCGGCTCACCGCCCACATCGGCTCGGCGTCGGTGCCCTGCGAGGTGCGCCCGCTCGGCGCCGAGGCCGAGGGGGCGGCGGCCCGGCTGCGCCTGGCCCGGCCGCTTCCCCTGCACGTGGGAGACGCGCTGCTGCTGCGGGACCCGGGCCGGGGACAGGGCGAGCCGCGGGTGCTCGCGCGGGCGACCGTGCTCGACGTGCGGCCTCCGGAGCTGCGCCGGCGGGGGGCGGCCAGGGAGCGGGCCAAGGCGCTGGCGGACGCGTCGGCCGACGCGGCCTCCCTCCTGCGTACGCACCTGCTGCTGCGCGACGGCGAGCTGGTCGCGATGGGCTGCCCACCCGAGGGACGGCCGGTGGCCGCCGGCTGGCACGCCGATCCCGATCACTGGTCGGGGCTGTCCGCCCGGCTCCCCGAGGTCGTACGGCGATACGCCGCCGAACATCCGCTGGAGCCCGGCATGCCGGTGGAGGCCGCCCGCCACGAGCTGGGCCTGCCCGACCGCCGGCTCGTGACCGCGCTCGTACGGCCGCCGCTGACGGTGACCGACGGGCGGATCACCACGACGGGCCGTGTCGTGACCGGGACCGCGGGGTTGCCCGCTCCCGTCGCCCGGGCGGTGCGGGCCCTGCTGGACGACCTGGCCACGGCCCCGTTCCAGGCGCCGGAGGCCGGGCGGCTGGCCGCGCTGGGGCTCGGGCCACGCGAGCTCGCCGCCGCCGTACGCGCAGGGGCGCTGCTGCGCGTGGCCGAGGGCATCGTGCTCGGGCCGGGCGCCGACGCGCGGGCCGCGGCGCTGCTGGCCCGGCTGCCGCAGCCGTTCACGGTCAGCCAGGCCAGGAGCGCGCTCGGCACCAGCCGCAGGGTCGCGGTGCCGCTGCTGGAACACCTCGACCGCAGAGGCCTCACCGAGCGGGTGGACGAGGTCCACCGCCGCTGCCGGCCCGCCGGCTGATCCGGTTCGAGGATGCTCACGCCTCCGGGACGTCGCGCTTCAAGCGCGGCGCACCGCAGAAGCGCGGGCGCAGGAGAGCGTGGCGCCGCCCGGCGCGCGCCGAGAGCGCAGCCGGTGGCGGGACGGGCACAGCGGCCGTCACGCACTGAGCTCGCCGCCCAGAGGACAGGAGGGGTAGCCCGGCACCCCGCCGCGTACCTTCCACGGCTCGTGGACCAGGTCGTCGGGCAGTGACGCGAGCTCGGGGACATAGCGCCGCACGTACTCCCCCTCCGGGTCGAACCTCCTGGCCTGCCGCAGGGGGTTGAGCCTGCGGTAGGGCCGGGTGTCGTTGCCCGTCCCCGCGACCCACTGCCAGTTGCCGCAGTTGTTGGGCATGTCGCCGTCGAGCAGCCACTCGGCGAAGTGCTCCAGCCCGGCCCGCCAGTCGATCCCGAGCCGTTTGGTCAGGTAGGAGCCGGTGACCAGGCGCACCCGGTTGTGCATCCAGCCCTCGGCGAGAAGCTGGCGCATGCCCGCGTCCACGATCGGAACCCCGGTCGCGCCCTCCCGCCAGGCGGCCTCCGCCTCCTCGTCGCGCCGCCACTCCACGTCTCGCGGGCGGTAGTCGCGCCGGCCCATGTCCGGGAAGGCGTCGACGACCTGGTAGTGGAAGTCGCGCCAGCACAGCTGCCTGACGTACTCCTCGCCGCCGGGCCGTTCGCCGGCACGGTCCACCACCTCCAGCGGCGACACACAACCGAAGTGGAGGTAGGCGCTCAGCATCGAGGTGCGCTCCGCCATCCGGTCGCGGGTCTCGGCGTAGGAGGCGAGGCCGTCGCCCACCCACCGTTCCAGCCGCCGTCGCGCCTCGCTCTCCCCGCCCCGCACGATCCCGTACGGCTCGGGAAGAGCCCCGGGCAGGACTCCCGCGTCGACGCCGGGCGGCAGGCACAGACGGTGGGGCGCATCGAGGACCGGCCGTCTCGCCGTGGCCGACCAGGCCCGCCAGTAGGGCGAGAAGACCCGGTAGTGGCTCCCGCTGCCGGGTCGCAGCGCGCCGGGGGGCACCACGGTCACGCCGGGGAAGAGGCGGAACTCCAGCCGGCTGGCCCGGCACTCCTCCGCCAGGCGCCGCTCCCGCCGCCGCGCCAGCGGGCTGACGTCCTCGCTCGCCCAGATCGCCGACGCGCCCGCCTCCCCGGCGGCCCGTACGGCGTGGGCCACCGGGTCGCCGTGCCGTACGACGAGGTCCCCGCCGAGCGCGCGCAGGGACGACCGCAGGTCATGGAGGGACGCGTGGAGGAAGTCACGGCGGTGCCGGGCCCCGATCGCGGGGTCGAACACGAACAACGGAACGACGTGCCCGGCCACGGCGCACGCCTCGAACAACGCCGGGTGATCATGAATTCGCAGGTCCCGGTTGAACAACACGACGACGGTCTCCACGCGTACCTCTTCGCCGCCGATCACGCCGATGGTTGCGGCTCCCGAGTAAATCAGGAGATCGTTTCGTCGTACGGCGGAGGCTGCTTCACGCCGAGACCGGTCGTGCGCATGCTGTAATGCCGAAAAAGCATGGAAAGCTGGTTATTCCCCGGAAATATGAAGGCTATTCACATCGGATGTGGCGATCGGGTGACGGGCGAAAGGCGGGCATGGAAACCGGTCCGCCCCCGACTGTGTTCCGAGCCGGAAAACGAAATGAAAGGCCAGGTCATCCGGTTGATGGGCTGGCCGGAGCGGGCGTGATCCGCAACTTCTCCAGACATGTCGGGAGGCGATAACGGTGCCGCGATTGGGTCCCTTTCGGATGACCATATCGGTGTTATTTGCGGCTTATCCTCAACTCAGGATTTCTCTGGTTCTTTTCCTTCCCAACACATCGCAGTCAGTCTAAGATCTCGTTCTATGTATCGGTATGCATCAAGATTTCCTGTTAGGCAAGTGCCATGCCTAAGTCGCAGGGATGCTCTGGCCGAACATGACGCCGTCGTCATCCTCACCCCGATCCGGTGCGCATGAACCCGCCCGCCGGGGATGTGACGCTCGACCCCGGCCGGGGGATGGCATGGGTGGACGAGCACGGCGCCCACCTCGTCGACTACGCCTCCGGCCACCTCGAGTCCGGCCCCATGCTCGCGGCGGTGATCGCCGCGCTGGAGTCGTGCGCCGCCCGCGAACGGCCCGGGAACGTTTCAGACCGGGCCTGGCTGCTGTCCGCGCTGCGCCGTGAGGTCGCCACCGGCCCGGGGCGGGGCTTCCTGCCCGGGGCCGGTCCCGGCGGGCCCGACCACCTCGCGGTGCGGCGCGCCTGGCGCCTGGCGGACCCTCTGGGAGCGGAGACGCTGCTCCTGCTCTACCGCCACGAACTCCCACTTCGGGATCTCGTGTACGTGCTCGCCCTGCCGCTGAAGGAGACCGGCAGGCTCATCGCGCGTACCCAGGACGTGGTGGAGATCCTCGTGAGCGGGCTGGACGGCCTCGCCCGGGGCCGGCCGATCTGCCCTGAGATCGCTCCACTGGCCGCCGCCGTCTTCCCGGACGAGCACGGCGAGGCGGCCGACTTCGGCGCGGCCCGTACGGCGCTGCTCCGGCACATCGTGACGTGCGTGGTGTGCAAGCGGCCCATCAACATCCGATACACCGTTCCGCAGATCCTCTCCCGCCCTCCGGTCGCCGACCTCGCACCCGAGACCAGGCAGCGACTCCTGGACGCCCTGAGCAGGGCCAGGCCCGCTCCGGCGGAGCGGACGGCGGCGCACCGGCCTCCCTCGTCGTTCGGCATGCCGCTGTCCGCGCCCGTGGACACCGCGCCCGCGCCTGTCGTCCCCGCACCTGCGTTCCCCGCGCCGCCTTCCGTACCTGCGTTCCCTGCGCCGTCTCCGGCCGCTCCGCCGTCGGCGCCGCCCGATTCCGGCCTGTCGCCGGCCGTGCCGCGTGAGGAGTCCCGCCCGCCGTCCGACGAGGACCGGCAGGCGCGGCAGGCCCGGCGGGATCGGGAGGGCAGGGAGAGCAGGGAGGACACGAGTCCCGGCCGCCTGGTCCCGCCCGCGAAGACGGAAGCACCACGTCCTGCCGGCGCTGCGGCCGGTGCCGGACCAGAACTGCCGGTAGCGCCGCGTCCTGCCGGCGCTGCGGCCGGTGCCGGACCAGAACTGCCGGAGCGCCCGGTGCGGGCCATCTCCCAGGAGGACACCCAGCCGAGCCTGCCGTGGCCGCAGGGGATAGCGAGGTCGCGCGGCGCGCAACGGCCCAACCCGTTCCCCAAGCCGTCGGGCGCCGCCAGGTCCCCTGGGTCGCCTGGGTCCCCGGGGGCGCCTGGGTCACCGGGGGCGAGCTCGGCCGGGCCGGTCGGGCCCGCCCGGCCGTCCGGGCAGGTTGGGCCGACCGGCTACTTGGGCGCGACCGGGGCGGCGAGAGGGGCGCATCCGGCGTCCGGAGAGGACGCCGGTCTGCCACCGGGGCAGGACACGCCCCTCTACAACGCGCTGCTCTCGCAGATCAGGGCCAGAGAGGCACTGGCGCACGCCGCCGAGGCGGTTCCCGCCCCCGCCCCCGTTCCCGCTCACGCCGCCGAGGTCGCCGACACGGTGGGGGAGGTGGACCTCACCCACAGGCCGCCCGCCGGTGCGCAGATCAGGATCGTCGAGGTCCTGGCCCGGGTCGGCACGCTGCTTCGGGCGACCGCCTTGAGGATCGTCATCGTCGTCATCGCGGGGGCCGCCGGGACCGTGACGGGAATCAACCTCTTCGCTCCCGCCCCCCAATCCCAGAAGGGGTCACTGGAGGCGAGCGTCGCGCAGGCGTCCGGCGATCCGCAGGGAACGAGGACGGGCGCGAACCCTCCGGCGGCCGGCCGAACGGACGGCGCGGCGGTGGGCGGCGCAACCGGCGGGACCGTGGCGGGTGGCGCGGCGGGTGGCGCGGCGGCGGGCGAGGGCGCCACGAGCACGGCCTCGGGCGCGCCGCGGGCCACGGTGACCGCGACCGCCGCCGGAGGCGCCACAGCCGGAGGCGCCGCGCAGCCCGGTGGACAGAGCACCGCGGCCGGGGGCGCGGCGCAGCCTGGCGGGCAGAGCACCACAGCCGGAGGCGCCGCGCAGCCTGGCGGACAGAGCACCACAGCCGGAGGCGCCGCGCAGGCCGGCAAACCGGGCGCCGCTCCGGACACCCCCGCATCTCCCGGCGCCTTCCTGATGGGCGCCTGGGGTGTGCAGGCGCCGTCCGTCGTCACACTCGACGCGTTCGGGAGAGGGACCCTCACTCTCTCGACGACATCTGGAAAACCCGTGAAATGGCGGATATCGGCTCCCGGCCTGGTGGTCGAGCCGTCCAGTGGAACGCTCAAGCCCGGGCACACCGACGTGCTCACCGTGCGCGCGATGCGCGTCCGCTACTGGTGCGGGGTCCCCGCGCCCGTGACGGCGCCGCTCGAACTGCACGGCCCGAAGGGCAAAGGCACCGCCACCGTGCGATGGAGCACCTGCTGACCGCCTCCGTTTCCTCTCGTCCTCGGTGAAAGGACCCGCCCATGACTGAGATCCACACTTCGGTGCCCACTCCCGCCGAGCAGTTCCCGGAGAGCGTGCCTCTCACGGCCGAACACCTGTTGACCAACCGCCGCATCGAGCCCACCGGCGGGTGGCGGCGGCTCGTCTACCAGCTCTCCGGCGGCCGGATCATCCCCTCGGAGTCGGCGGCGGAGCTGGAACGGCGCACGCTGATCGCCCAGGCCCAGACGCCCGTCGCCAGCGGTCACCACAGGATCGCGGTGATGAGCCTCAAGGGCGGGGTGGGGAAGACCACGACGACGGCGGCGCTGGGCAACACGCTGGCCTCGCTGCGCGGCGACCGGGTGATCGCCATCGATGCCAACCCCGACAGGGGGACGCTCGGCATCAAGGTCAAGTCGGAGACCGCGGCGACGATCAGGACCCTGCTGGCCGAGGCGCCGCACATCGTCCGGTACGCCGACGCTCGCGCGTTCACCTCGCAGTCCTCCGCCCGGCTGGAGGTGCTCGCGTCCGACACCGACCCGGCCGTGAGCGAGGCGTTCAACGCCGAGGACTACCGTACGGTCGCCAATCTGATCGAGCGCTACTACTCGATCTGCATCACCGACTGCGGCACCGGGCTCCTGCACGGCGCCATGGGCGCCACGCTGGAGCTCGCCGACCAGATCGTGCTGGTCACCATGGTCGCGGTGGACGGCGCGAGCTCGGCCGCCGCCACCCTCGACTGGCTCACCGCCCACGGCCACGGCCACCTCGTCAAGAACGCCATCGTCGTGCTGAACGCGGTCGAGCCGAAGTCACACGTGGACGTCGACCTGCTCGAACGCCACTTCGCCGGACGCTGCCGCACGGTGGTGCGGGTGCCGTTCGACCCGCATCTCAAGGAGGGCGCGGAGGTCGACCTGGCCCGGCTGCGGCCCACCACCCGCGGTGCGTACCTGCGCCTCGCCGCGGCCGCCGGGCAGGCGTTCTCACAGCGGCCCGACCGGAGCAAGTAGTGGGACCGGTCATCCCCGATCCGGCGCTCGACTGGGACCTGGGACCGCCGCGACGGTGGGATCCCCGGCACCTGATCGTCGCCGTCGCGGGGGTCGTCACCGTCATCGCCGTCGCGGTGATCGTGCTGCAGACCCGGCACGCCGAGGCGCCGCCCACACGGGCACGCGTCGTCGCGCCGTCCGTCGCGCTGGCGGTGCCCACCGGTCACCAGGGCGACGGGGGCTATCCCGTCGGCTTCCCCCACACCGAGATCGGGGCGGCGTCCGCCGCGGCCGCCGCCCTGGAGGCCGCCTGGACGCTGGACGTCGGTCAGGCGGAACAGGCGGCCGCGCTGTACGCCCCGCCGGACCAGCGCGAGGCGGCACGCGAGGGTGCCCGCGACGCCGTACGCGGCTGGCGGGAGACCCTCGGCCTTCCCTCCGAAGGCGAACTCCCCGCCGGGGCGGCCCTTCGCACGCAGACGATCGGCGTGCAGTGGAAGGTTCGCTCCGAGGACCAGGTGCAGGTCTCCGTCCTGGTGCAGGTGACGGCGACCACGGGCGCCGGTGCCACCGGCCCCGTCTACTCCAGCCCCTACGCCATGAGCCTGCTGATGGCGTGGAAACCCGATATGCGCGGTGCGGACAAGGGCGACTGGGTCAACATCCCCGACCCGACGCCCCCGTCCGTCCCCGCAGCCGCTCTCCCAGGGACGCCCGAGTTCGCCGCGGCGGGCTGGAAGTCCCTCATCGGTCCCCGGCCCACTCCCTAGATCGAGGAAGAGCCCTCAATGACCCCCCGAATGTCCTCCCGGCGCGCCACCCTGGTCTCCGGCCTGCTCCTGGCCGCGGTATCCGCCACCGGCGGCGTCGTCGTCGCGCAGCCCTGGGCCGCCGTGGCCGAGCCCGGCCGGGACGCCCCCCCACCGATAGAGGGCGCCGCCCCCATGGCCGCGCCCACCTCCGACGAGCCCGGCGACGCCTCGTCGTCATCGGATTCGGCGCCGGATTCCTCGTCGGGCGGCTCCGGCGGCGTGCGTGACAGCGCGAATGACGACGCCGCGAACGCCCCGGACGCCGCCTCTGACGGACAGGCGACGGACAGGGCCGGCTCCGGTTCCTCCGGCGGCTCGTCCGACGCGGTCGCGGTCCACGACTCCTCCGACGCCTCACATCGCTCTTCGCGCGGTTCCGACGGTGCGTCGGGTGCGGAGCGGGACTCGTCCGGCGGTCCGGGCGACTCATCCGGCTCGGCGCACGACGACTCCTCGGCGGACACCGCGAAGGAACGCGACACCACCACGAATGCGCCGAATCGCGCCGAAAACGAGTCAGGCGGTGCCAGGGACGCGTCGCGCGCCGCCGGAAACGCGGGGAACGACGCCGGGTCCGACACGCAGACGGCGAACAAGGCCGGTTCGGGCGACTCCGGCGGCTCGTCCGGTGCGGCCCGTGACTCCGCCGGCGGCTCCGATCGCTCGTCGGGGGAGTCACACGAGTCCGCCGGATCTTCCTCCGGCTCGTCCGGCGACGCCCCGGGCACCGGGTCGGGCGGCGCCTCCCCGCGCGACCGGACGGCCCACGAGTCCCGTGATCAGGACCGCCAAGGCGGTCAGGCCGGTCAGGCCGGTCAGGGAGCGCAGGCGCCGGCCGCGAGCAGCGGACCCACCGGGATGGCGGCGCAGAGGGTGGCGGCCCGGGACGCCGGTCCCGAGACCCCCGCACCCGCCGCGAGCGGCGCGACCGCGCCCAAGGCAGGCGGCGACCACGCCGAGCTCAAGGCAGGCGGTGAGCATGCCGAGCCCAAGGCAGGCGGCGACCACGCCGCGACACCGCAGGCCGGTCCGCCCGCGCCCGTCCCGGTGAGCGTCTCGCCCAACCCGGGCTCCACGGGGAGCACACAACCGGGCTCCACCGCGACGGATGAACCGGCCGAGAAGCCCACGAGCAAGCCCACGGATGGACCGAAAGACAAGCCGGACGAGAAGGCGACGGACAAGCCCACCTCGAAGCCGGACGAGAAGGCGACGGACAAGCCCACCTCGAAGCCGAAGCCCACAGCCAAGCAGGCGCCGAGCGACAAACCGACGCACAAGCCGACGCAGCAAGCTCCGGAGCCCAAGCCCAGCGCAGCCGTCACCTCGACCGCGCTTCCCGCCGCCAGTCCGCCCAGCGTCCCCCAGGTCGGTACGGCGACGCCGGCACGGACGGCTCTTCCGCCCGTGACGCCCACGGCCTCCACAGCTCCTACGGCTCCCACGGCGTCCACGGCTCCCACGGCTGTGCCGACGTCCCCGGGCGGCCCGGAGTGGGGGATCCCCGCGCCGTCGCTCACCGGCCGGTCCGCGGCGGCGGCGCCTCCCGCCGCCGGACAGCCGCCGGCCGCGGCGACCGCGCCGATCGCGATCCCGGGATACCTGCCGCTGCCGCCGCTGATCGCCCGTGCGCACGATCGATGCGGGGACGACGGTACGGCCGGCTGCTGGAGCCTGGCGCCCTGGCGGAGCCGTACAGCCGGGCACTCCCACGAGTTCTCGGCCGACGGGGGCACGACGGGCGGCACGGCGACGCCGCGGTGGGCCTTCGCCCCGCCGAGCGCGAAGCCGGGCCTGCCCAGCCCGTCGGGCGTCCCCGGGGCGTTCAGCGCGCCGTA
Organism: Microbispora sp. NPDC046973; assembly: GCF_040644495.1. Lineage (NCBI taxonomy): Bacteria > Bacillati > Actinomycetota > Actinomycetes > Streptosporangiales > Streptosporangiaceae > Microbispora > Microbispora sp. NPDC046973. The sequence goes on along the minus strand of NZ_JBEYWQ010000006.1, from coordinate 225,335 downwards.
CGCCGGGTTCGCGCTCGCGGCCGACGAACCGGACGCGCGCCGGGCGGGGTGCTGGGCCTTCAGCCCCTCCGCCCACTGTGCGAGATGGGACTGACCGTACGCCGCTGACCACGTGTTATGCCGTCGCCGTCCCGGGCAGGCTGCACCGCATGGACCACATGGCGGAGGACCCGGGCACGGCGACGGCGGTCACGGTGACGCCCTGCGAGGACGGCCCGCTGCTGGTGCGCGGGCCGTTCACGCTCATGACGCAGGACGGGCGGCGCATCGATCCGGGCAGGGCCACGGTGGCGCTGTGCCGCTGCGGCCGATCCTCGACCAAGCCGTTCTGCGACGGCTCTCACAAGGCGGTCGGCTTCCGCGCGGCGAGCGAGCCCGACCCGCCCGCCTGACGAGAGCCGCCGACCGCCGCCCGGCGAAGCCTGATCTGCCCAGCGAATCTGCCCGGCGAAGCCCGATCCGGCCGGCGAAGCCCGATCCGGCCGGCGAAGCCCGATCCGGAAGGGGCGGACGCCTAGAGTGCCCGGCGGCGGAGCCGGCGCGTCGAGTGCGCGGCGACCCGCAGGCGCCGCCCGGCGTACGGCACGCCGCCCAGCGCGAACCTGGCGGCGAGGGCCGCCCAGCTGCAGGTGGCGCGTTCGAGCACCCAGACCGGCGCGAACAGGCTGGCCGCCGCGGGGAAGACCCGGCGGCCCCCGGCGCGGCGGCGTCCGATCTCCGCCAGGCCGACCGCCGCCACCGCGCCCGCCGCGATCAGCTCCGGCCGGCGTCGCCACACAGCCGCGCCCACGCAGGGGAGGACGGCGAGGAAGACCGCCATCCGCGCGGGCTGCGCCAGGTCGTCGTACGCCTGCCGGACCCGCTGTGACCAGAACCGCCGGGTGCCGGGCGGCAGGCGCCGCACGTACAGGTCGAGCGGGCGGACCTCCCGGCCGCCGTGGGCGCGGACCGTGCGGATGAGCTCCAGGTTCTCGAACAGCACGTCGCCGTCGTAGCCGCCCATCTTCTCGAACGTCGAGCGGCGTAGGCCGAAGGTCCCCGGATAGTCCGCTCCGAGGCCGCGGTTGAGCAGGGTGCGGGCGCTGTCCCAGCGGGCGTGCCAGGGCAGCGGCTGGAAGTGGTTCTGCGGGCGGACGAGGTCGGCGTGGTCGAGCAGAGCGTTGACCCGGGCGAGCGCGTCCGTGTCGTAGCGCACGTCGTCGTCGGCGATGACGACGTGCTCGCTCCGGGCGCGGCGCATGCCGGTGAGCACGCCCGCCACCTTGCCGTTCGCCACCGTCAGATCGCCGTCGGGCCGCACGTGCTCGGCGATGCCGCACCACAGGCGCACGTGCCGTTCGAACAGCGGCGACGGCGAGCCGTCGACCACCACGATCCGGGCGTGCCGGGACAGGCCGCGCAGGTAGCCGGTCAGCTCCGTCAGTCCGTCGTCGTCGTGCCAGCGCAGCGGCAGCACGTAGTCGATGTCCGCCGCGCCTGTCCCTGATCCTGCGACGAGGCCTGATCCTGTGACGGGGCCTGACCCGGGCGGGCGGCGGCCGAGCGTGGTCATCGCACCGTCACCTCGGCGTCGGCCCGCCGCTCCGCCTTCCACAGCGAGGTGCGCCCCTCCTGCCAGCGGCCCAGCAGATGCTCCGCGAAGAGCCGGTCGAGGGCCAGCGCGCAGGCGGCGCCGTACAGGATGTCGCCGGTCAGGCCGGGGTGTTCCACGGCGAACGCGCCGCACATGTCGTGCGCGGCGATCTGCTCGTGCACGGCGTCGGCCTGCACGTGCTCGTCGTAGTAGCGGCGCGCGCCGGCGTCGCCGCCCAGCCGCCGCAGGCCCTGGCTGTAGCGGCGGTTGGGCAGCGACGAGGTCATCTCGAACGCCGCGAGGTGCCCGAGGAGCGCGCCCCGGTGGTGGCGGTGCAGCCCGAACAGCGACATGACGTTGCTGATCGCGAGCGTCACGCCGGGAACGCCGCCCAGGTAGGCGCCGTAGGAGTCGTCGAGGCCGAGCCCCCGCATGGTCGCGCGGAACAGCTCGGCGTGCATGCGTTCCGGCCTGCCCCCGCCGTACTCGTCGGACTGGATCTCCACCAGCGCCGCCTTCGGCCGCCCGAGCAGGCGCGGGATGCCCCATGTGTGGGGGTCGGCCTCCTTGAGCTGGTAGATCGACCGGTGGACCACGAACTCGCGGAACTGCGCGGCGTCGCCTCTCCCGCGCAGGTACGCCGACAGGGAGGGGCCGTCGTCGGCCGCCACCAGCGCCGCCAGGGCCCGGGGCACCTCCCGCGGCGGCGGAGCGGGCGGGCGGGGCACGCGCCGGGCCAGCCACGCCTCGAACCACGTCTCCAGGCGCTCCCGCAGCGCCAGCAGCGACGGGTTCCACTCCCAGCGGTCGTCGACGCCGTCGAAGCCCTGGTAGTGCAGCTCGTAACAGACGAACAGCGCGAGCTGGGCGTCCTCGTCGTCGCCATACCCGGCGGCGGGCGGCGGGCCGAAAACGTGAGGCGGCCGGGCCAGCTCCGTGAAGAGCCGGTCGGTGAGCGGGCCTCTGGGCGCGGGCAACTGCATCAGCTCTCCAGCAGGCGGTAGACGGACACGTGGGCGCGGCTGTCGTCGGTGAACGGAGTGCCGGACCAGTCGGCCCAGCGGTGCTCCCGCTCCATCCCCGCGAGGCGGGCCATGAGGTCCAGCTCGCACGGCCAGGCGTAGCGGTGGTCGGCCGGCAGCAGCCGCAGTCCGCCCGCGGTCATCCGCAGTTTCGTGGTGTGCATGAACTGCTCGGCCGGGCTCAGCCGGGCGGCCTCGACGACGACCTCGTCCTCGCCGAGCGACAGCAGGCGCAGCGACGTCCGGTCGCGGAAGGCCGCCGGGTCCGGCACCCACGCCTCGATCACGAAGCGCCCCCCGGGCCGCAGATGGGCCGCCGCGTTGCGGAAGCACCGCACCTGGGCGTCCTGGGAGGGCAGCGCGAAGACGGTGTTGAAGGCCAGCAGGACGAGCGCGAACCGCCCCTCGACCCGCACCTGCGAGAAGTCGCCCACCGTCACCGGGATGCGGTCACCGCCGGGCTTGTCGCGAAGGACCGCCACCATGTCGGGCGACCCGTCGACGCCCGCCACGGCCACGCCGCGGGCGGCGAGAGGCAGCGCCAGCCTGCCGGTGCCGATCCCGAACTCCAGGACCGGCCCTCCCTCGGCCAGCCGGAAGACGCGCTCGACCGCCGGACCGGTGGGCAGGTGCTCCACCATCTCGTCGTAGATGTCCGCGATCGCCCGCCCGTAGGCGGACGCATCGAATCCCCCCATACGCTCCCCCCAGCGCCGCGGGGCCGCGGTCGGTCCGTCACGCCCCCAGGTCGCGGGCGACCGTGTCGAGCCGGTCGGCGAGCTCGCCGAGCCGCCGGTCGTCCACCGGGTCGTCTCCCACCAGGCTCTCCACGTCGCGCCGGCTGGCGATCACCAGGCCCTCGGCCCGCGACTCCGGCACGACCTCGCACCGCCCGCTCACCAGCACCAGCGTCGCGTCGGGCGACGGCGACTCCAGCAGCGCACGGACCTCGTCCCGGCCGACGACACTCATGGCGGCACCTCCCGGCCCCTTCGACCCCCTCCGACTACCCCCGGGACCTGGCCGTACACACCCGCGCTCACGGCCCGTCGGTGGGCAGCAGCGTGCCGAGGGGCCCCAGGTCGAGGTTGAGGTCGGACGGCGAGACGTCGAACCGCTCGCACAACTCGGTCATCGCCTCCTCCAGGCGCATCAGCGTCAGGCCGAGCGTCTCGACCTGCTCGTCGGACAGGTCGCCCTGATCCATCCGCCGGATGGCCTGCCGTTCCACGAGCTGGCGCACCAGCTCGACGAGCGTCAGCACGAGGCGGCTCAGGTCGCGCCGCACCGCGTCCGGGTCGGTGTTCAGCCGCCAGGGGCTGCCCCTCCCGGCCTCGGCGCCGCGCTCCCACTGGCGCTGCTCCCACTGATTTGGGCCGCCCGCCTCGGTCTCCACGCCCATCCGCCACGGCCCCGCCGCGGTGTTCCACGGCCCGGCCTCACCACCGGTCATCCTCAACCTCTTCCCTCCTGCCGCAGCCGGGATCGCCCGTGCCCCGCCCGCCGTACGGCTCGCCGAGCGGGTCGAACGGCTCGGTGCCGCGTACGGAGCCGAGCAGCGCCCGCAGCGAGATGCGGACGAGGTCGATGTCGGCGATCGACAGCACGATGTCGCCGGTTATCACCACGCCGCCCGCGAGCAGCCGGTCGAGCAGGTCGACGAGCGCCACCCGCTCGGGCGGCAGGCGGCCCTCGGCGGCGAGGGCGGCGCCCCGCGGCCGCTCCGGCAGGTATGCCGGGCTGCCGCCGGGTGTCATCGCACGCCCCCCGCCCGGCCGGCCGCTCCGAGGTCGATCGAGGTGAAGGAGTAGGGCGCCCACGGGCCGGTGAGCTCCACGTCCAGGAACCGGTCGCGGTAGCCGCCGAGCACCGCGGCGAACTCCTCCTCGCGGGCCGGATCCACCAGGTAGGCGCCGTTGAGCACCATCGACTCGCTCCGCCCGGACAACTGGGGGTCCTGCGGGCGGTGGCGGCGGCTCGCCACGGCGACCTGTCCCAGCTCGGCGTGCAGGAGCTCGGCCCGCTCGGCCGCCGCGCGCCACAGGTCCTCCCTGCCGCGCAGGCTCTCCTTCTTCCGGCGCAGGTACGCCATGCCGGGGCTGTCGGCACCGGCCGGAGCGGCGGCCGCCGGCGCCGGGGAGGGGGGTGGCGTGTCCCTGCGCAGGTATGCCTTGACGCCCCACTCCCGCCGTCCCGCGACATGCGACAGGATCTCCGCGAAGTCGTCGTGCCGCCGGTCGAGGAGGTCGCGGACCTGCTCCTCGCCGGTGTAGACGGTCACGAGACGCACGGGGGCGGTCGGCCCGGCCGCCGCCAGCGCCTCGACGACCCGGTGGTGGGCGCGGGCGACTCCCTCCACCCAGTCGAGGTCCTCCAGCGAGCGGCGCAGCGGCTCCTCCCCGAACCTGTCGAGGGGCACGTCGCTGACGTGGGCCACGAGCCCGCCGCGGGGCACGGGCCGCACCACGGCGTCCATGACGCCGCGCAGGTCGGAAGGGGGCTCCCCGCTCTCCCCGCCGGACGTCACCGCGTACAGGTAGACCCCCTGGCCTGAGCCCACGGCGGGGTGGTTCTCACTCACGGCCGGGCTCCGTTCCGCCGGGGCGGCCGAGCCGCCGGGCGCGAGCCTCGGCCTGGCGGTCGCCCCGCCGCTCACCCGGTCGCTCCTGCGCGGGCTCGCCCGGTTCGAGTTCCGTACGCTCCTCCCAGGCGAGCAGGCGCTCCTCGACCGCGCTGAGGCGCTCGCGGAGCCGGCGGTTCTCCTCGACCAGTTCGCGGTCCCTGCCGCTGAGCCACGGGTCACGCTCCCACCAGTCGATGCCGATCTCCCGCGCGGTGTCGACCGAGGCGATGACCAGCCGCAGCTTGATGGTCAGCAGCTCGATCTCCAGCAGATTCACCCGGATGTCGCCGGCGATCACGATGCCCCGGTCGAGCACGCGTTCCAGGATGTCGCCCAGGTTGGTCGACTCCCGGCCCATCACGGCCGGCGGCGCGTACGACGACTCGCGCAGGACGGGACGCGAGCGGGGATCGGTCATGGCCCACCGCCGTAGGCGCCCGCGCCGCGCCGGTAGGTCCGGGTGCGCCGGTAGGACATGAGGTTCCCCTCGTCGTCCACCTGGCATTCGTAGATCGACAGCATGTCGCTGGTGGACGGGATCCGGCGGTCCTCGACGACCTCGACGTCCACCAGCCAGCCGTTCTCTACGGGTTCCACCGACGTGACCCCCTCCGTGTCCTTGGAGGTCAGATCCGCGATGTAGCGCAGGCCGAGCCGTCCGGCGGACACCGCGTTCAGCACGGCCCGGCGCCGGCGCGGCTCGCCGGCACGATCACCCCTGCGCTCGTCCTCGTCTTCGCCCTCGGACTCGTCGTACGGCCCGTCCTCCTCGACGGGCACGCCCGAGGAGGACCGCCGCCCGTACGGCGCGGCGTCCTCGTCATAACGGGCTCTCCGCCGGGGAGGCATGGGACGATCACCCCCTCCGCGGTCCGCTCATGAGCCTGAGGATCTCCTCCACGGCCTCGGCCTCCTCCTCCTCGGAGATCCGGCCCGCGCGTCTGGCCTCCTCGACGGCCTCCAGCCGCCGCCGGACCGCCGCGGGATCCCTCAGCTCATGCTCGACCTGCTGCTGGATCAGCTCACCCAGCCGGATGACTCCGTGGACCGGGGCGAGCGGCCAGGTGAACAGCATGCTGATCAGTCCCACGGCGGCCTCCCCTCATGAGTCAGGTGGTGACGAAGTCGTACGGCGCCATCGGCCCGAGCAGCCGGACCTCGACCCGGTCTCCCCACTCGGAGCGCAGCTCCCCGACGGCGCGTTCGAAGTCGGCCTGGCGGTCGTTCTCCACGAGGAACGCGACGTGCGCGGCGTCTCGCTCGTGGCTGGGGTCCCGGACCACCGCGCCGGCGGTGACGGGCTCGAAGCGCTCGACGACCGCCCGGGTGTCGGCCTCGCGTTTCGCCGCGATGATCTGTGTGATCAGCTCGCCGAGGCGGATCCGTTCGCTCCGCGTCACCTCTTCCGGCAACTGCCTGATCCGGTCGCGCAGCTGCCTGGCCTCGGCGTTCTCCGTCAGCACCTCGACAAGCACCGGCTGCTCGGCGTACCGCGCCTTGAGGACGAACTGGGCGCGGCCTTCGATCTGCTTCAGTGCGGCCGCGAACGAGTCGTGGTGCGGGGCCAGCAGCTCCTCCACGACCGCTTCCGGCGTGGTCATCACGGCGCCGAACCGCAGGGGGAGCACGGGCACCTCGGCCGCGGCCTCGTCGAGCAACTGCTCGTGGGCCACCAGGTCCTGTGCGCGGCCGAGAGGGCGGTCCACGTCGACGTCGCTCACCAGGGCCGCGATCTCACCGTGCCTGACGATCGTGACCCGGCCTGGAGGTTCGCCCACCCCGACGGCGTCCTCGCTGATCTCCACGTCCTCCGGGAGGATGCCGTAGACGTAGCACGCGGTGTTGCGCGGGGGAGCCTCGGCCCGGTCGCCCGCCCCGGACTGCCTGGTGGAGCCCGTCATCTCAGTCCTCCTCCCGTCGACGCCGGCGGGCACGCGGCGCGGGTTCCTCCGCATAGCTCGCCATGAGGTCCTGCAGCTTCTCTCCGGCCGCCTCCAGCACGCCCTGGGCCACGCCCTTGGACTTGCCGTGCGCGATCTTCTGGGGCGCACTCGACAGGAGGTCCGGCAGCCCCTGCTGCTGGGACGCCAGGTCCAGCCGGTTCACCGCCTCGGCGAATCGGAGATAGGTGTCGACGCTCGCGACGACGACACGCACGTCGATGGTCAGAATCTCGATGCCGACCAGTGAGACCCGTACGTAGGCGTCGATCACGAGGCCCTTGTCCAGGATCGTGTCAATGACGTCGGCCAGGCCCGATCCCGACGACCGGCCCGGCAACCCGCCGCCACCCGCCGGTGGAACGGCTACCGTCATGCGCTTCTCCTCCCTGCTTTCTTGTCGTGTCTGCCGTCACTCGCCCCGCCCCGCCGTCTCGGCGTGCGGAGGGCTGTTCTACTCGGGGGGACGGCGGCGCCGGACCAGGGGACGGCGGCGCGCCGGTTGCTCCTCCCTCGCCCCTGCGCGGGCCTCGCCCGTCTCCTCGGACTCCTCGCTCCGGCGGCCCTGCTCGCTCCTCCGGGGCTGCTCGCCCTCGCCGCGCTCGGCCTCCGCCCCGCGCCTCCCTGCCGGTGCCCGCGCGCCGCGCTCCCCGGGCTCGTCCCCACGCCTTCGGGTGACCGGCGACCCGGCACGTCCGCCCGCCTGAGCGCCCGCGTAGGCGGGCCTGCGCGCCCGCTCGGGCTCCTCTTCTTCCTCTTCCTCCTCCTCCTCGTACGGCTCCTCCTCGTACTCCTCCGGCTCCTCGGGCTCCTCGGCTTCCTCGCGCTCCTCCGCGCCTTCTTCTTCCGGGGCCTCCTCGCCCCGCTCGCGGCCCTCGCGTTCGCGCTCCTCGCGCAGCGCCGTCTCGTGGTCCTTGACGACCTCGCTGTCGCGGATCTCGCCCCGCCAGCCCTCGATCTCGTCCGGACGCAGGAGGGCGTTGGTCATGACGTGCCGTCTGAAGTGCTTGAACTCGAGCCGGACCCGGCGGCCCTGGGCCCGCCAGAGGTTGCCGACACGCTCGAAGAGACCCTGCGGGTGGTACTCGACGACGAGCAGGACGCGGGTCAGCTCGGGAGTGATCTCGTGGAAGGTCACCGAGCCGTCGGGGAAGCCCTTCGGGCCCTGCGACCGCCAGATGATCCTGCTGTCGGGGACCTGCTCGATGATGGTCGACTCCCACGTGCGGTGGGACCAGAAGACCTGCGCCTTCCAGCCGAGCTTCTCGTCGGACTTCTGCTCGACCGTCTCGACCTTCTTCATGAAGCTCGGGAAGTCCTCGAACTGCGTCCACTGGTTGTAGACCAGGCGGATCGGCGCGCCGATGTCGAGGGTCTCAACGATGTTGGTGACCTTGAGCTTCTTGCCCTTGCGGCCCTTGCCGCCGCCACCTCCGCCCCTGCCGAACAGGCCCTTGATCTTCTCCTTGCCGTACGCCATAAGGGCCGCGCGTACGGGGTGGCCGCCTCCGCCGTCCTCGGTGAGCGCGCTGGTGAGAGCGCCGAGCAGGCCGCCTCCACCCGTCGCGCCGAGCCGGTCGGCCGCAGACTTGAGCAGGCTCCGGGCGTCCTGGCCGCGGGTGAGGCCGCCGAGCAGCCCGCCGAGCGCCTCACGTCCGCCGCCCTCCTTGCCGGTGAGCGCGCTGAACAGCCCGGAGCCGCCGTGCTCCACGTAGTCGGTGAGCCGGCCGGCCAGGCCGTCGATCCTCTCGGCGACCCGGGACAACGCGCGCTCGGCCACGGCAGTGGCGAGATTCTGGAACTCCTGCCCGAGCCGCTGCGTGGGCAGCGCCTCTTCGTCCGGCGCCCGTGTGCCCTGGGTGCGTTCCCGCGTCTGTTCGGTCATCGGTCTCACCTCCTCCGCAGCACGGGGCGGGTGGGACGGATCCGGGGACGGCGCCGCTCCTCGGGTTCGGGCTCTTCCGCCTCCTCCTCGTACGGCTCCTCCTCGTACTCCTCTTCCTCCTCGTAGGCCTCTTCGGGCTCAGGCTCGCGCTCCGGGCGGCGGCGGGGCACCCGGCGGCGGCCCTCCTCCGGACGTCCCTTCTCTCCTTCCTCTTCCTCCTCCTCCGCGGCCCGGCCCCGGCCCTTGGGCTGCCGGAGCGCCTCGGCGCGTTCGTGCAGCTTGTCGCTCAGGTTGTCGATCTGGCGGCTGGTGGCGCGCATGGCCGCCGCCTTGCCGATGTCCAGCAGGTCGCCGCGGACGCGCTCGGTGATCTTTCCGAGGTCGGGGGCGGCACCGCCGAGGATCTTGGGGACCTGTTCGAGGAGGGCTCCCGCGGCGCCCTCTCCCTTGAGGCGGGCGGCGAGGATGGCCAGCGCGAGCACCAGCGCCAGGCGCAGCTTGTGATGCCGGCCGAGGTAGTAGCCCGCGATGACTGCCAGGGCCACCTTCAGTCCGTCTTTCATGATCGCGCCTCCTACTGGCCGCCCCCCGAAGCGCCGTTCCGGCATCCGCCCGTCTCGCCCGTACGGCACTGCGATCCGACTGAACGGTATGAATGCCCTAGACAGGCACACGAAAACTCGATCGGGTACATACCGGGCAGTTTTGGCCGGACTTGATCCCGGTGTTAGGGCTGTCCGCTGCGGCCCCGGCCGAGCTCGCCGGTCTTGGCGTGTTGGAGGCGTTCCGATGACCCAAACTCGCCCTACCAGGGATGATTACTGTGTGCAAACCGGGTATCACGGGCGTGTACCGGCGGTAAGCGGTACCTACCGCGCGCGCGAAGCGGGGGAGTCACATGACTGAGACCAGAACGTCGACCGCGACCGTCGAGCCGGTGCCCGGGCGGTCCCTCGCGGCGCAGGGCGGCTCCGCACTGGTGACGGAGCGGGGCCGCACCACGATCGCCGACGAGGTGGTCGCCAAGATCGCCGGCATGGCGGCCCGCGAGATCGACGGAGTCCACGACTTCGGCACCGGCACGGCCCGCGCGTTCGGCGCGATCAGGGGCGCCCTCGGCGGGGAGGACGGTGTCACCCGGGGCATGTCGGTGGAGGTCGGCGAGCGGCAGGCCGCCGTGGACATCCACCTCATCGTCGAGTACGGCGTCGCGATCCCCGACCTCGCGCAGGCGGTGCGGAGCCATGTGATCCGCGCGGTGGAGCGCATGTGCGGGCTGGAGGTCACCGAGGTCAACATCGCGGTCGACGACGTCCACCTGCCGAGGCAGCAGGAGCCGCAGGGGCCCTCGGACGGGGAGCCGCGGGTCCAATGAGCGCCGTCCCGGAGAGCGCGGGGGCGGAACGCGGCGGCCGGCGGGTCGCGGCGCCCGAGGGAGCCGGGTCCGGTTCCCCGGGCGGCTCGCCGCCGGAGCGGGACGCCGGAGCGGGGCGGGAAGACGAGGCACACGAGGTCTCGGCCCGCCGGATCGCGGACCGTGTGCTGTCGTGTCCCGACGTCGCCGACCTGTCCCGGGGACCGTTCGGTGTCGTCGCGACGCACCTGCCCGGTGGTCTGGTGCCCGGCGTCGCCGTACGGGACGACGCGATCGAGGTCGACATCGTCGCCCGGTACGGCAGGCCGCTGCCGGAGATCGCCGACCTGGTCCGCGACGCGATCGGCGGCCTGGCGGGCGGCCGCAGGGTGGACGTGACGATCGCCGACGTGGTCACAGACGGCGGCGGAAGAAAGGAATGATCATGGAAGGCTATCCGCTCTGGGGCCTCGCGGGGCTGCTGTTCGGCACGGTGCTTGGGGTGGTCGGGGCCTTCGGCGGCCTCACCGCGTTCATCATCGTCCTGGTCCTCGGCGTCGTCGGGTTCCTCGTCGGCCTGGTGCTCGAAGGCGGCGTACACCTGCCGCAGATGCACCCGAGACGGCAATGAGCGTGCCCACGGCGCACGGCACGACGACGATCTCGGACCGCGCCTTCACGAGGATCGCCGAGAAACTGGCGAGCGAGGACGAGCACGTGACCGGCCGGCCCCACGTGTCGGCGTCGGTGTGCGGAGCGGTCGCGGCGGTCCACTGCGATCTGGCCGTGCGCTATCCGGCGCCGGTGCCGCGGCTGGCCGCGAAGATCCGCGAGCACGTCCGGCGCCGGCTGCGCGAGCTGACCGGCGTCGCCGTGGAGAACGTGGACATCGAGGTCGTGGAGCTGGTGCCGGAGCAAAGGTCCGGGCGCGGGCCCGGGCGCACGCTCGCGTGAAGGCCCGAGCGGAGGGATGGCGATGACCGAAGGCCGAGGGCCGTCTGAGAAGGTGCCGCACTTCGTCCCGATGCGGGGGTTCGGGGCCGGAGGAGCCGCCCGGGCCTTCCGGCCCAGCCGCGGGTTGCCGGCCGCGGTCGCCGCGCTGGCGCTGCTGGCGATCGGGGGCCTCACCGCCGTCCACGTGGTCTCCGCGCTGCTGGGGCTCCCCGTCAGGCTCGTGCCGTACGAACAGTGGGCCCGCTGGGCGAGCACCACGCCCTGGGACGACGGCCGGGTTCTCGCGGTGGCCTCCGCGCTGGCCCTGATCGGCCTGGTGCTGATACTGATCGCGGCCGTCCCCGGCCGGGGACGCATGATCGCGCTGCGCACCGGGGACCCCGACCTGGTGGTCGGCCTGCCGCGCCGCGCGCTGGCGCGGGCGCTGCGGGCCAAGGCGAACGGCGTGGACGGCGTGCGCGCGGCCGGAGCGCGGATGCGCGGCTGGCACGCGGACGTGTCGGTCCGGACGGACCTGCGCGACACGGCGGCGCTCGGGGAGCGCGTGCGGGCGGCCGTCGAGGACGAACTGGCCCGGCTCGCCCCCGCCCACCGCGTCTCGCTGCACCTGCGCGTCCACGGCCCGTCCTAGGTGAAGGAGGCAGGACCGTGAAGACGAGATCGGGCATGGGCAACCGGATCGGCCTTGCGCTGGTCGGCCTGGTTCCGCTGGCCGCGGGCGGCCTCGCGCTCGCGCGGGCGCTGGGCGCCTTCGGCGACGCCGCGGTGCGGGGGCCGGTGGTGGACGCCGGGGCCAGGAGCTTCGCGGCGACCACACCGTGGTTCTGGCCGGTCGTGGCCGCCGCCGGATTCGTGATCGGGCTCATCGGGCTGGCCTGGCTGCTGGCGCTGCTGCGCGTCGACCGGCCGCGGCGGCTGCGCCTGGAGTCGGGCACGTCCGGGGTCACCGAGGTCGACGCGCATCCCGCGAGCGAGGCCCTGGCCGAGCAGGTCAGCGCTTACCCGCAGGTGCGCCGGGCGCACGCCGTGCTGCGCGGCCCGTCCGACGACCCGCACCTCGACCTCGGCGTCTCCGCCGTGGAACCGGCCGATCTCGGGGCGCTGGTCACCCGCCTGCACGAGGAGGCCGTCCCCGACCTGCGCACCACGCTCGGCCTGCGCCGCCTCCCGGCGATGGTCCGGCTCAACCTCACCGGCGGCCGCCGCACCCGCGCGGTCCACTGAAACCGGAACACCGAGCGCGGAAGGCGGAGGGCGGCACACCCGGAGTGCCGCCCTCCGTGGTCGTCACAGGTCGTCGTTCTTGGTGCTACAGGTGACGCCGAAGGCGACCTGGCTGGAGCCCTGGTAGGGCGACAGGATCTCCACCTTGAAGTAGCCGTTCTCGGACACGTTCGTTCTGTATCGGGCGGTGATGGTCTGCTGCTGCGCCCCTGTCGAGCCGAACGTGGCGCTCCCGTCGGCGAAGGACACCCACTGGTTGCGGGTCTGGGTGCTCCTGCGCCACCAGCGGTAGCCGATGGTGGAGGGGCCGTCGGCCACACCGAGCTTCGCGGTGAGCTGGAACTCCGCGGGCTGGCCGGGTCTGCACCCCTCGTCCATGCGCTGCTTGCCGATGTCGGACAGCGTCGGCTTGGCGATCAGGCAGACCGTGTTGAACGACGCGTTCTGGGTCTCGGCGACGCCGGCGGGCTCGACGACCCTGAGGCGCATGTAGCCGCTGAGACTCGTAGCCCGGTAGAAGCCGTTGACGACCGTCTTGGTGCCCGGGGCGTCGAACGTCACCGAGACGGGTTCGGGGCCCGGCCACGGCTGCTCCTGCTGGTTGATCCAGACATACTTCACGGTCATCGGCCTGGAGACGGTGATCTTCGCGGAGACCTCGTGGGGCAGGCCGTACGGCGTCTCGGTGCACGGGCCGGTGTAGGAGGACGGGGTGACCTGCATATCCGAGGCGATCACCTCCGTGTTCGCCGTCGCGGCGGCGCTGCGCGCCGCGGTCGCCTGCTGCACGGGTACGGCGAGCAGCAGCCCCGCCAGCAGCACACCGGCCGTTCCCAGTCTGCGGAGAAACGCTGGACGTCTCACATGACACCCCTTCTGTGATCGGAAGGCGCTCATGGTCTCCGCCCCGGATGGGAGTCAACTTGCGGATCACTGCAATGGGCGGGTCAGCCCGACAGGACCTCGGCGAGGACGGCGGCCTGGCTGTGCTCGACGTCCCTGGTCGCGGTGAGCAGGGTCAGCGGGCCGCTCTCCATGAGCCGGCGCAGCCGGTCGAGGGCGGCCTGCCGCTCGGGATCGTCCAGCTCGGCGAGGTAGCGGCTGCGGAACTCGCCGAACCTCTCGGGGACGTGGCCGTACCAGGAGCGCAGGGCGCCGGACGGCGCCACGTCCTTGACCCATTCGTCCAGGTGAGCGGCCTCCTTGGTGAGGCCGCGCGGCCACACCCGGTCGACCAGCACCCGTGTGCCGTCCCCGGGCGCGGGGTCCTCGTACACGCGGCGGACCGTGACGGACATCGCTCCCACCTCCTCCTGCGCCATACTCCCCGGCGGGCGGCGGCGCACGCCGGTGTCCGGCAGCCGGACAGCGCGTGTGACTGAAAGTTTCACTTTCCGTAAGGGCGTTGTCGCTGGTCGGGGTTTCGTCCAAGTTGTCGATCAAATCGACCCATGTCGCCCGCCTTGCCCCGATGTCTATCGTCCGGGACATGAAGATGCGAATGATCACGGCGGGCCTCGCCATGCTCGGCTCGATCGCCGCGTCGCTCGTCGTCGGTCAGGCGGCGCACGCGGACACGACGATCTGCGAGAAGTACGGATCGACCACGATCCAGGGCGGCAAGTACGTCGTCATGAACAACGTGTGGGGGAGCAGCGCCCCGCAGTGCATCAACGTCACGAACACCGGCTTCACGGTGACGCAGGCGGGGCACAACAACACGGGCGGCACCCCGGCGGCGTACCCGGCCATCTACGCCGGCTGCCACTACGCCAACTGCTCCAGCGGCAGCGGCCTGCCCCTCCAGGCGAGCAACAGCCAGTTCAACACGGTGCAGACCAGCGTCAGCATGAGCTACCCCGGCTCGGGCGTCTACGACGCGGCGTACGACATCTGGTTCGACCCGACGCCGCGCAAGGACGGCCAGAACACCGGCGCCGAGATCATGGTGTGGCTCAACCACACCGGCTCGGTGCAGCCCGTGGGCTCCCGGGTGGGCACGGCGAACATCGCCGGCGGCACCTGGGACGTCTGGGAGGGCAACATCGGCTGGAACGTCATCTCCTACGTCCGCACCTCGCCGACGAACTCGATCAGCTTCGCCGTCCGCTCGTTCTACGACGACGCGGTGAACCGCGGCTACGCCCAGCGGTCGTGGTACCTCACCAGTGTCCAGGCGGGATTCGAGCCCTGGATCGGCGGCACCGGCCTCGCGGTGAACAACTTCTCCTACAGCATCGGCGGCGTGGTCCAGAGCCCCTCGCCGACGCCCACCGCCAGCCCGACCCAGGGCAACGGCGGCGGCGCGTGCCGGGTGAGCTACAGCAAGAACGAGTGGCAGGGCGGCTTCACCGGCAACGTGACCGTCACCAACACCTCCTCCAGCTCGGTCAACGGCTGGAACGTCGGCTTCACGTTCCCGAACGGCCAGAAGATCACCGGCTACTGGGGTGCCGACGTCACCCAGAGCGGGTCGTCCGTGAGCGCGAGGAACCTGTCCTACAACGGGTCGATCCCGGCCGGCGGCAACGTCTCGTTCGGCTTCCAGGGCACCTGGAGCGGCTCGAACGGCAACCCCACCGGTTTCACGCTGAACGGCACCCCCTGCTCGTCCTGAACACGTGAGAAGGCGCCGCCGGAGGGAGGTCCCTCCGGCGGCGCCGTCACATCGTCAGGGGTTGATGTTGATCGTGAAGGTGGACGTCGTGTTCTTGACGTCCTGGTAGTTGTCGCTGAGCTTCAGGTTGTTGAAGGTCACCGACCCGACCGCCGGCCCCTGGTCGGGCTCCGGCAGCTCGTTCGCCCAGAGGCCGAAGCCCGACTTCGCGTCGAACGCGTCACCGCTCTTGTGCGCGCCGGAGATCGAGATGTTGGTGAAGACGGTGTCCTTGATGGGGTTGACCGGCTGACCGCCGATGTACTGGGTCTGGAACATGATCCCCGAGTACGTCGGATCGACGATGTCCACGTTGCTGACCCGGATGCCCTGGAAGACCTTCGAGGCGGAGAACAGCCAGATCGCCGGGAAGGTCTGCTGACCCCAGAAGTGGCCGCCCGCGCGGACGATCGAGATGTTGTCGAACACCGTGGGCGGGCTCGCGCCGAAGCCGTTCATCGGGTAGCCGAAGTCGAGCGAGCTGATCGTGATGCCGGAGTAGGTCAGCGTGTCCGCGATGTAGATGTTCCTGAACGTGTTCGCGTACCCGCCGTACACCGCGATGCCGGCCGCGCGCCACGGCAGGATCGCGGTCAGGTTCTCGTAGACGTTGTTCTTCTCGTCGGCGCCTCCCGCGTCGATGGCCGAGAACAGCGCGAAGCTGTCGTCGCCGGTCGTCCTCGCCTCGTTGTTCGAGACGAGGTTGTCCGTGCTGCCGTTGGTCATGTTGACGCCGTCGGCGAACGTGTCACGGATCCGCGAGTTCCTGATCGTGATGTTGTCGGTGTTGGCGCCCCAGTACATGCAGACCTGGTGCTCGACCCAGATGTTGTCGATCGTCATGTTCGCGACGTTCTGCCAGTCGAACACCTTGCCCGGCCCGTCGATGCGGCTGGTGTAGTTGCCGAAGTAGGCGAACCCGGAGAACGTCGAGCCGTTGGCCGACGCCTCCGCCCGGAAGCCGACGTCGGTGTTCTCCTGGTTGGAGGGCGCGGAGAAGCGGGTGAACCACGGCCCGGCGCCGACCACCTTGACCGCCTTGCCGTACACCTGGAACTTGCCCGACGTCTGGTAGTCGCCGGCCGGCAGGTAGACGCCCACGAGCTTGCCCGTGGTGTCCATCCGCACCTTGTCGAGCGCGTTCTGCACGTCCTGGTGGGTGAACCCGGCCGGGACGGCGTACGTCGCGGGGTCGGGGTTGGGGATCGCCGACGCCTGCTCCAGGTTGACGAAGTCGATCGCGTACGTGGAGGTGTTGGCGGCGTCCTTCTGCAGCCGGATCTTGCTGCCCTTGGGGACGGTCGTCCCGAGCAGGACGCCGGCCTCGTCGTAGATGTGCCGCGGGGCGCCCGCGCCCGGCGAGTTGCCCGGGCCCGCCTCCGGGCCGTACAGCCACGCGTACTTCGAGGTCAGGTTGATCGCCTTGAGGAAGGTGCCGTTGACGTAGACGTTCAGCGTGGCGTCGGTGCCGCCGCCGCCCGCCGCGTCGGGGATGGAGAAGCGGGTGACCAGGGTGTTCGTGTCGGCCCTGGCCGTCCACTCCACGTAGCTGCCGGTGGTGGTGAGCCGCACGGCCTTGCGGCCGGACGCCTCGCCGGCCAGGTCGCCGATGGTCCGGTTCGGGCCGACGACCGTCGCCCCGCCGCCGGTCACGCCGTCCTCGGCCTCGTACATGTCGTAGGGCATGTTCGCGCCGCGGCCGACGAAGAACGGCAGCGTGGAGGTGTTGTTGGCCTGCTTGACCGGCAGCTCGTTCGCGTCGGCGGCGAGCACGGTCTTCACCGTGTATCTGCCGTTGGCGGCCGTCCACGTGCCCAGGGAGACCGGGCTCGTGGTGGACCCGGCCGCGATCGCGCCGCTGTAGGAGCCGGTCAGCGTCTTGACCACGGTCCCGGAGTCGTTGGCGATCGTGAGCGTGATCCCGTGGGCGCCGCTCGCCGACGCGACCGTGCCCTGGTTCTTGATCGCCACGGTGAACGTCACCGTGCTGCCGCCCGCCGGGTTGCCGGGCGACCAGCTCACCGGGGAGGCCACCAGGTCGGAGCTGTCCACCGGCTTCACGACCAGCGGGGAGGAGGCGGTGAAGGCGTTGTTGGTCTCGTTCTGCTCGATCACCGTGTTCGACTCGTCGACCTTGGCGCTCAGCGGGTAGCTGCCCGCGTCACGCTGGCCGATGTTCGCCGTCACGGTGGCCGAGGCGCCGGCCGCGAGCGCGCCGACCGAGGCGGTGCCGACCTTGGTCCCGCCCAGGTAGAAGTTCACGGTGGTGGCGCCGGAGCCGAGGCTGCCCGCGTTGCGCACCGTCGCCGACAGCGTGACGGCGTCGGTCTCGACCGGGGACGCGGGGGAGGCGGACAGGGAGGTCACGGTCAGGTCGGGGTTGGGCGCAGGGGAGCCGATCACCTGGAACTCGGCGACCTGTCCGGCCGGGGCGCCGGAGTTGGCGGTGAACTTGAGCTGCACGTCGGCGACCGTGCCGGAGACCGGGATCGTCACCGTGTTGCCGCTCGCGGGGTTGAAGGTGTAGGTGGCCGCGCCGGCCAGGTTGGTGAACCCGGACGCGCTCTGCTCGCGGCCCAGCACCTGGATCGTCTGCGTACGGGTGGACCAGGCGGCGTCGGGGTTGAGTTTGAGGACGACCGAGCTCACGACCGCGTTGGCCCCGAGCTGGACGGTCAGCGTCTGCGGGTAGGAGCCGCCCGCGCCCTCCCAGTAGGTGGTCACGTCGTTGTCGTTGGCGTTCGCGGCGACGTATGTGAACGTGGAGGAGGAGGCGGTGATCGGCTTGCCGACGGCCATGTTCGAGCCGCCGCCCGTGCCGTTGCGGGTCACGGTGTTGCTGTTGATCGACTCGTTGCCGGCCGCGTCCCTGGCCCGCACGTAGTAGGACACGGTGGCGCTGGTGGGCTGGGTGTCGGTGTAGGTCGTGGTGTTCCCGGCGACGCTGCCGCGCAGCACGTTGTTCGCGTAGACGTCGTAGCCGGTGACGCCGACGTTGTCGACGGAGGCGGTCCAGGTGAGCTTGACCTGCCCCGGCGTGGTCTCGGTGTAGGCGAGGTTCGAGGGCGCGGTCGGGGCCTGGGTGTCGCCGGTCGAGCCCTTGCGGGTCACCGTGTTGCTGTCGGCCGACTCGTTGCCGGCCGCGTCCCTGGCCCGCACGGAGTAGGACACGGTGGCGTCGGCCGGCTGGGTGTCGGTGTAGGTCAGGACGTTCCCCGCGACGCTGGTGCGCAGCACCCCGTTGGCGTAGACGTCGTAGCCGGTGACGCCGACGTTGTCCGTCGAGGCCGACCAGGTGAGCCTGATCTGGCCCGCGCCTGGCTCGGTGTAGGCGAGGTTCGACGGCGCGGTCGGGGCCTGGGTGTCACCGGTGGGCGCCGGGCCGTACACCTCGAACTCGGAGATCTGCCCGGCCGGCCATGCGGTGTTGGCGGTGACGTTGATCCGGACGTACCGGACGTTGGCGGTGGAGAAGCCGATCGTGACCGTGTTGCCGCTCGCGGGGTCGAAGGCGCGGCCCGCGGAGGCGGCGAGGGTGGAGAAGTTCGTGCCGTCGGTGCCGCCCTGCACGGCGAGCGTCTCGGTGCGGGCCTCCCAGGCAGGCGGGAGCTTCAGCACCACCTTGTTCACCGCGGTCGAGGCGCCGAGGTCCACCTGGAGCCATTGGGGGAAGGCGTTGTTGGCGCTCTCCCAGTAGGTGGCCTGGTTGCCGTCGTTGGCGTTGCCCGCGCCGTACACGTCGGCGTGCGCGCTCTCCTTCATGGTCTTGCCGAGCGCGAGGTTGCCGGAGGCGGTGGCGGCGCCGTACACCTCGATCTCGGACAGCTGCGCCGCGGGCCAGCCCGTGTTGGCGGTGACGTTGATCCGGACATACCGGGTGGTGGTCGCGGTGAAGCCGATCGTCACCACGTTGCCCGATCCGGGGGCGAAGGAGCGGCCGGCCGAGCTCGCGATCGTGCTGAAGGAGGACCCGTCGGTGCTGCCCTGCACCGACAGCGTCTGGGTGCGGGCCTCCCACGTCGCCGGCAGCTTGAGCACGACCTGGTCGACGCTCGTCGCGCCGCCGAGGTCGACCTGTGCCCACTGCGGGAAGGCGTTGTTCGAGCTCTCCCAGTAGGTGCCCTGGTTGCCGTCGGTGAGGTTGCCCGCGACGTACGGGCTGTTGCTGCTGCTCGCGGTCACGGTGCGGCCGGCGGCGAGGTTGGGGCCGCCGGCGGCGGAGGCGGGGGAGAGGGGCGCGGCCACGGCGAGCAGGCAGGCCGCGGCCACCACAGCGATCAAGCGCAATAACGGGACACGTGTTTTCGACATTTGCGTTCCTCTGTCCGGCAGGAACCGACCGGCGGGTCATCCGATCCGCGGTCGTGGGGGGATTTCGGAGATCGGGGCCGGACGGGGTCGCGGCGGCGACCGGTTGCCCACTGCCGTGGCCGACATCACCTCATGTCCTTTCCTGCGAAAGGTGACGGTGGCGGGGCGCACGGACGCAGTGCTTCCTGCCGGAACTTGCGGAGATCCGCAAAGTCTCGATTTAGAGCTGCAAATTCCTTACATTAGGTTGCCCAGATGTTACATAGGGGCCACTGTGTCGTCAATGGGTCGGAAAAGCCGGACGGAAGGTGACAGGTCTGTCCCGTCCCCGACCGGGCCCTACCTGGGGATACTTCAAGTGGGCGCCGGTCCGGATCGCGGTCCTGCGCCCGCCCGCGGGTCCCCCAACTCGCGAAAGGAACCCGGCAGAGGAGCCCTCATGTTTCTGCCCCCCAGACGCTTGCTCGCGGCGTTGGCCGTGCCGCTGGTGAGCCTGTCGGCGGCCCCGGCCGCCGCGACACCCGCCCCGTCGAACGCGGCCGTGCACGCGGCCCCGCGCGTGGCGACCCTGGTCGACGTGCGCGCCTCGCACCAGCCCGGACTCGACCGGGTCGTCTTCGAGTTCCGCGGACCGCTCCCGGCGCGGCGCGACGCCGGCTATGTGTCCCGGCTGATCGCCGACGGCTCGGGCCGCACGGTCCCGGTGGCCGGCGACGCGATCCTCGGGCTGCGCTTCGGCGGCGCGACCGGCCACGACGGGAGCGGGCGCCCCACCTACGGGCCCGCCCGCGAGACCTTCGCGCTGCCCGGCGTGATCCAGGTCGTCAACGCGGGCGACTTCGAGGCGGAGCTCACGTTCGGCATCGGCCTGGCCCGGAAGGCGTCCTACCGCGTCTACACCCTCACCCATCCGAGCCGGGTGGTCGTGGACGTCAAGACGCCCTACCGGACGGTGCCGGTGCGGACGTACTTCCTCGACTCCCGGGCGTACGCGGCGGGGCGGCGGCCGTACTTGACGGCGGTGTCGCGGCCGGTGACGCCGCCGTCCATCGCGCGCGGCGCGCTCCAGCGGCTGTTCGCCGGGCCGACGCAGGCGGAGTACGCCAAGGGGCTGCGCTTCGTCGCCTCGGGCGCCACCGGAGTCCGGTCCGTCGTCGTCCGTGACGGGGTCGCCCACGTGCGGCTCACCGGTTCCCTGGGCAGCGGCGGGTCGGCGTTCACGGTCGCCGACGAGATCACGCCCACGCTCAAGCGGCTTCCCGGTATCCGGTGGGTGAAGATCTACGACGCCCACGGCCGCACCGAACGCCCGAAGGGGCACTCCGACTCCGTTCCGGAGAGCCTGGAACCGTGACGGCGGGAGGGCCGGGGCGCCCCGGCCCTCCTCCTTCGTCCGCGACCGCCGGGGTCAGTGCCCCTGGACGTCGAGGTGGACCTTGGAGAAGTCGCGCGCCGCCAGATGGTCCTTGCGGATGCCCCAGATGAGCCACGCGCCGTCGCCCCAGGTCATCCCGGCCCTGGTGTCCTCTGCCACCTGCAGCAGCGTGACCCACTGGCGCGCCTCCTCCTGGAAGGCCGGATCGCCGTACCAGCCGGTGCCGGCGGCATGCGCCGCCACGGCCTCGATCGGGCTGTGGAGCCCGTCGGAGTATCCGCCCACCTGATGCGGCGGCCCGTCCCTTCCCCCGTCTTCGAACAGCTGGAGCCGCTGCTCGAAGACCTCACCGGTGTCCTCGTCCAGCACGTGGTGCCACACCAGGTCCTCGGCCTCCTCGAGGCTCCCGAAGACATCCACGAGGGCGGGGTGGTTCCGCGGCGGCCAGGTCGGCTCGGTGGCCGCGGCGAGCGGCAACTCGGCGTACACCTCGACGCGGTCGTCCGGCGCGGGCCGCTCGGCGACCGCGGTTCCGCGCGGCACGTAGATCACTTGGTGCTGCCTCGCGTCGGTCGTGGCGAAGAACAGCAGCGTGCCGGCGCCGGGCAGGGCGACGTCCACCTCGTAGCGCGCCAGCACCCCCGCAGTCGAGCTCGGCGACGAACGACATCGGCCGGCCCCCGTCGGGGAGGGATGGCCATGCCATGCCGTCCGGCAGCTTCGGAAGACCCCCGAGCCGCCCGGCCACGCTCTCCCCGTCCTCTGCGGCGGACAGCCGGATGGCCGGCCGTAACAGCCCGATCAGTCGCTCCGCGCTGTCCTCCGGCAACTCCTCGCGCGCGAACTCCGCGAAGTAGATCACCCAGTCCTTCATGCCGCCCATCATGCTTCCCGGGTACGACAGACCCGTCACGCGCGCCCTTTACGGCCCTTCTCAGTGAAAGTTTCGGACTAGTTTGTGGCTCTCTGCTGGCGTTCCCGCTGGTAACTCTCGCATTTGTCATGCGGTATTGACCCGAGACAGGTCAGTTCGTAGGGTACGTCAACAGAAAGTTAGGGGATTGTTTCGAAAAGTTTCGACTTTCGGGCATTCCCGGCTTGTGCATCTGGACGTCCGACCACGTACCCCCGACCGGAGGACCTTCCTCATGCTGCACCGATTCGCCGCGGCCCTCGCCGCGGCCGGGCTCGCCACCGCGCTCGCGGCGGCCCCCGCCTCCGCCCACCCCGACGGGCGCCACGACAAGACCCTGGGTGAGCTGGCCGCCGCCACGCACCGCTATTTCGGCTCGGCCACCGACAACCCCGAGTTCTCCGACGCGGCGTACCTCAAGATCCTCGGCAGCGAGTTCAACTCCACCACGGCGGGAAACGCGCTCAAGTGGTACGCCACCGAGCCGCAGCAGGGGGTGTTCGACTTCACCCAGGGTGACCAGGTGCTCGACTTCGCCCGCAAGCACCACATGTCCTTCCGGGCGCACACCTTGGTCTGGCACAACCAGCTCCCCGACTGGCTGAACAACGGCACCTTCACCGCCGACCAGCTCCGGGCGATCCTCAGGAACCACATCCTCACGGAGGCCCGCCACTACCGGGGCAAGGTCTACTCCTGGGACGTCGTCAACGAGGCGTTCAACGAGGACGGCACCTACCGCGACACGATCTTCTACCGGACGCTCGGCCCCGGCTACATCGCCGACGCGCTGCGCTGGGCGCGCCAGGCCGACCCGCACGCCAAGCTCTACCTGAACGACTACAACCTCGAGGCGATCGGGCCGAAGAGCGACGCGTACTACAACCTCGTGAAGCAGCTCAAGGCCCAGGGCGTGCCGATCGACGGCGTCGGTTTCCAGGGGCACCTCGCGCTGCAGTACGGCTATCCGGACACGCTCCAGCAGAACCTGCAGCGCTTCGCCGACCTCGGCCTGGACGTGGCCATCACCGAGCTGGACATCCGCATGTACGTGCCGGCCGACGAGGCCAAGCTCGCGACCCAGGCCGACTGGTACGCCAGGGTGACCAAGGCGTGCCTCGCCGTCCGCCGCTGCGTCGGCATCACGATCTGGGACTACACCGACAAGTACTCCTGGATCCCCGCCGTCTTCCAGGGTGAGGGCGCGGCCCTGCCGTACGACGAGAGCCTCCAGCCCAAGCCGGCCTACTACGCGATCCGCGACGCCCTGCGCGGCGCCGGAAGGCACTGACCCTCCCCGCGACGGTGCCCGTGCCCATCGGGGGCCGGGCACCGTCTCACGTTCACGAGAGGCCTGAGAGGTCGATGGAAGCCCCATGACGGCAGGCGGGCACTCGTCATCGCAGGTGAATGAGTTCAAGAAAGAGCTCTTTCGGTCGTGTCGACGGGGTGAGCGCCCGGCTACGTATGTATTCCCGCCCGGTAATCGGCCCGCAACGACTCGTGGCGATCGTCGTGGCGACGAGGTCACGCACACGCGGGAGGAAAGCGCTATGGCGTCCATCTTCGATCGGATCGGCGGTTCGGACGCGGTCGCGGCCGTGGTCGACGAGTTCTACGCCCGGGTCGTCGCCGACCCGATGCTGCGGGGCTACTTCGCGGACGTCGACATGGCCGGGCTCAAGGCGCACCAGCGCAGCTTCGTCGCCGCGGCGCTCGGCGGCCCGCAGGAATACCGGGGCAAGTCGATGGACGAAGCGCACGCCGGGCTCGGCGTCACGGCGGAGGAGTTCGACCAGGTGGTCGTCCACCTGGCCGGGGCGCTGGAGTCGTGCGGTGTCGACGCCGAGACGATCGGTTCCATCGCCGGAGCGCTCGCACCGCTGAAGGAGCAGGTCGTGCAGAGCGCCGTCGCGGCCTGACGAACCGCCGTCGGCGTGCCCGATCCGTCCACCGGGTGAGACGGCCCTTGACCCTTAACCGGTTCATGGATGAACTGGCCGGTGATGGAATCGCGATTCGAGGACGTCGCCGCCCTGGGCGTGGACCCGGCGAGGGCACGGGTCTACGCGGAGGGCTGGCAGTCCTGGAGCGTCACCGCCGCCCTCCCCCTGACGGAGACGCCCTATCGGGTGACCCTGCCGAACTCGCTGGTCATCGACTGCCACTACGGCTCCGCCCCGGACGAGGGCGTGTTCCGGGGCGAGGGGCTGCTGGCCGTCGATCCCGGGGACGGCGGCCCCGTCCACGTCTTCGGCGCCGCGAGCGCCGCGACGGCCGCCTCCCGCGTGCCCGTCGTCGAGGCGCGGCCGCGCGGCGGCCAGGTCGTGATCGCGTCGGACGCCTCCGTGCGCCACATGGAGCATGAGGGCGGGCTGGAGGCGGCGCTGGCCCGCTGGGGCGACGCCTTCGCCGAGCGGGCCGGCGTGCTCGCGCGCCCGTCGCCCACGGTCTGGTGCTCGTGGTACCAGTACTTCTCGGAGGTCACCCAGGAGGACGTCGCGGAGAACCTCGCGGCCATGGACGACCTGGCGGTCCCCGTGGACGTCGTGCAGATCGACGACGGTTACCAGGCCGCGCCGGGCGACTGGCTGACGTCCTCCGGCCGGTTCGACGACCTGCCCGGGCTGATCCGGCGCATCCGTGAGCACGGACGGCGGGCCGGGATCTGGATCGCCCCCATGGTCGTGGCCCGCACGAGCGCGCTCTTCGCCGCGCACCCGGAGTGGCTGGTGCGCGATCCCGCCTGCGGCGACCCGGTCTTCGCGGGGGACGTCCTCGGCGACTCCTGCGCCGCGCTCGACCTCACCCACCCCGGCGCGGCCGAATACCTGGCGGGCACGCTGCGGACCATGCGCGGCTGGGGCATTGACTACTTCAAAATCGACTTCGTGTACGCGGGGGCGCTGGAGGGTCGCCGCCACGAGGACGTGACCGGCGTGGAGGCCTACCGCCACGGCCTGCGGCTCATCCGCGAGGCGATCGGTCCCGAGGCGTACCTGCTGGGGTGCGGTGCGCCGATCCTGCCCTCGGTCGGCATGGTGGACGCGATGCGGGTGGGCCCGGACATCGCGGCGTACTGGCAGAACCCGAGCGGGCACCCGTCCGAGCCCAGCCAGGCCAACGCCACCAGGAACACCGTGGCCAGGGCGTGGCAGCACGGCAGGTTTTGGATCAACGACCCCGACTGCCTCATGCTCCGGCCCGAGGTCGAACGGCGGGAGGACTGGGCGCGCACGGTCGAGCGGTACGGCGGCCTGCGGGCCTCGAGCGACCGGCTGCGCGGCCTGGACGAGTGGGGGCTGGAGACCACCCGCCGCCTGCTCACTCCCGCCGACCCCACCCCGCTCGTCTGACCCACCCCGCTCGTCTGACCCGCGCCGCCACGGGCTGTGCGCGCGTGGCCTCAGGGGACGAGTCTCAGCCGGGGGCGGTGGGCGGGCAGGCCGATCAGCTCGCGTACGCGTGCCACGGGCCAGGCGAGCTCCCGGGCCAGCGCGGGCACGGTCAGCGCGGTCTCGGCCGCCGCCACCTCGAAGGCCTGGGCGAGCAGGACCGGCTGCTCGCCGGGGTAGCCCGACACCGGCTCGGTGGCGAAGCCCGGCTGCCCGCGCAGCGCGGCGAGCCGCTGGTAGGCGCGCCCGGCCGCGGAGTCGGACAGCAGGCCGACCTCCCGGCACCGATACAGCAGGGAGTCGACCGACACGCCCCAGACGCGGCGCAGCTCCGCCAGCCGCCGCAGGTCGGCGCGGGCGGGCAGGCCGGGCAGGATGCTGTCGCGCGGCGTGAGGAACTCCGCGGCGAAGGAGTCGGCCTCGCGCTCCTGCTGGCTGTCCCCGGCCGCCGCGTCCCCGTGCAACACCAGGTGCCCCAGCTCGTGGGCGGCGGTGAAACGGTGCCGGTAGACGTCGTCGAAGCGGTTGGGCGTCAGGACGACGATGGGCCGCGGCAGGCTGGAGGTGGAGAAGGCGTCCACCGTGACCGCGTCCTCGTCGGCCTGGGGGAAGACGACGACGATCCCCCGGGACTCCATGTGCCGCACCAGGTGGCTGATCGGCCCGGTGCCGAGGCCCCAGTGGGCCCGCAGCGCGCGGGCCGCGCCCATGGGGTCGCGGGGCAGGGCGCTGCCTGAGTGCACCTCGCCCCCGGCGAAACCGGGCAGGTCCACGAAGGGGAGCCGCACCCGCTTCTCCAACGCGTACGTCAGCTCCCAGACCTGCTCGACGAAGGCCACGGCCTTGGCGCGCTGGTAGGCCCGGGTGGAGCGCAGGCTGCGGAAGTGCGCCATCGAGCCGTCCAGCTTGCCGTGCGGGCGGCCCGGTAGGAAGAAGGCCGCGGGCACCGCGAGCACCTCGGCGAGGAGCGGGACCAGGTCGGGACGCGGCCGGGTGACCCCGGCCTCGTATTGGCCGACCGCGGCGGGGGACACGCCGATGCGCTCGGCCACCTCCTTCTTCGTCAGCGCCGCCAGGCGCCGCGCCTGGGTGAGGCGGGTTCCGTCGAAGGCGTCCGCCACGGCCTGCGGGCTGGGTGCCGTGCCGCCGGATTCGGGGGGGACGGTCTCCTCGACCAGGCGCAGCCGGTCATCGTCCTTCATCGGCGGCGGCGTCCGGTGCGTACGGCGCCTCGCTCATCGGAGGCAGGGCGGTCGCGCGCTCGTACGGCGGGCGCGGATTCAGCGTCGGAGCAGGCATCGCGCCCCGGGCGAACGCGGACGCCTCGCCGGCGGAGGCCACCAGCCCGGGCAGCTCGGCCGCGGGCGCCTGTCCGGCGAGCGGGATCGGCTCGCAGTGGTGCCAGCGCAGGCTGCCGGTGCGGTCGAGCAGCTCGGCCTCGCCCCACCACACGTCGAGCAGACCGGCCTTGGCGTTGCACGCGTACGCGATGAGCACGAGGCGGGTGCCCTCGGGCAGCCGGGTGAGCGCGCGGGCGGCCGGAGTCGCGGGCTCCGGCAGGGCGGCCTCGACGCCGCCGAGTGTGAGCTGCTCGGCCCAGGGCCGCGGGCCGAACCGGGTGAACAGCGCCTGCACCAGCCCGGACGGCCTGCCGTCGCCGATCCTGGCGTTGACCACGCTGACCGAGCGGTCCTTGGCGTAGCGGAAGGGGAACAGCAGGTTGCCGCCGAGCACGACGAGCTCGTGCTGGGAGCCCGGCGGCTTGACGGTCTCGACGTCGGGCATGTCCGCGAACGTGCTGGCCAGGGCCTCGAACTTGCGGGACATGAGCGTGAAGCCGAACGGATGGAGGAGCTCGGTGCGCGCCGTCTTCTGGGCGTCCTGGGCGTTCTCCAGCGCGAGCGCCAGCGCCTCGGTCACCCCCTGGCGGATCTGCTCGGCGCGCGGGCCGAACGTCTCCAGAGCCCAGGTCGACAGCATCGCCACCTCCGGTGTGCATGCTCTGAAACGGCCGCCGGGGCACCGGAGGCACTTTATTTTCCGACATCATAGACCCGCCTCCGCTTCACCGGTCACTCCTGCCGCATCGGGTCCTGACCGGGAGGAGCGACGCGGTGCGGGGTCGCCCTCCGCCTCTTCCGCATCCGGAGAACCCGAGCGTGGCGGGTGAAGCTTTCATTCGGTGGACACGCGCAACTGATAGCGGCCGTGGCGCACGGAACGTGCGCATGCGGTGACAGGTGTGCTCGGCCGCATGTCAGCGGGCCGTGTGAAGGCGGACCGCGGGCGTCGCGCCGGTCTGACGGACGATCGACGCCCGGTTCCCGACATCCGCTGTAAACGAATTCAGTGCGTCGTTGACACGTGATCGACAGGCGCATAGCTTCCCCCGGGAGCGCTCCCACCGGGGTCGGGGAGCGAAGTCGGGGAGGGGTGGATGCGCCTCAGGTTCGGCATTCTCGGTCCGGTTCAGATGTGGCAGGACGGAGAACCCGTCCACCTGGGGGCGGCCAAGCAGCGTCTCCTGCTCGCCTGCCTGCTGCTCCAACCGAACAGACCCGTCTCCATCGAGCGCCTCTTCGTCGCGCTGTGGGAGGACCGGCCGCCGAAGTCCGCGCTCCCCAACGTCCGCAGCTACGTCAACCTGCTGCGTAGGCGGCTGGACGACCACCGCCTGCGGGCTCGCCCGCCGGGCTACTCGCTCACGGTCTGCCCCGGAGAGCTCGACGTGCTGGAGTTCCGCGAGTCGCTGCGCCACGGACGGGAGGCGATGGCGAGGAGCGACCACGCGGAGGGGCTGCGTCACTTCACCGCCGCGCTCGGGCTGTGGCGGGGCGGCGCGGCCGAGGACGTTCCCCACACGGTGGGGGTCGCCGCGCAGTTCGACGCCCTGGAGGAACAGCGGTTCCTGGCGGTGGAGGAGGCGGCGCGGGCGAGGCTGGCCCTCGGGCGATACGGCGAGGTCATCGGCGGGCTGCGGGAGACCCTGGCGCTGCGTCCCACCCGTGAGCGGCTCTGGGGCCACCTCATGGTCGCCCTCTACCGTACGGGGGACGTGGCGGGGGCGCTGACCGTCTACGGCGAGGCGCGGGAGGCGCTGAACCGGCACCTCGGCATCGAACCGGGGCCCGAGCTCGCCGAACTGCACCATCTCATGCTCAACCGCGATCCCCGGCTGGCCGGGCCCGTCATCGGGTGGCGGCACAGGAGGACGGCCTGCCCCCGCCCCCGGCGTCCGAGCCGCCGCTGACCGCCGCGACCGGCTCTCACGGCCCGGCCCACGCGCTCGGAAGGGACTGCGCGGTCTGCTCCTGGTAACCCTGCGCCTGCAGCAGGAACAGCCGGTGGTAGAGACCGCCGAGCCGCATGAGCTCCTCGTGCGTGCCGCGCTCGGCCACGCGCCCCTCGTCCAGCACGACGAGCAGGTCCGCCTCCCGGATCGCGCCGAGCCGGTGCGAGATCAGCAGGCTCGTACGGCCGGCGCGGTGCGCCCGGAGCCTCGTGTGGATCTCGTGCTCCGCCTCGGCGTCCAGGCCGGAGCTCGGCTCGTCCAGGACGAGCAGGTCCTGCCGGTCGCGCAGCAACGCGCGGGCGAGCGCCAGCCGCTGCCACTGGCCGCCGGACAGCACGACCCCGCTCTCGGCGTCCGCCCCCTCGCCGGGCGGGCCGAAGAACATGCGCGTGAGCATGGTCCGGTAGCCGCCCGGCAGCGCGGCGACGGTCTCGTGCACGCCCGCGCGGCGAGCGGCCGCCTCGATCCGGTCGTCGTCGAGGCGCATCTCGCCGTCGCCCAGGTCTCCGATCGCGATGTTCTCCGCCGCCGTCAGGTCGTACTCCATGTAGTCCTGGAACACCGCGCCCATACGCCGCCGCAGCTCGGCGGGGTCCAGGTCGCGCAGGTCCACGCCGTCCCACAGGATCGAGCCCCGTACGGGGTCGTAGAACCGGCACAGCAGCTTGACGATCGTGCTCTTGCCCGCGCCGTTGCGGCCCACCAGGCCGACCGCCGTGCCCGCGGGGATGGTGAAGCTCACCCCGCGCAGCGTCCACGGATGGCCGGGGGAGTAGCGGAACCAGACGTCGCGGAACTCGATGCCGTGCCGCAGGCCTCCCGGCGTGACGGCCCGCTCGCGTACGGGCAGGTCGGGCTCGGCCCGGACCACGGCCAGATAGTGGCCGAACGTCAGCACCTGCTGGTGGGCCGTCGTCACCTCGCCGACCAGTGCCGCGACGGCGGCCTGGACGCCGACGACCGACGCGGTGAGCAGCGCGACGTCGCCCGCGGTGATGCGACCTGCGGCGGCGGCGAACAGCGCCCAGATCAAGCCGCCCGCGGCGATCGCCGCCGACAGCAGTCCCAGCCCGCCCTCCGTGCCGAGTTCGCGGCGGTCCTGCCGTCGCCGCTCGGCGTCCGCGGCGGCGCGTTCCGCGATCATCCGCGTGCGGAAGTAGCTCCCCGCACCGAACAGGCGCATCTCCTTGGCGGCCCGCACGCTGGTCAGCAGCTGACGGTAGAACAGTTCCCGCCGCTCGACCGGCCCGATCCGCCACAGCATGGTGGCCCGTTGCCGCGACAGCCGGAGCTCGGCGAGGAACGCGGGCACCGCGGCGGCCAGGACCGCCGTCGCCAGCACGGCGTTGACCACCAGCAGCGAGCCGAGGAAGCCCAGCACGGTGATCAGCCCACGGGCGGTGGCGAGGGTGCCCCCGACGACCGCGTTCGGAGCCACGCCGCCCGACTGGTACGCCAGGCTCAGGCGGTCGTGGAACACCGGATCCTCGAATCGGCCGAGGCCGGCGAACCGCTCGACGGCCGCGAACAGCCGGTCCTGCGCGAGCCGTCCCGTACGGCGGGCCGACTCCTGGCGCAGGTAGGTGGAGGCGTGCGGCAGCACGGTGGACGCCAGGCCGGTGGCGGCGAGCCCGGCCCCGACGGCCCAGAAGGCGCCGCCGTCCGCCCGGCTCACGAGCAGGTCGAGAGCGGACTTGGTCAGCCAGGCCGTGGCGACCGGCAGGGCCGCTTCCACCAGCACCAGCAGCCCGTACGCGAGGGTGTGCCAGGGGCCCGCCCGCCAGGCCAGGGCGAGCGCCGCGGCCAGGGCGGCGGGGGTGGCCCTGGGGGGCTCGGGTGAGCTCGCGGGGCCGTTCTGCGGGGGCGTCTCCGACATCGGCGCTGCTCCGTGACTGACGGGACTGGGCAGGGGGGCCGGGCGCAGCGGGTCAGGCGGAGGCGGCCGTGAGGACCTGGTCCAGGCGCAGGCCGCTGGACATCACCGTGCCGCCCGGCCCGACGAGGCCGAACGCGGGCACGGCCCCGACGTGGAGTGCGGAGGTGACCGGCCCGCCCAGCTTCTCGACCACCACGCGGGCGACCGGTTCGAGCGAGGCGCGCTGCGCGCCCGACTCGCCGTTCTCGTCCACGATGACGGCGAGCACCTGCTCGGGGCCGCCGGGGAAGCGCTCGGCCATAGCGAGGAAGCCCGGCAGCGCCTCGTGGCAGGCCGTGCAGCCGGGAGAGAAGAAGCCGACCAGGGTGGGCTGCTCGAATCGGTCGCGCGAGACGAGACCGCCGTCGGTGGAGACGGTCTCGAACGGCTCCGCCACCTCGCCCTCGGAGAGGATGGCCCGCCGGTTCTGCTCCTGTTCGCTTCTGGCGGCCAGGGCTTCGTCGTGCTCGCGCAGCCGCCGGATCACGCCGACGATCAGGATGAGGTTGACCAGGCAGAACACGCCCACGAGGACGACGAGTGCGACGAGATACGGCATCGGGCGGCCTTTCTGAGCTCAAGCGGCAGGGCTGAACAGGTCGATGAAGTCGTCGGTGAAGGACACGAGGAGGGCGCCCACCGCGCCGGCCGTGACGGCCGTCAGGACGCCCGCCGTCTCGGCCGGTCCGGCCGGGAACACCGGGATCGCCGATCCCGCGAAACCGAGTCCCGCGACGACAAGCAGGAGGAGGTTGCGCACCACGTGGCCGCGTCCCAGACGACGGCGGGAGCGGCCGAAGCAGGCGCACGGCGCCCGTTCGTCGCGCCGGAGCGCGGCCAGGATCGCGAGTGTGAACGCGGTGAGAAGGCCGGCGGCCAGCAGGAACCCGGCCGCGGCCGTCGCGGGCACGGCGACCAGCGCCACGATGGCGATCTCCGTGGCGACCACCGCGACCGCGGCCCGGCGGGTGGGGAGGAACCGCGGGGCGAGTCTGCCGGTGGCCGCCACGAAGTCCCGGTACGCGTCGGCGCCGCGCAGCTTTCCCGTGGCCGACGCCAGGAACAGCAGCGCCAGCAGGGTGCGGCAGCCGACGATGAGGTAGTCCACGGTTGCTCCTTCCGGTCAGCTCATCCGCCGCAGCACGACCCCGAGGAGGAGGTCCGCCGGGAGGAACCCGAACTGGCGCGAGTCGTAGCTGGCCGCCGGGTTGTCCCCCAGGACGACCAACCGGCCCTCGGCCACCCGCTGCTCCGCGACCGCGGGGAGGACCGCGTCGGGCACCGGGTCTCCGGGCAGCGCCGCCACCCGCTTGACCATCCACCTGTCCTCCACCGGCAGGAGTTCTTCGCCGTCGTACCGGCGGGGCCGGGCGAACACGACGATGTCTCCGACAGCGAGCCGGGACAGTCCGGCCCGGCGGACGAGGAGCCGGTCGCTCGCGTGGAAGGCCGGCTCCATGCTGACGCCGGACACCACGACGACGGCCAGACGGCGCCGCAGCAGGAGCAGGGCGAGTCCGGCGACGACGGCGAGTCCGGCCGACCACGCGAGCATCGTCATGCCGTCCGGGCTAGCAGTTCAGGTGCCAGTCGCCGCAGGTGTAGCCGGTGCCGCACGAGGCGCCCCAGCTGCAGCACTTGCGGACGAGACAGGTGGTGCCCTCCAGCCAGCAGGGGCACGCGGCCTGCGCCGAGTGCTTCGGCACCAGCCGGGAAATCAACCGGTCGGCCATTTTGGTGAACATTCGAACCGCCTCTCAATGGAGAACCGTTCAGGGTCACCGAAACCATAGAAAGGGGCCGAACAATATCGATACCTGGCGAATACGTGCTACGTACATCGACTCCGCGTGTTCGCTCCAGGGCGCACGGTCGGCGGACGAGACCCGGCGCCTATCGTGAGGTATGGGGGAGATCCTGGTCGGCACGGCGTCGTGGACCGACAAGACGCTGCTGGAGTCGGGGTGGTATCCGCCCGGCGTCACGACGCCCGAGGAGCGGCTGCGCCACTACGCGAGCCGGTTCCCGCTGGTGGAGGTCGACTCGACCTACTACGCGCCGCCCGCCGAGGCCACCGTGCGGCTGTGGGCCGAGCGCACGCCCGCGGAGTTCGTCTTCGACGTCAAGGCGTTCTCGCTGCTCACGCGGCATCCGACCCGGCCTGCCGCGCTGCCGAAGGACCTGCGCCCGAGCGGCGGCGGCAAGAACCTGTACGCCCGCGACCTCGACCCGAAGGTCGTGGACCAGGTCTGGGAGCGGTTCCTCGGCGCCCTCATGCCGCTGCGCGAGGCGGGCAAGCTCGGGGCCGTGCTCTTCCAGTTCCCCCGGTGGTTCCCGATCGGCAGGGCGAACAAGCACTACATCCTGGAGTGCAAGCGGCGCTGCGAGCCGCTGCGGATCTCCGTCGAGTTCCGCAACCACACGTGGATGAGCGAGGAGAACCAGGCCGAGACGCTCGACTTCCTCCGCTCGTACGCCATCCCGTACGTGTGCGTGGACATGCCGCAGGGCTATCCCGACTCGGTCCCGCCGGTCGTCGCGGCCACGTCCGACCTGGAGGTCGTGCGGTTCCACGGGCACAGCGACAAGTGGACCAGCCACGACATCCACGAGCGCTTCGGCTACCGCTACTCCCTGGAGGAGCTGAAGCGGTGGGCGCCGAGGCTGCGCGAACTCGGCGGCCAGGCGTCCACGACCCACGTGCTGATGAACAACTGCTACCGCGACTACGCGCAGACCAACGCCCGCCAGCTCGCCGGCGTGCTCGCGGGCCTGCCGGACTGCGACGTGCGCCCCCGGCCCGGCGACGGGCCTCAGCCGAACGCATAGTAGGAGTCCACAGCGGCCTGGCCGGTGTAGTTCGGGCCCGCGCGGTCGTCGGCGCCGAGATAGGGCCAGGGCAGGTCGATCTCCCTGCGGCCGCGGCAGCTCACCCGCCTGTTGCGCGCGTCGTAGACGAGGCCGCTCGCCCGAAGCGCCGCCGTCAGCCGCCGTCCCGCGGGCGTCCCGTCCGCACGCCGTACGCTCCCCGCGTCGAAACTGGCGGCGAACAGGCCGTCGTCGGTCAGCCAGGAGGCGGCCCGGGCGATCACGCCCAGCTTGTCGCCGACGTAGTGCAGCCCGTGGACGCAGGTGATCAGGTCGAAGGCCGTGCCGGGCGCCCACGAGGTCACCGACGCCGTGACCAGCCGCAGCCGCGGCGGCCGGGGCGGCCCGGCGAAGTAGCCGACCAGGTCCACGCCGACGATCTCCGCCCGCTCTCCCAGTTCGTGTGCCGCCTCGAACAGCGCGTTCGCCGTGCCGCAGCACAGGTCGAGCCAGCGGACGACCCGATCGGCGCCGCGCAGGAGGGCGAGGACGTCGACGCCGAGTTCGCGCCGGTAGGCCGGCAGGCGGCGTTCGCGGTTCATGTCGCTGTTGGCCACGACCGAGGACCGCTCCAGAGCGTCGTCGTCCAGGAGCCGGAGATCACGATGGTCCATCCCCGTTTCCTAGCATTCCTGCGGAGTGCGCGGCTCACCAGGCGCGGTGCTGCCGACGCCGTATTTCGCCTAAAGTCACCTGAATGGCATCAAAGCGCACGCGGCTGGCATGGCTGGACGCCTTACGCGGGATCGCCGCTCCGGCCGTGGCGCTGCACCACTCGGCCTGGACCTTCGTCCCGGCCGTGTGGGGGGAGGTGGACCGCAGGGTCGACGTCGGCACCTGGGGCGTCTTCGTGTTCTTCCTGGTCAGCGGATACATCATCCCGGCCTCGCTGGAGCGGCGCGGCGACCTGCGGGCCTTCTGGACCGGCCGGGTCTTCCGGCTCCTCCCGCTGCTGCTCGCCGCGCTCGCCCTCGCGCTGCTCCTCGCGTACGCCGGGGTGTTCGCGACGTCGCCGGGCCTCGACCGCCGGCCGCCGCCGCTCGTCGCGCTGGCCAACCTCACGATGCTGCAGGAGCTCCTTGGCGTGCCCTCGGTGATCAACGTGATGTGGACGCTCTCCTACGAGATGGCGTTCTACCTGATGACGGCGGGGCTGTTCGCCGTACGGCAGGCCCACAGGTCGGCGCCGATCGCCGTGGTCCTGGCGGTGGCGGCCGTGCCGCTCGGGCTGCTCATGCCGGGCGCGACGATCAACGGCGGCGCGGACCTGGTCGCCGCGCTCATGGGTGTCGCGGTGGTCCTGGTCGTCGTCGTGACCGTGACCGCGAACGGGCGCCTCAGGACGGCGGCCGCGGTCATCGGCGGCCTGCTCGGTTTGGCGCTGGTGATCCTCGGCAGCCGGATCGGGGCGGGGCAGGGCCTGGTCATCGCGGCCGTGATGTTCGCGGGAACCGCCGTCTGGCGCGCCGAGCAGGGCACGCTCCGGCCGGTCTGGGCCGTCGCCGCCCTGCTGACGGTCCTCGTCTGCGGCGTCCTGGTGGCCGACGAGCCCGCCTGGGCCTCGGCGGTCCTGCTGGCGGCGGGCTTCTTCGCGCTCGCGTTCCGGCTGCGGCACCGGCCGTTCCCCCGGTGGCTCGCCCACCTCGGGGTGATCAGCTTCTCCCTGTATCTGCTGCACCCGCTCCTGCTGCGGGTCGTCCCGAACCTCCCGGTGTTCTTCCTCGCCCTGCTGGTGCTCGGCCATGTGACGTACCGGCTCGTGGAGGCCCCGGGACAGCGCCTCGGCCGCCGCCTGAACGCCCGCCTCCGCCGGCCCGCCGTCGACGCGTGACGATTTCGGGAACTCACAAAAACCCTGCTTGAGGCTATTCCGGAAATGAAATCGTACCCTTATCAGTGAATTGTCCGCGTCGCCGGAAGGAATTCGACTGTGCCGGGTGTGTCCGAGGGTTATGTGAAGCGGAGACCGTCGGGAACGCGCATCGCGGGAATTCTGCTGGAATCGCTCGCGGGCTGGATAACGCGGCGCCCGGTTTCCGGCGCACCCGGCGTGGTGCCACTGCCGCACTCGTCGGAGTTGCGGCTGGTCGTCATCGTCCTGGCCGTGGTGGAAATCGTCACGGCCTTCCTCGTCTCCGGCATGATTCCGCCCGGATTCAAAGCGGTGCACGCGTTGTTCGAGACGCTGCTGGTGCTCGCCGCCCTGGGAGCGGCGGCGACGGCCCGCCATCCGCATCTCGTCTCGTCCTCGGAGCTGATCCTGCGTACGGGATTCCTGGGCGAGCTCGCGGTCCCGCGGGATTCGGTCCGTTCCGTGTCCCCGGTCCTGCAGACGATCAAGGGGCGTGGGCCTCGTGCCGTCGCGGGGGACCCCGACGCCATGGTGTGCTCGGTGACGAGCACGGTCAACGTCCGCGTCGACCTCGATCCCCCCGTAGACATCGACCTCGCGGGGGCCGGGAAAAGGGCGGTGCGGAGGATTTACCTTTCGACCGACTCTCCGGACGCCGTTCGTGGCGTTCTGAGAGGCAACGGCTGACCTTCTCGCCCGGCCCGGAAAAATCACGCCAACTTCGACCGGCGGCCGTGTGGGCGGCGCGTCCGCGGGGGACCAGCGGCTCTGATACCGGTACGCAGGAGGGGACGGGTCATGGGCGAGGACCAGGAACTCCACGACCTGCGCCGTCAGGGCCATGACGCGGGCATGGAGGGCAGCTCCAAGATGACCGCCGAGCAGCTTCGTGAGGCGCTGGCCAAGGTAGGCAAGAGCGAGGACACGCTGTCGGCCAAGGCAGAGGCCAAGAGCGACCAGTGATCGCCGCACGACCAGGGCCGCCGGCTCCCCTGGGAAGCCGGCGGTCTGCATAGGGGGGCGGCCCCGGTCCACGCTCACCGCGAGCGGTCGATCCGCGGCGCCGGGCTGCGCCGCCGGCCTCGTCCCCCGGTCAGCCGGCGTCGGAGAGCGCGTCCAGGCGGGCGATCTCCTCGTCCGTGAGACGCAGCGCGGCGGCGGCGACGTTCTCGGTCAGGTGATCGGGGTTGCCGGTGCCCGGGATGGCCAGCACGTGCGGCCCCTGCTGGAGCGTCCAGGCCAGCCGCACCTGCGCGGGGGTCGCTCCGTGCGCCCGGGCCACGGCGCGCACCTCCTCCTGGTCCGTGTCGCTCGCCCCCAGCGCGCCGCCCTCGCCCGCGATCGCGAAGAACGGCACGAAGGCGATTCCCCGCTCGCCGCAGGTGCGCAGCAGTCCCTGGCTGCGCACGGCGCCGACGCCGTACCGGTTCTGCACGCTCACCACCGGCGCGATCTCCTGCGCCTGCGCGAGATGCTCGGGCCGGATGTTGGAGATCCCGAGGTGCCGGATGAGACCGGCCTCGCGCAGCTCGGCGAGCGCTCCGAAGTGCTCGGCGATCGAGTCGAGCCCCGGCTGGCGCAGGTAGACCAGGTCGAGGTGGTCACGGCCGAGCTGGCGCAGGTTCTCCTCGACCTGGCCGCGCAGCTGGTCGGGCCGGGCGAACGGCAGCCACTCGCCGGACGGGTCCCGCCCGGGGCCCACCTTGGTCGCGATGACCAGGTCGTCCGGATACGGCGCGAGCGCCCGGTTGATCAGCTCGTTGGCCGAGCGTAGTCGCGAGAAGTAGAACGCCGCCGTGTCGATGTGGTTCACGCCGAGGTCGACGGCGCGCCG
Organism: Microbispora sp. NPDC046973; assembly: GCF_040644495.1. Classification (NCBI taxonomy): domain Bacteria; kingdom Bacillati; phylum Actinomycetota; class Actinomycetes; order Streptosporangiales; family Streptosporangiaceae; genus Microbispora; species Microbispora sp. NPDC046973. The sequence continues at coordinate 188,349 of NZ_JBEYWQ010000006.1, read as the reverse complement.
CAGCACCGCGATCGACCGTTCGCGGTCGCTCGGCGTGCCGAGATCGAAGGCGGCGCTGCCCGTCACGCGCATCGCCCCGAACCCCATCCGGTTGACCGTGAGGTCGCCGAGCTTCCAGGTCCCCGCGGCCGCGGCGCTGATCGCTTCTGTACTCATCGTTCCAGGATGCCCGTTACAGGCCCATGCTGTCGGCGAGAGCGTCGATGACGGCGTCGAGCAGGGTGGCTCCGCTGTGTCCCATGCCGGCGAACTGCCCCTGGACCTCCAGGCTCACCACGCCCTGGAGCTGGGCCCAGGCCATGACCGTCCCGGCCAGGGCGGTCGCCGGATCTCCGTCCGGGGCGAACGCGCGCACCCACTCGGCGACCGCCGGGGTCTCCTCCACCCACCGCCGCATCTGCTCCCGCAGCGGTTCGGCCCCCGGGCGGCAGCGTCCTCCGGCGAACACCGGAAGGAAGGGCCCGAGCACGTTCCGGGCCCGCATCACGCTCTCCGGGGGAGCCTGATAGCCGGGCGAGGGCGTGCCGGCCAGCAACTGGAACAGGTGCGGGTTGGCCACCGCCCATCCGTGGAAGGCCCGGGCCAGCGCGTGCAGCCGCTCTCGCGGCGCGCCCTGGCCGGCGGCGGCCCGTACGGCCGCGGCGACCTCGTCGAAGCCCTCGAGGATCAGCTCGGTCAGCAGGTCGTCGCGGCTGCGGAAGTACTTGTACAGCGCGGGGCCCGTGACGCCGAGCTGCTTCGCCACCGCGTTCAGGCTCAGCGCCGTCGCCCCGCCCTCGCCGATCTGGACGAGGGCGATCTGCTTGATCTCCGAACGGACCTGGTCCCGGTAGCGCTGTCGCGGCGTTGACATCCTCTCATTATGGTGAATGCCTCTCATCGGCGTCTGCGGCTCATCGCGCCTGCCCGGCCCAAGGATCATTCGGCCGTCTGCTTCAGGGCGGCGAGCCAGGCCAGGAGCGAGCCCTCCAGCGCCGCCCGCATGCCCTCGGGGTCGGCCTCGACGGGCGGGCCCGCCCACGACTCCCGGGTCCGTACGAGCACGCCTCCGTCGATCTCCTCGAAGGTCCAGACGTGCACGCCGTCGATGCCGTGGGCCGGGCCGCCCCAGACGACGCGGCGGCCGGGGACGAGCTCGGCGACCGTCGAGGCGACGACCAGCCCGTGCGTCTGCCAGTCGAAGGTGGCGCCGGCGGCGAGCTCGCCGCGCAGGCGCGTGGAGGAGATGTCGGGGTTCCAGCTCGGCCAGGCGTCGATGTCGGTGTGCAGCCGCCAGATCTCCTCGATCGGGGCGTGCACGGTGGTCTCCAGCTCGACGACGACGGGGGCGTTCCTGTCGATGTCCATCGTTGTTCCTCTCAGCGGTTGTCGGGTGTCACTGTCAGTTGTCGGAGATCCACGAACCGTGGATGCCGGCCACGACCCGGCGGGGCAGGTGCACGGTCGCGACCGGGGGCCGGTTCAGGTCGGAGGCGTCCAGGACCAGCAGCCGGGAGGCGTCGGCGTGCAGGTCGCTCACGACCGTCAGCAGGTAGCCGTCGTCCTCGTTGACCGCGCCCGCGGCGGGCACGAAGACGGCCTCGCTCGGCAGCCGCCCGTCGCCGACCGGAAGCACCTGCCTGCCTCCGGAGACCCGGTCGTACTTGACCACGCCGTAGCCGCCCACACCCCGGTCGTCGGGGAAGGAGATCGAGTACTGGTAGCGGTGCTCGCGGCCGAGCAGGTCGTCGTTGATCGTGGGGAACTCGATGACCAGATCGTCGATCACGTCCTCGGCGACCGTGCCCGCGCGCGGGTCCACGACCCAGCGGCGGTTGAAGGAGCGCGAGCCCGGCACGACGCCGTGCCCGGGCAGCCCCGCCCACCACTTCCACGAGCGCCGGAACCCGTCGCGGTCCATGGCCGGTCCTTCGAGGACGATCCGGCCCTCGGCGTCCTCGTACGCGTTGGCGACGTGCAGCAGGCTGCCGGGCTCGATGCCGAACCACCGGATCCTCGCCGCGCCGCCCCGGCCGCGCGGCATCACGCCGATGCGGGTGACCTGGTCGTCGCTCCAGGAGTACGGGATGCCGGAGGTCTCGGTGTGGTCGAAGGTCACGGAACCCTCGACGAACACGACGAAGTGCTCGGTGATCGCGAAGTCGTGCTTCAGTGAGGCGGTCGCCCCCGGCACCTCCTCGCTGAACTCGATCTCGCCGGTCTCCGAGGCCACGTGGTAGACGAGGTGGGGCGGGAACGGCGAGGAGCCGAAGAAGTGCAGCTCACCGGTGACCGGGTCGCTCTTCGGGTGGGCGGTCATCATCGTCGTGAGCTTCCCGCCGAAGTCGTACGCCCCGACGGTCTCCAGCTCGGGGGTCAGCTCGAAGGGGTGGTTGGCCTCGCACAGCGCCAGCAGCCTGCCGGCGTGCTCGATCACGTGGGTCCCCGCGGTGCTGGCGGTCAGGTCGGGCCCCTTCTCGGTCATGTACGGCGCGCCGTCGAGGGCGGGCGTGCGCACCCAGCGGTTGCGGTACCACTCGGCCCGGCCGTCCCGCAGCCGGATGCCGTGGACCATGCCGCTGCCCTTCCACCAGTGCGTGGGCGTGACGCCGGGGAGGGGGTTGTGGCTGTTGCGCACCAGCCGGCCGGTCAGCTCGGCGGGCAGCGTGCCCTCCACCACCAGGTCGCGGGCGGTCACCTCGTCCACGTGCGGGGTGAAGTGCCCGGTCAGGTAGGGCTTGTTCATCGGATGCGTCCTTTCAGGAGAGCGGCGGTCGCCGCGATGAGGGAGATGGCCGCCGCCGTCAGGAAGGCGTGGCGATAGCCGGTGACACCGGCCGGGGCGAGGCCCGCGACCGAGGTGAGGACGGCGAGGCCGAGCGCGCCGCCGACCTGCCGTGTCGTGGTGATGAGTCCGCTCGCGACGCCCGCCCGCGCGCCGGGCACCCCGGCGACGCCGAGCGCGGTCAGCGGCACGAACGCCAGCCCCAGTCCCGCGCCCACCAGGACCGTCGGCCCCAGCAGGTCGACGAGGAAGGTCCCGTCCTCCGGCGCCCTGGCCAGCCAGGTCAGCCCGGCGGCCAGCGTCAGCAGGCCGGGGACGAGCGTGCGGCGCAGCCGGCCCGCCGCGAGCGGCGCCAGGACCAGCGCCACCGCGAGGGGAAGCTGGGTGAGCCCCGCCTCCAAGGGCGAGTAGCCGAGCACCCGCTGCTGGTAGAGCGGCAGGAAGAAGAACGTGCCGACCCAGACCATCCCGAGCAGCAGCATGAGCGCGTTGCCGATGCCCACGTCGGCCGTGCGCAGCAGGCTCGGCGGGATCAGCGGCACGGCGGCGCCCTGCGTGCCGGCGCCCTGCTTGTGGGCCCCCTGTTCCACCCGCCGCTCCCACAGGGCGAACACGCCGAGCAGGGCCACGCCCGCGGCGATCGCCTCCCATCCGCCGCCGCCCAGGCCGTACGCGATGCCGAGCAGGCCCAGCGTCACCGACAGCGTTCCCGGCAGGTCGAGCCCGCCGCCGCGCGGGGGCCCGTCACCCGGGACCAGGCGTGGCACGGCCGTCAGGACGAACGCCGCGACGGGCACGCCGACGGCGAAGACCGACCACCAGCCGAGCGCGTCGGTCAGCAGCCCGCCCAGCAGGACGCCGGCCGCGCCGCCCGCCGCCGAGACCGAACCCCACACGCCGAGCGCCCGGCCGCGTGCGGCGCCGGCGGGAAACAACGCGAGCACGATGGCCAGCGCGGCCGGGGAGAGCACCGCGGCCCCGGCGCCCTGGACGGCGCGCGCCGCGATCAGCGCCCCGGCGGCAGGGGAGAGCGCGGCTCCGGCCGAGCCCGCCGTGAACAGGGCAAGCCCCGCGGCGAGGGCGCGCCGCCCGCCGTACAGGTCGGCGATCCTGCCGCCCGCGGGCAGCAGCGCCCCGAAGGCGATCAGGTACGCGTTGACCACCCACGACAACCCGGCGGCCGACAGGCTCAGGTCGTCGCCGATGGCGGGCAGCGCCACGTTGACGATCGAGGTGTTCAGCACCACCAGGAACTGCGACGACGCCAGCAGCGCGAGCGAGGCGCCGCGGACGCGGACCGACACGAGCATGACACCCCGTTCCGTTGGTTAGAAGTAATAACCAAAGTATGTTCTGCTAACCCAAGTGGCGTCAAGCCGGGGTCGTCCGCCTGTGCGAAGGCGCGTGCATGGATGGCCCGGACGCGAAAAGGGCCGGACTTCCGGGAATGGAAGTCCGGCCCTGCGCGGAGGGGTGCCGGGTGACCGGCGGTCTTTCAGGTACTCAGGGGGTGTAGATCTCCTGGACCGTGACGATCGTGCCGCGATAGACGGTGATGAGCGCCGGATGACGAACGGACTTCATCCGGCTGATCAACTCACCCCGGGAGCATCGCTTCGATCCGAGGCCGCCGTCCTTCACGGTCACCGTGGTGCCCTTGCACCCGGTGGCGCTGTAGAACACCACATTCTTCGCGACGGGAGAGGCGTAGGCCGTGACGTCACCCTCGGGCGGACCCTCGAAGTACCCCTCGATGTGGTTGTCCTTGACCCACCTGATCGGCTGGTATTCCGCCACCCCGGACCGGTAATGCGTGACCCAGCCCCGCAGGACGCCGTCGTGCCGCGGCGAGATGTGCTTGGTGAAGTCATGGTGGCGGTCGCTCTGGAACGACGTGCCGTAGGGCTTGGGCTTGGCGAACTTCGGCATGGCGGCGGCGCCGGCCGGGAGCGCCGCCGCGGAGAGCACCGCGGCGGCCGCGACGGCGGGGAGGACGACGCGGAGCGAGAGGGCGAGCTTCATGTCCTGTTGGAGTCCGGGTCCTGCGGAAAGGTTCGCGCGGTGCCGCCGTCCGCCCGCTTGACCGCGGCGTCCGGTCAGACGGCGGGGCGCAGCGCGAGCCGGACGCCGATGTGGGCGTGGGTGGCCAGCAGCCAGGCGGCGCTCACCCACACCGAGGCGGTGGACCCGCCGAAGATCTGCGCCGCCATCGTGACCGGGAACCACAGCCCGGCGAGCAGCGGCAGCCAGCGCAGGGCGCCGCGGTAGCGGCCGGTGACCGCCACGGCGATGCCGAGGACCAGCATGCCGAGCATGCTGAGCGGCCAGCAGGCGTCGAGGATCATCAGCCACAGCGGGAAGTCGTCGTGGGTGGCGTAGCCGAACGAGAGCGTGTTCAGCAGGAACGCGCCGGGAAGCGACACGAGCAGGCCCGCCGGGATGATCCGGCCCCACCTGGCGCCGGTGCCCCGGGTGGCCAGCACGAGCGCGACGAACCCGAACACCCCGGCGACGAACAGCATCCCGGTCAGGGTGTCGAGCGTCTGGATGCCCTTCTGGATGTCGTCGCCGACGACGACCGTGCCGGTCGCCCAGGCCGCCGCTCCGGCGGCCAGCAGCACTCCGGCCATCCGGGTCCAGGGCGGCGCGGCCGGAGCCGAGGCCGCCGCCGGGGCCGGTTCCCGCGGATTGACGTTGCTGGGCGTGATGTGAACGGACATGATCGTCCCCTCCTGGCGGGAGCCTTCGTCGCGCGACCCTTCCGGCCGTGCCGTGACCACGGTCTCCGGGCCGCGTCCCGGGCCGACAGAGAGCGAGGCCACCACCGGGCCCGCACCGGTCAGGGGCCCGCGTCCCGGGCGGAAACGGGACACCGGTCCCATGCAGGGAAGGGCGGCCCTGTGGCACGCTGGACCGCGTGCCCGGCCCTTCTGCCGCGTATCGCCGTCTCGGGGCTGCCGCGACCGTGCTCGCGGCCCTTTCCGTCGTCGCCGCCGCGTCCGCCACCTGGATCGAGATCGCGACCGGGCCGGTGGTCCGGCCCGAGCCGCTCGACTGGGCCATGTGGTCGTCCACTGTTCCGGGCGTGGCCCTCGCCGTCGCCGGCGGGGTGCTGGCCGCCCGCCTGCCCGCCCACCCGATGACCTGGCTGCTGATCGGGGGCGGCGTGGTGTCCTGCCTCAACGGCCTCGCCGGCGGCTACGCCGTGCTGTCCCTCACCCGGTACGGCGGCGCGCTGCCGCTGACCGGCGTCGCCGTGTACGCGGGAGCGAGGCTCGGGCCGCTGCTCAACCTGGTGCCGCTGCTCGTGCTGCTGTTCTTCCCCGACGGCAGGCTGCCGTCGCCGCGCTGGCGATGGGCCGCGTCGCTGTCGCTCGGCGCCACCGGCCTCGCCGTGCTCGTCTTCCTCACCGTTCCGTGGCGGGTGCAGGCGCCGGGGGAGCCGTGGCGGGGCCCCGGGCTCGACCTGCCGATGCCGCCCCTGCCGGACGCCTTCTGGCGGGTCGCGATGGCCCTCACCCCGGCGGCGCTCGTGCTGAGCCTTCTGGTGTCGCTCACCGCATTCGTGCGGCGCTTCCGGGGCTCGTCGGGCGTACGGCGCGCGCAGTTGCGCTGGATGCTGCTCGCGGCCCTGCTCAACGGAGTTCTGATCTTCGTGCCCGCCGTGGTTCAGGGGGTGCCGCAGGACCTCACGTTCGTCGTCTCCCTGGTCGCGATCGCCGCCGCCGTCCTGGTGGCCGTCGGCCGATACCGGCTGTACGACATCGACCCCGTGCTCGGCTGGACCCTCCTCTACGGCGGCCTGGCGGTCGCCGTCGTCGCGATCGACGTGCCCGTCTTCGTGGGGCTGGGCGCGCTCATCGACGAGCCGGTCGCGGCCGTGCTCGCCGCCGCCGCGGTCGCCGTCGTCTACGCGCCGCTGCGCGAGCGGGTCCGCCGCTGGGTGGGCCGCGTCCTCAGCGGGCGGGCGGAGCCGTACGACGTGGTCTCGGCCCTGGCCCGGCGGCTGGAGGAGTCGGTGAGCCCGGAGGAACTGCTGCTCACCGTGGCCAAGGCGGTGTCGGCGGCGCTGCGCTCGCCGTACGTGCGGGTGGAACTCGACCGCGCCGACGGCCGCACGCTCGTGGTCGAGCACGGCGCCCGGCGCGACGACGTCCTCGTCCTTCCCTTCGCCTACCGCGCGGACCCCATCGGCCGCCTCGTCCTCGTCCCGCGCGCGGGCGCGCCGCTCGCCGACGCCGACCAGCGGCTGCTCGCCGACGTCGTACGGCAGGCCGCGGCGGCCGTACGGGCCACGGCCCTGGCCGAGGAGCTCCAGCACAGCAGGGAACGCCTGGTGACGGGCATCGAGGAGGAGCGCCGAAGGCTGCGCAGGGACCTCCACGACGGGCTGGGGCCCACGCTCGCCGCCGCCGCGCTGAAGGTCGAAGCCGCGGGCAACCTGGTGACCCGGGACCTCGGCGCCGCCCGCGAGGCGCTGCACGAGGTGCGGGCCGACCTGTCGTCCGTGCTCGGCGACGTACGCCGGCTCGTCCACAACCTGCGTCCGCCTGCCCTGGACCAGTTCGGCCTGGCGGGAGCGCTGCGGCAGGAGGCCACGCGGTTCCGGGAGGGCGGGCTCGCCGTACGCGTGGACGCCGTGGGCGACCTGGCCGCGCTGCCGGCCGCGACCGAGGTGGCGGCCTACCGGATCGTCTGCGAGGCTCTGGTCAACGTCGCGAGGCACGCGGACGCCGGCATCTGCGAGGTCCGCCTGACGGCGACCGGAGGCGAACTGGAGGTCGAGGTGCTCGACGACGGGAGAGGGGTGCGGCCGGGAGCCCTGGTCGGCGTGGGCCTGGTCGGCATGCGGGAGCGGGCCGAAGAGCTCGGCGGGAGCTGCTCCGTCGCCTCCCGCGACGGCGGCGGGACCCGCGTCCACGCCGTTCTGCCCGCGCAGGCGACGCGATGAGCGCCGGCCCGTTCCCCGGCGGCTCCGAGATGCCCACGGTGCTGCTCGCCGACGACCACCCCGTCTACCGCGACGGCCTGCGGATGATGCTCGCCTCCACGGGCGAGGTCGAGGTGGTCGGCACCGCGGCCGACGGCGAGGAGGCCGTGGCCCAGGCGATGACGCTCCGCCCGCGCGTCGTCGTCATGGACCTGCAGATGCCCCGGCTCGACGGCGTCCAGGCCACCCGGCGCATCGTGGAGACCTGCCCGGAGACCCACGTGCTCGTGCTGACCATGCACGAGGACGACGAGAGCGTCTTCGCCGCCATGCTGGCCGGAGCCCGTGGCTACCTGCTCAAGGGCGCCGACCAGACGGAGATCCTGCGCGCCGTCGCGGCCGTCGCCGGCGGCGAGGTCATCTTCGGGCCCGCGCTGGCCGGGCGGGTGACCCGTTACTTCAGCAGGATCGCCGCCGTCCGGCCGCGGGAGCAGGAGCCGTTCCCGCAGCTCACCGCGCGGGAACGGGAGATCCTCGATCTCATCGCGGCCGGTCTGTCCAACACCCGCATCGCCGAGCGCCTGTCGCTGTCGCCCAAGACGGTGCGCAACAACGTGTCCAATGTCTTCGCGAAGTTGCAGGTCGCCGACCGGTCGCAGGCGATCGTACGAGCCCGTGAGGCCGGTTTCGGCCGCTGATCCGCATCACGTCCGTCGCTCCGGGCACTGGGGATCATGGAACGCGAAGGGAGGAAGCGCGGAACCCCCCGCCTGCCGGAGCAGCCGGTCCCCCCGTGACTGCGACGGGCGCCGTGCGACCGCGACGGGCACCGTGCGACTGTGTTGGGCAAGATCTTGGTCGGTACGGCCTCCTGGACGGACAAGTCGCTGCTCGCCTCGGGCTGGTATCCGCCCGAGGCGACCACACCCGAGGCCAGGCTCGGCCACTACGCGAGCCGGTTCCCGTTAGTGGAGGTGGACGCCACCTACTACAACCCCCCGGCCCGGCGTACGGCCGAGCTGTGGCGTGACCGTACGCCGAAGGACTTCACCTTCAACGTGAAGGCGTTCTCCCTGCTCACCGGGCATCCGACCCGGCCGGCCGCGCTCTACAGGGACCTGCGGGCCGTGCTGGGGGAGCCCGGACGGACGCTCTACCGGCGCGACCTCCCTCCGGAGGTCGTCGAGGAGGTGTGGCGCCGGTTCCTCGGCGCGCTGGAGCCGCTGCACGAGTCGGGGAAACTCGGCGCGGTGCTGTTCCAGTTCCCGCAGTGGTTCCCGCCGGGCGGCGCGAACCGCCGCTACATCCTCGAATGCCGCGATCGCTGCCTGCCGATGCGCGTGTGCGTCGAGTTCCGCAACGCCGCCTGGATGGACGAGGCCACCCGGGGAGACACCCTCGACTTCCTGACCGCCAACGACGTGCCGTACGTCGGAGTGGACATGCCGCAGGGGCATCCCTCGTCGGTCCCGCCGGTGCTCGCGGCCACCTCCGACCTCGCCGTCGTCCGCCTGCACGGTCACTCGGAGAAGTGGACGAGCCGCGTCATCGAGGAGCGGTTCGGCTACCTCTACTCGGAGGACGAGCTCCGGCACTGGGCCGGCCGGATCGCCGACCTGGCCGGCCGTACGGCGACCACGCACGTGCTGACCAACAACTGCTGCGCCGACAACTCCCAGCGCAACGCCGCACGCCTGGCCGACCTGCTCGAAGAGCGGGGCGCCGACGTCGTCAGGCCCGCGGGTGGAAGCCCGCCTCCTGACGAATCGCCATCTGACGTGACCGCCTCACGGCCGCTGCCGCGGCCGTGACAGCGGAGGGCGGCGCCTATTTCGATGGCGTCGCAGAAACGCGTGTCGTTAGTGTCTGTCCGGTGATCTACGAGCACCCTCTGGCGTACCTGCTCGGTATCGAGGGCGCCGCCTTGCTGCGGTCCTTCACCGGCCGGTTCGACCGCGACTTCGTGGATTCGCGCATCGCCGAGATCCGCAGGCTGCTCGGCGACGAGGCGCTGGCGGAGGCGGCCGTGGAGGTCGCGCGCGTCGACACGGCGGAGGGATACCGCATCTGGTCCGGCTCCTATGACGGCCCCAACGGCCTGTTCGACCTCGACGAGCCCGTCATCGGCGGGATCGTCGACACGCTGCCCGTGGGCGTCGCTCTGGACGCCGCCTGCGGAACCGGGCGGATGGCGGGGTTGCTGGCCGAACGGGGTCATCGGGTGCTGGGCGTGGACGGCTCGCCCGACATGCTGGCGCGCGCCCGTGCCCGGGCGCCGCTCGGCCGGTTCCTGCTCGGGGATCTGCGTGACCTGCCGGTGCCCGACGACGCCGTCGACCTCGTGGTGTGTTCCCTGGCGCTGACCCATGTGCCCGCACTGGGGCCGGTGATGACCGAGTTCGCCAGAGTCCTGCGTCCGGGCGGGCACCTGCTCATTTCCGATATGCACCCCGAAGGGGTCAGACGAGGCTTCGTCCCGCCCGTACGGCGAGCGGACGGCACGCCGGGACGGATCTCCACCTACCAGCACTCGATAGGCGACTACCTGCGCGCCGCGCTGTCGGCCGGACTGCAGGTGCGGCGCTGCGAGGAACCCAAGGCGGAGCGTGCGCGGCCGACGTGGGCGCCGTCCACCGCGGAGGCGGTACGCATGTGGGATCTGTGGCCCTGGTGCCTCACCGACCTGGTGCCCGAGGCGGCGGAGGCCGCCGACGGCGACGTGCCGACGATGGTCGTCTGGCATTTCCAGCTTTCCGCATGACGGTGACGAGGCCCGATGCGGGCCGCCCGGAACGTCCCCGGCGGCCCGCGAGGGACGTCAGGCGGGGTTCAGATACCAGATCTGGTCACCGGCGACGATGCCGAGGTTGCCGTCGGTGTTGCCGGTGATCGTCTGCTGCTCCAGGGTGGTGCCGCCGCCCGGCGGACTGTCCAGCACCTTCCCGCTGAAGCGGTTGACCAGGTAGAACGTGCCGTCGGCGACCCGCCGCAACGTCCATTGCTGGCTGGTCGCGGTGCCGCAGGTCGCCTGCCTGATCTGCACGCCGTTCGCGGTGCCGGCCGAGACCAGGTCCAGGCACTTGGCGCTGTTGACGTTCACCAGGTTCCAGTACGACCCGGTGGCCTGCAGCCGCCACTGCTGGCTGGTCGCCCCCGACGGCGGGTTGTGCGTGACCAGCGTGCCCGAGGCGGTCGAGCCGCCGGCCGGCTCGGCGTTGTCGCGGCTGCGCAGGCCCTGCAGGTAGTAGACGCTGTTGTTGACCGGGGAGACGCCGGTGACCTGGTTGAACACCCACTGCTGGTTGGTGGCGCCGGTGTAGGTCTGCTGGGTGACGGGCGAGGGGTAGGAGCCGGTCGCGGTCAGCGCCAGGCCCGACAGCCAGTCGAAGATGGCGTACGTGTTGGTGCCGACCGGCAGGTAGGCGAAGCGCATGCCGTCCTGGCCGTTGCAGATGTACTGCAGCAGCGTCGTGCCGGGGGTGGTGCCGCTGTAGGAGCTGTCGGCGCACAGGCGGCTGCCGACGTTGATGAACTGCAGCCCCGTCGTGTAGCCCATCAGCCACTTCTGGCTGGGAGTGTCGACGCGGGCGCGCTGGCTCAGCTCGGTCAGTGTCCCGGTGGACGCGCCGATGGGCTCGAGCGCCCCGCCCGTGGCCACGTTGGTGACGACGTAGGTGTTGCCGACCTTGGGATGGGGGTCGCTGTCGGCCGTGCTCCCGGCGATGAGGTAGGCGCTGTCGGCGGTGTTCCAGTGCGTGGCCAGGTAGCTGCCGGCGGCCGGGGCGGCGTTGTAGTAGTCGTCGCGGTTGCAGTCGGGCAGGCGGTAGTCGTTCCACTGGAGGCAGTTCCACGACGGGGTGCCGCCGTAGCACATGAGGTCCCACTGGTCCAGGCAGTGCCAGCTGCCGTCGGAGTGCGCGGCGCTCAGCTGTACGGCCCCGAAGGTGTGCCCGAGTTCGTGGGCGATGGCGTTGGCGCCGAAACAGCCGGGGATGGCGTCCACCCGGGCGTAGGCCAGGCCGTTGTTGAGGTTGGCGGATCCGGTCGTCAGGTCGTCACCCTTGATCTCGCCCATGCCGCAGATCACGGTGGCCTCGGTGAGCATGAGGTAGTGCCGGTCGGTGCTGGTGTAGCCGAGCGCCTTCACGGCGTTGACGCCCGAATTGAAGTCCGTCAGCGATCCGGCCGGGACCACGAGGTTGCGCACGACGGGGGCGCATCCGCCGGACACCGGCGTGGTCGCGTAGCGGATGTGCCGGCTGCGGCTGGAGGTCGCGGCGGCGTCGTTGAACTGGTCGTCCGCGTCGGCCAGCCAGGCCCGGATCATGGGCAGCAGCTGCGCGTAGCGGTCGGGCATCGACGGCTCGCGTACGTACAGCGCCTCCACCCGCTTGCCGCTGGTGCCGTCGCCGTCGCAGGCCACCAGCTGAGGGGACGCCTGCGCCTGGGCCGCCGAGGCGGACGCGAGCGGGGCCGGGCCGGCCCGATGGCCGATCTTGGCACCGGGGAACACGTCGGACGCGACGCGGGAGGGGCCGTCGTCCGGCGGCGCGGCGGCCGACGCCTGCGTAGGTAAGACGATCAGGGCGGTCGCGAGCGCCCACATGGCCGCCAGGGAGAGGGTTCGCCTGAGCTGCATTCCGATGAACTCCCATCGGTACGGATACGCCCTCGCAGGGGCGATTCATCGGAATGATCACATCAGGCAGGCGGACTTTTCGATCTTTGTAAGATATGTCTCAAAAGATTGACAGGCGCAGTCAATTCATCAATTGGCGTTTCGGTTGCGCCATTTCCGGGATTCGGCGAGAGCGCGGGGATGAATCGCGAGGGCGGAAAACGCGTCCAGGGGCGAGGGAAGACGAGAGGTGTCGATCTCGCGAACTACCAGGGAACTTTCGGATGAGAGGTGCCGGCGTTCGCCTGCACCGGCGGATCGGCGGCTCCCTGATTGTGTTTTCGGACGATTCGGTTCAGGGTGGCCGGCATCGGCCTCCGGGGAACCTGGGAGACTCGGGCCGTGAACACAGCCGCCGGGCGGGCTCTCGCTTTCGTGGGAACGGGATTGGGACTTCTCGCCGGCTTAGGCGCGATGATCCGCGGGTTGTTCGATGACGGGCCCGTCGTGGTGCGCGCCGGGTTCTTCGCCTTCGGCGCGCTGCTCTTCCAGCACCTCGTGCGCGGCCTGATGCGGGAGTGGCGGCGGACCGGGCCGTCCGCTTCCGCTTCGGGGGACGCGGGCGAGGGGGAGGCGGGCGAAGTGTGAGAGCGTCCCCGCGTCGACGCCCCACGCGTTGAGTCCCGGCGTCGGACGGTCGCCGGCTGAGGCGCGAGCGCTGCTGAAAGTTTCGTAGGAGTTTCGGAAAAATCTGTGTGGCAATCACGGTAACCCTGCCCCGAACAGCGCCGTCGTTCTCCTCCTGGACGCGCGTGACACCCCCTCCGATTTGGGCCTTGCGGCGCTCGCAACGTTTCAGTGATGCTTCGAAAACATTCACCTCCCATTTCGGTGTGCGGTTTCGTCCCGGCTGTGACAGGTCCGGGACCCTCAGGAGGAAGGACGCACTGTGTTGAAAGGTCTCAAGGTCTCGGCGGCGACAGCGGCGAGCCCGGTGCAGGCCGGACCCGCACTCTCCACCGATGCCGCCCGGCCGTCCCGCGGGGGCGCTCGATGACCGGCGACGTCACCTCAGGCGGCGGGAGCCGTACCCCGGGCGTTCGTCGCGCGCTCGTCGTCGGCGCCGTCGCGGCGCTCTCGCTGGGTCTCGCGGTGTTCGAGATCCCCGGTGCGAACGCCGGTGCCGGCGCACTCGCCGGCACCGCGGCGGTGCAGCCGGCCGCCGCCGGCGTCGAGGACGAGGGCGCCGACTGCGCGGTGTCCGACCTCGGAACTCTGACGGCCAGCTCCCGGCTCCCCGATCCCTTCAAGAAGATCAACGGGCAGCGCATCACCTCCAGATCGGAGTGGCGATGCCGCCGCGAAGAGATCAAAAAGCTGGCCGAACGGTACGTCTACGGCGACAAGCACGGCAAGCCGGCCGGCGTCACCGGGACGGTCTCGAGAACCGGCATCACGGTCAACGTGTCGGACAGCGGCAGGAGCGCGAGCTTCTCGGCGAGCGTCGACCTGCCGAGTGGCACCGGGCCGTTCCCGGCCGTCATCGTCTACGGAGGATTCGGCGCCGACACGGCCACCATCAAGGCGAGCGGTGTCGCCGTCATCAGCTACGACCCCTACACGGTCGGCAAGGAGGGCACGGCCCGCAACAACAAGCAGGGTGCCTACTACAGCATCTACGGCTCTTCGAGCAGCACCGGGCTGCTCGCCGCCTGGGCCTGGGGCGTGAGCCGCATCATCGACGTCATCGAGCAGTCGGGTGGCGGCATCCTGAAAGCGGACGCGACCGGCGTCACGGGGTGCTCGCGGTTCGGCAAGGGCGCCTTCACGGCCGGAGTGTTCGACCAGCGCATCGCCTTGACCATGCCGATCGAGTCGGGCAGTGCCGGCGTTCCCGTCTTCCGCGGCATCGCCCAGGAGTCCGGCGCGCAGCCGTTGAGCAGCGCCTACTCCGAGCAGCCGTGGCTGGGAGACGCGTTCGGCTCCTTCACCGGCAACCCGAGCCAGCTGCCGGTGGACACCCACGAGATGGTGGGCATGATCGCGCCGCGCGGGCTGTTCGTCATGGAGAACCCGCACGTCGACTGGCTGGGCGCCCAGTCGGGCAGCGTGGCCGCGCTGGCCGGAGCCGAGATCTACAAGGCGCTCGGCGCGGGAGACAACATCAGCTACTGGTCCGACGTGCAGGACGGCACCCACTGCGCCACCCGGTCCGAATGGCGCACGCCGCTGCAGCAGAACATCCAGAAGTTCCTGCTGAAGACGGGCAGCGCCCCCGCCGTGTTCCGGATCTCGTCCAGGAAGTCCGGCAACCTGTCGCAGTGGAGAGACTGGACGACCCCGATCTTGACCGACTCCAGCCCGTCTCCCCGCCCGAGCCCCTCGCCGAGCCCGCCGGTGAGCCCGAGCCCCTCACCCAGCGGGAGCCCGGACACCAGCCCCAGCCCGCCCGTGAGCCCGAGCCCCTCGCCGTCCGGCGGGGTGTCCGGGGCATGCTCGGCGACGTTCCGGGTGGTCAACGCCTGGTCCGGCGGCTGGCAGGGTGAGGTCACGGTGCGCGCGGGGAACTCCGCCGTCAACGGCTGGACCGTGAACTGGACCTGGCCCGGCTCGCAGACCATCACCCAGATATGGGGAGGCGTACGGTCGGGCTCCGGCTCGAACGTGACGGTGCGCAACGAGTCGTGGAACGGCTCGGTCCCGGCCAACGGGAGCACGACCTTCGGCTTCGTCGCCGGAGGGTCCTCGGCCACCCCTGCGGCCACCTGCACCAGCCCGTGATCCACTCTCGTGATCGGGGTCCGCGGCGGCCATGCCGCGGGCCCTCGGCATGTCCGCGCCGCGCATCACCGCCGCGTCCATGGGGCTCATGATCCCTGCCAGGGTCCTCGGTCAGTGACCGAAGAGCATGACGATGCCGACGATCACGAAGTGGACGAGCACCGCGAACACCAGGACGCTGGCGAAGATCCACTTGGCGGGGCCGTGCTCGAAGTGCTTGCTCTCCTTCATCGGCGGGCGCTTGGCGACGCGGTCGGCGATGCGCTCTTCGAGGCTCTTCCTACGGGCCATGACACTTCCTGTGTTCTCGGCGCTGCTTAGTGCACTAATAGTTAGTGTACTAATCGAGTAGCATGGCGGCGGAGGTGCACATGAGTGACATTGGCGACATCGCCGACCCGCTGGCCCTGGAGAACCAGGTCTGCTTCGCTCTGGCGGTCGCCTCACGGTCGGTCATCGGCCTCTACCGGCCCCTGCTCGAACCGATGGGCCTGACCCACCCGCAATATCTGGTGATGCTGGCCCTGTGGCAGCACGCGCCGCTGTCGGTCAAGGACCTCAGCCGGCTGCTGCAGCTGGAGCCGGCCACGCTGTCGCCGTTGCTCAAGCGCCTGGAGACCGCCGGTCTCGTCGAGCGCCGCCGCGCCAGCGACGACGCGCGTTCCCTGGCCATCGTGCTCACCGAAGAGGGACGCGCACTGCGCCGGCAGGCCGAGCAGGTCCCCGTGGCGATCGTCGAGCGGCTGGGGATGGAGCTGACCGAACTGCAGGGTCTGCACCAGGCGCTGACCCGGGTGATCGCCGCGGCCAACGGCGCCCACCTCACCGGACAGCGATAGAACCCGCACCCCGGGGCTCATTCCTGCGGTATGACCCGCTCTCCTTCACCCACGGGCTCCTCGAATCCCGCCAGGTACGACCGCAGAAGCTCCTCGGACACCGTGACGCGGTTGGGCCCGCTCAGGGCGTTACGCGCCGCGAGCCGCCGACGCAGGGTCTCCGGGTTCGCCCTCAGGTAGACGAGCTCCCACCGATACCCGTGGCTCTCGATCAGAGACTTGTACCGGTCGCGTGTCGCGCGCTGCCAGAAGCTGTAGTCCAGGACCACCCGCCGGCCCGCCAGCATCAGGCGCACGAGTTCGTGCCGCAAGGCCTCCTCGGCGTGGGCCTGATGGGCGGCGTACTCCTCCGGATCGAGACGGCCGCCGTCGCGGCCGATCAGTGCCCAGACGGCCTCGTCGACGGACAGCCGGACGTAGCCGCGCCGCTCCAGCTCCTGCGCGTAGGTCGTCTTGCCCGAACCCGCGATGCCGCACATCATCACGACGTGCCGCTCCGTCTCGTCCCGTCGCGGAGGGGTGGGACGCCCTGGTCCACGGTCGTCGGGGATACCGGCCATGTCCCGACCGTACGCCGCCGGGCTCGGCGTGGCTCTCGCCCGCCGCCGTACAAGCTCGGGCGGGTGGCTGCGCGGCGCCGTGCACGTGTGCACCGCACAGCCGCCCGGTGCCGCTAGCTCCCGATGCAGATCACGTAGATGGTGCCGCTGACGCCCTTGCCGTAGAGCCTCCAGCCGACCGACTTGCCGTTGACGACGTACGGCGCGTTCGTGGTGATGTAGGGCGCGTTCGAGCCGCTGCCGGCGATGAAGCCGCCGCCCGTGGCGACCATGGTGTCCGGGCACATGATGTCGTCGCTGCCGCCGTTGGGCGGCAGGAAGAGGGCGTCCGCCTTGGTGACGACGTTGGCGGAGCCGCCTCCGGAGCCTGCGGGACCCGCCGGTCCGGCCGGACCCGCGGGACCGCGCGCGCCCGTCTCGCCCTTCTCACCCTTCGGGCCCTGCGGACCCGTGAGGCCGCGCTCGCCCTTGTCTCCCTTGGGGCCCTGCGGACCGGCGGGGCCGCGCTCGCCGTCCTTGCCGTCCTTGCCCGGCCTGCCGTCCTCGCCCGGAAGGCCGCGAGGACCGGTGTCGCCCTTGCCGCCGTCCTTGCCGTCCTTGCCGTCGGCGCCCTTGAGGCCCTGCGGACCGGTGTCGCCCTTCGGGCCCTGCGGACCGGCGGGACCCCGCAGGCCCTGCGGGCCACGCGTACCCTGGGCGCCGGTGTCGCCCTTCGGGCCGGTGCCGCCGATGCCCACCGGACCCTGCGGACCGGTCCTGTTCCACGACACCTTCGTCTCGGTCGCCTTGCACGCCGTCGCGGCGTTGACCAGGCGCATATACCGCGTGCTCTTGTTCACACACGCATACAAGGCGGCGTCACCCGCCGACGAAGCGGTGGCCGCACCGCCGAGGACCAGGAACGACCCGACCAGGGCACCGGCCGTCACGAGGCCGATGCTCCGCCCGCCCGGCAACTTGATAGCCACGGACTTCCCTCTCTGAGGCATAAGGGGCGACTGACGCGTAAGAAACGCGTGTGATACACGTCCGAGCGGGAGCGGCGGTTGTCTTCTCGTAGATCACGTATGGGCATCACCGCTTCATGTCAGCCGCCTCGGTCAGAAGCGGCGCCCGGGCTGCGGACCGGGGCGGTCACGCCCGGGGGCGGCGGGCCGTGAAGTCGTCCGCGATGGCGTCGAACGTGGACCACCGCACGCCCTCGTGCCTGTCGATGTGCTCGATGAGGCGCTCCAGCATGAGCAGGACCTGCGGGCGGCCCGAGACGTCCGGGTGGATCGTCATGGTGAAGACGGCGTACTCCGACTCGCGGTAGACCCAGTCGAACTGGTCGCGCCACATCTCCTCGATGTCGCGCGGGTTGACGAAGCCGTGGCTGTTCGGGCTGGTCTTGATGAACATCATCGGCGGCAGGTCGTCGAGGTACCAGTTCCCCGGGATCTCGACGAGGTCGGTCTCCTGCCCGCGCACGAGCGGCTTCATCCACTCGCGGGCGTCCTTGTCGTAGTCGACCTTCGACCAGGTGTCGCCCACGCGCACGTAGTACGGCTCGAAGTCGCGGTGCATGAGCGAGTGGTCGTACTTGACGCCGCGTTCGAGCAGCAGCTCGTTGGTGACCGGCGAGAACTCCCACCACGGCGCGACGTACCCCGTGGGGCGCCGGCCGGTGCGCGTCCCGATGAGGTCGATGCAGTAGTCGAGAACGGCCGACTCCTGCTCGCGGCTCATCGCGATCGGGTTCTCGTGGCTGTAGCCGTGCATGCCGATCTCGTGTCCGGCGGCCACGACCTGGTCGAACTGCTCGGGAAAGGTCTCGATGGAGTGACCCGGCCAGAACCAGGTCGCGGGCAGGTCGTACTTCTCCATCAGGGCGTTGAGCCGCGGCACGCCCACCTCGCCGGCGAACAGACCGCGCGAGATGTCGTCCGGGGAGTCCTCACCGCCGTAGGAGCCGAGCCAGCCGCCGACCGCGTCGACGTCGATCCCGAACGCTACGAAGATTTCCTTGGCCACAGCGCAACCTCTTCTCGTGGGCACGACCGGCCCCTCGGCCACCCGCGTGGACAGCCCTACGACCGTTCCCGCGGCCACCGCCTCCTGAATCCACTCCAGCAGGGGTGAGGGGAAAATCGTTCGCTCTCCCCTCACGCGCTGCGAGAGCATGGCCACGGCGGGTTCGGCGTTCGGGGAGGGCTGATGGCTGCGCTCGGGGCGATCGGGGAGGCTGATAACGGCCCATCCGTGCGCAGATCGGCGGTCCTGCTGGTGCTGCGCTACTACTGCGGCGAGCTGAAGCGCCAGTGGCGGGTCGCGGTGCCGGCGCTGACGTTGCCGGCGCTGGGGAACATCTGCCTGTTCTACCTGGCGCCTCTGGCGGTGGCCGGGCTCGTGGGGCACCTGGCAGGCGGCGGGGACGGCACCGTCGGCGCGCTGCTGCCGTACGTGCTCGGCTTCGGCGCGTTGCTGCTGACGGGCGAGGCGCTGTGGCGGGTGGGGCTGCACTTCCTGAACCGCACCGACGCCCGGGGCATCGAGCGGCTCGGTGTGGTGGGCATGGACGAGTTGCTGGCCAAGGACACCGCGTTCTTCCATGACAACTTCGCCGGCTCGCTGACCAAACGGGTGATCGGCTTCTCCTCACGGTTCGAGGAGTTCGCCGACACGCTGACGTTCTCGATCATGGCCAAGGTGATGCCCCTGGCCTTCGCCTCGGTGGTGCTGTGGCGGTATCACCCGCTGCTGGTCCTCGTCCTCGTGGGCCTCATCATCGTCACCGGCCTCCTCGTCGCCCCGCTCATCCGCCGCCGCCAGGCCCTGGTCGACGAGCGCGAGGCCGCCAGGGTGCTGGTGTCGGGCCACGTCGCCGACGTGCTGACCAACATGGAGACGGTCCGCGCGTTCGCCGCCGAGGACCGCGAGGCCGCCGAATATCGGGCGAGGATCGCCGAGCAGCGCAGGCTGTCCCTGCGCTCCTGGGATTACGGCAACCTCCGGGTGGACACCGTCGTCGCCCCGCTGTCGGTGCTCACCAGCGCCGTGGGCCTGCTCCTCGCCGTGGCGCTCCGCGGCGGCCTCGGCGTGGAGGCCATCGTGGTGACGTTCACCTACTACTCGAACACGATCAACATCATGTTCGAGTTCAACCAGATCTACCGGCGCATCGAGAGCGTGCTCACCGAGGCGGCCCAGTTCACCGAGCTGCTCCTCGCGCCGCCGACCGTGGTGGATCCGGCCGATCCGCAGCCCCTGCGCCCGGCCGACGCGAGCGTCCGCTTCGAGCGGGTGACGTTCGGGTACGCCGGCGGCCGGCCCCTGTTCGACGGCCTGGACCTGGACATCCCCAGCGGCGCCAAGATCGGGCTGGTCGGCCAGTCCGGCGGCGGCAAGAGCACGCTCACCCGCCTGTTGCTGCGGCTCATGGACGTGGACGGCGGCAGGATCCTGATCGGCGGCCAGGACATCGCCCGGCTGCGCCAGGCCGACCTGCGCAGCCTCATCGCCTACGTCCCTCAGGAACCCGCCATGTTCCACCGGTCCGTGCGGGACAACCTCGCGTTCGCCCGTCCGGGCGCCACCGACGCCGAGATCCTCAGGGCCGCGCGGGCGGCGCACGTCACGGAGTTCGTCGAGGCGCTGCCGGACGGGTTCGACACCCTGGTCGGCGAGCGCGGCGTCAAGCTCTCCGGCGGCCAGCGGCAGCGCATCGCGCTCGCGCGCGCCATCCTGCGCGACGCCCCCATCCTGCTGCTGGACGAGGCGACCAGTGCCCTCGACTCCGAGAGCGAGATCCTCGTCCAGGAAGCCCTGTGGCAGTTGATGCAGGACCGTACGGCGCTCGTGGTCGCGCACCGCCTGAGCACGGTCGTCCGCATGGATCGGCTCGTCGTGCTCAACCGGGGACACATCGTGGAGCAGGGCACCCACAGCGAGCTGCTCCAGGCCGAAGGCCCCTACGCCCGGCTCTGGCACCACCAGTCCGGAGGCTTCCTCGTGGAGGAGAGCACCCCGGACGCCCTCCACCGCTGACCCGCGCGGCGAAGCGGGCGTCCCGGGGTCACGCGGCGCGCGCCGTACGGCGGAGCGGCCGCACCGGTCACGGGAGCGGCACGGTGGTGGACTCCCGGACCACGAGCCGGCAGGGGTGGGCGTGGCGGCCGGGGGAGGGGGAGCCGTTGATGGCGGCCAGGAGCATCTCCGCCGCCGACCGGCCGAGCCCTTCGAGGTTCAGATCGATGCTGGTCAGCGGCGGCTGGCAGGCTTCGGTCATGACGTCCCAGTTGTCGAAGCCGATGAGGGCGACGTCCTGGGGGACCCGGCGGCCGGCGGCCCGCAGCGCGTCGCAGACGCCCCGGGCGATCTGGTCGCTGCCGCAGAAGACGGCGTCGAACTCGGCGCGGCCGGCCAGGAGGATGCCGACGGCCTGACGGCCCCACACCTCACTCCATCCGCCGAACAGCGGCGGAGCGACCAGGGACAGCCCGTCCTCGGCGAGCCGCTCCGTGGCGGCGGCCGCACGCACCCGGGCGGAGTTGTGGTGCTCGGGTCCCGTGATGTGCGCGATCCGGGTGCGCCCGACGGCCAGGAGGTGCTCGACCGCCTTGCGGGCGCCGCCCGCCTCGTCCGGGACCACCGAGCAGTCGCCGGGGTCGGCCGAGCTGATGAAGGCGTAGACGACGGGCACGGGCAGGTTGGCGCCGATGGGCGCCCGTGCCTCGGTGCGCCGGCCGGTCACGATCATGCCGTCGACCCGGCGGCTGAGGAGGGTCTTGACGTAGTACTGCTCGCGGATGGGATCGTCGCGCCCGTCGCAGAGGAAGACCGACATCTCCCCGGCGCCCAGCGCGTCCTCCGCGCCCATCAGCACGGGGATGCTGAACCGCCCGATCGTGTCGGTGGTGATCATGCCGACCGTGTAGGTGCGGCCCGAGTGCAGGCTCCGGGCGCCCGCGTTCGCCTCGAAGCTGAGCTGCCGGGCCGCCTCCCGGACGCGCATGCGGGTCTCCTCCCGCAGCGAGCCGCGTCCGTTGAGCGCCTTGGAGGCCGTGCCCACCGACACCCCGGCCAGCGCCGCGACGTCGGCGATCGTGGCATGACGCTCCAGCTTTCCCACGTTTCCTCCACTTTCCTAAGGGGTTGCCTACGTCCCACTCTATAGGCCGTACGCGCGCCTCCGAAGACCCTGTAACAACGCGGAAACAGGCTATTGACGGTCTGAAAGACGGTTGGATACCGTGACGGCAACCGTTTTCCTTGTTTCCTACTGCATGCGACTTGCCCTCCGGCTTCTCGCGTCGCGGTCCCCAGAGTGGTCCGCCCCGGCGGACTTCTCGCGTCCCTCGCCGTGAGCAGGAGTTTCCTCGGCGGCGTGCAGGACGTCCACTGCTCCACGAAAGATGAGGCATGACTGAGCAGAAGTTGTCAGACACCTCCCCGGTCGACCTCCGCGGTTCGGCGGGGCCGGTCGCGCTCCGTGGTTCGGGGGGGCCGGTGGCCCCGGGGCCCGGGGCGGTCGCCGCGCTGTGGCCGCTGAGCCCGGACCAGGCCCGTCTCGACACGGGAGGCCTGCTGGGGCGGTGGCAGCGGCGCAACGCCGAGGACACGCTGCCGCACTGCGTGGACAACCTGCACCACGCCGGGAACATCGGCAACCTCCGAGCCGCCGCGGGCGAGTCGGACGCGGCGTTCGCCGGCATGTGGTTCGCCGACTCCGACGTCCACAAGACGCTGGAGGCCGCGGCCTGGGAGCTGGGCACCACGCCCGGCGACGAGGCGCTGCGGTCGTTCGTGGAGGACACGGTCGCGTTGCTCGCCCGCGCCCAGCAGGCGGACGGCTACCTCAACTCCTACTTCACCGTCGTCGCGCCGGACGAGCGGTGGCGCAAGCCGGACTGGAGCCACGAGCTCTACTGCGCGGGCCATCTGTTCCAGGCGGCGGTGGCCGCGGCCCGCACCGGCGTGAGCCCCGCGCTGGTGGCCCTGGCCCGGCGGTTCGCGGACCTGCTGGTGGAGCGGTTCGGCCCGGACGGCGTCGAGGAGGTCTGCGGGCACCCGGAGATCGAGACCGCGCTCGCCGAGCTCTACCGGCTGACCGGCCACCGGCCCTATCTGGACCTGGCGCGCCGGTTCCTCGACCTGCGCGGACGGGGGCTGCTCGGGCACGGGCGCTTCGGGCCCGCCTACTACCAGGACCACGTGCCCGTACGGGAGGCACGCGAGGTCACCGGCCACGCCGTACGCCAGCTCTACCTGCTGGCCGGGATGGTCGACGTGGGCGTGGAGACGGGCGACCACGTGCTGCTGGACGCGGCCGAGCGACTGTGGGAGGACGCCGTCCACCGGCGCACCTACGTGACCGGGGCGCACGGCTCGCGCCACCGCGAGGAGGCGTACGGCGACCCGTACGAGCTGCCGCCCGACCGGGCCTACGCCGAGACCTGCGCCGCGATCGCGAGCGTCCACGTGAACTGGCGGCTGCTGCTGGCCACCGGCCGGGCCCGCTACGCCGACGAGATGGAGCGGGCGCTCTACAACGCGGTCGCCGTCGCCGTGTCGTCCGACGGCAGGCACTTCTTCTACTCCAACCCGCTGCAGCTGCGCACCGGGCACGCGAGCTCGGGCGAAGAGGCGGCGGCGCGCCGGCTGTCCTGGTATTCGTGCGCCTGCTGCCCGCCCAACATCGCCCGGCTGATGGCCTCGCTGCACGGCTATCTGGCCACCGCCCACGACGACGGCCTGCAGATCCACCTGTACGCCTCGGGCAGCGTGAACGCCGAGGTCGCGGGCGCCGCCGCACGGGTGGACATGCGCACCGAATACCCCTGGCAGGGCCGGATCGAGCTGACCGTGACCTCCGAGGCCGGGGCCCCCTGGACGCTCGCGCTGCGCGTGCCGGCCTGGTGCGACGCGTACACGGTCCGGATCGACGGCGGTCCGGTGATGGCCCCCGCGCGGGACGGCTACATCCGGCTCACCCGGGTCTGGGCACCGGGCACGACGGTCGTCCTCGACCTGGACATGCCGGTCCGGCAGGTGAGCGCCCATCCGCGCGTGGACGCGGTGCGCGGCTGCGTCGCCCTGGCGCGCGGCCCGCTCGTGTACTGCCTGGAGCAGGCCGATCTGCCGCCCGGCACGGTCCTGGAGGACGTGCGGCTGGACCCTTCCGCTCCGATCACATCGGGTCACCGGGAGGACCTGCCGGACATCCCGGTCGTGATCAGCGCGAGCGGGCTGGTCAACCACTCCGGCGACTCGCTGTACGCCACCGGGATCAGGCGGGAGCGGCCGGGCACGCCGCTCACGCTCACGGCGGTGCCGTACTTCCTGTGGGGCAACCGGAGCGAGGGCCCGATGCGGGTCTGGATCCCGGTCGCTGCCACGGAATGACCTCGCGGGCCGCAGCGTAGGGCCCGCGGCGACAGAGGGGACCGCCCGTGGCGCGCGCCGCCGGATTCGGGGCGGGCGGTTCCCGCCTTCACCTCCTCTCCACCCCCCGCCTGAGCACAGAAAGAGCGAGGTAAGTACATGCACAGACCCCGAAGCGCGCCGCTGCGGACCGGTCCCGCCGCGACCGCCGCCGCGACCGCCGTCGCGGCACTGGCCGCGGCACTGGGCGGGATCACCCCGTCGGCCCCCGCCGAGGCGGCCGGCGCCACCCTGACGGTGAACGTCGCCCAGCCCTTCCGGCCCGTCACCCACGTCGCCGCCGGAGGCCTGTACGGCCTGGCGGAAAACAGCAGGCCGGCCGACTCCGCGCTGCTGCCGCTGAAGCTCAACTCGCTGACGCAGCCCGCTCCCGGCGTGGGGCAGCGGCCCAACGGCCAGCCGCCCGGGGGCGACTCCCTGCTCGTGGCTCCGCAGGCCACCCGCGTCGGGGCCGGGGAGTTCATCCGGATGCCGGACATCTACCCCAACTTCCCCTATCAGTGGGTGAGCTGGAACGACTGGCTGGCCAAGGTGAACACGATGGTCGGGGCCCGTCGCAACGCGACCTCGGTGACCAACGTCATCGGCTGGGAGCTGTGGAACGAGCCCGACGGGACGTGGAACACCTCCGCGGCCGGGCCGTTCAACGACGGCTGGACGCGCACCTACCGGGCCGTGCGGGCGCTGGACACCACGACGCCGATCGTCGGCCCGAGCATCTCCTACTACAACCGGTCCTGGCTGTCGTCGTTCCTGAGCAGCGCCAAGGCCGCGGGCACGCTGCCCGACGTCATCTGCTGGCACGAGTTGGGCGGCGACCCCAGCGCCATCGCCGCGCACGTCGCCGACTACCGCTCCCTGGAGTCCTCGCTCGGCATCAGCCCCCGCCGCATCGCCATAAACGAGTACGCGGCCACCAGTGAGGTGGACGTCCCCGGCCGGATCGCCAGCTACGTGGCCAAGTTCGAACGCGCCGGCGTCGAGATGGCACACCGGGCGTTCTGGTACGAATACGGCACCATGAACGGGCTCGTCGTCAACAACTCCCAGCCCACCGGCACCTGGTGGCTGTACAAGTGGTACGGCGACATGGCCGGCCGCATGGTGACCACCACCCCGGCCACGCAGACCGGGCTGGACGGCTTCGCCTCCTACGACTCCACCCGCAAGATCGTCAACGTGGTCTTCGGCAACGAGTCGGGCACCAACACGGTCCGCGTCACCGGCATCGGCGCGCTGGGCTCCTCGGTCCAGGTGACGCTGCAGTCGACCCCCGCGAACGGCCGGTTCACCGCCGTGACCGCGCCCACGACCATCTCCACGAGCACGTACGCCGTGAGCAACGGGCAGATCAGCGTGCCGGTGCCGAACATGTCGGCGACGAGCGCCTACAACCTGGTGATCCAGCCGGTCAGCGGCGTGCCGTCCTACCAGCAGCGCTACGAGGCGGAGAACGCGTCCGTCTTCCGCGCCCAGCGGCTGACCAGCTCCAGCGCGTCCGAGGGCGGTTACGTCGGGCGCATCGACAACAACAACGGCGATCACACCACGGACAGCTACGTCGACTTCGTGGTGAACGTGCCCACGGCCCGGGCGTACACGATGACCATCGGCTACGCCAACGCCACCGGGGCGACCGCCACGCAGGGGCTGGCGTACAACGGCGGCGCCTGGACGACGGTCAGCTATCCGCCCACCGCCGCCTGGGGCCAGTTCGGCGCCACGGTCAGCACCACGGTGAACCTGCGGGCGGGCTACAACGTGATCCGCCTGGCCAAGGGGTCCCCCTCCTTCGGCGGCGGGACCGGCTATGCCGAGCTGGACTACATCCAGCTCACCTGAGCCCCCGCGCGGGTTCGCACCCTGACCGTGCGGACCCGCGCCGGTGAACGAGATGACATCGGCCGGACGCCGGCCGTCGAAAGGAAGAACGATATGGAAAGCCTCGACAGGGGCCGGCGCGCCGTCGGCCTGGGCCTGGCGGCCCTCGCCGTCGCGGGCGGTCTCACCGCGTGCTCCGGCTCGTCCGGCGGTGACGGCGGTGGCAGCGCCTCGGCGGGCGCGAGCCAGGCCGCCGGGGGAGGGACCTACACGATCTGGGACCCCTACCCGCAGTTCGACGACTCCTCCGACTGGGTGAAGCTGCTCACGCAGTGCGGCACGCAGGCCGGGGTGACCGTCAAGCGGACCGGCTACGACACCACCGACCTGACCAACAAGGCGCTGCTCGCGGCGCAGCAGGGCAACTCGCCGGACGTCCTGATCGTGGACAACCCGGTCGTCTCGACGCTGGCGGAGGCGGGGGTGCTGACCTCGACCGACGAGACGAAGATCGACACCGCGTCGGTCTCGCCGAACCTGCTGGCCGCCGGCCAGCTCGGCGGCAAGACGTACGGCATCCCGATCGGGGCGAACACGCTCGCGCTCTACTACAACAAGGAGGTGCTGAAGAAGGCCGGGGTCGACGCGGCCGCGGTGAAGGACTGGGCCTCGCTGACCGCCGCGCTGGAGAAGGTGAAGGCGGCGGGCAAGAAGGGCATCACCTTCTCCGCCATCGGCACCGAGGAGGGCAGCTTCCAGTTCCTGCCCTGGTTCTGGGGCTCCGGCGCGAACCTCACCAAGCTCGACTCCCCGCAGGGCGTGGCGGCGCTGTCGCTGTGGACCGACTGGGTGAAGAAGGGCTACGCCCCCACCTCGGTCATCAACAACACCCAGACCACGAGCTGGCAGGAGTTCGCGACCGGGGACTTCGCCTTCGGCGAGAACGGCACCTGGCAGCTCGCCAACGCCAAGAAGACCGGCTTCGACTACGGCATCATCCCGATCCCCGCCAAGGACGGCGGCACCGCGCCCGCCCCGACCGGCGGCGAGTTCGTCACCATCCCCGTGCAGAAGGACGCCGCCCGTTACGTCACGTCGCAGAAGCTGGTGACGTGCCTGGCGAGCACCGGCAACTCCCTGACCACCACCACGACACTGTCGTACATCGCGCCGACCGAGGAGGTGCAGGCCAAGCAGGTCGAGCAGAACGCCGAGCTCAAGGTGTGGGTGGAGGCGGTCAAGGCGGCCAAGGGCCGCACCAGCGACAACCTCGGCACGAAGTACCCGAAGATCTCCGAGCCCATGTGGAAGGCCATGCAGGCCGCGCTGAGCGGGTCGCAGCCTCCGCAGGAGGCGCTGACCGCGGCTCAGGCGACGGCGGCGAGCGCCGTCCAGTAGCGTCGCGCGGACCCGGGGGCGCCGGCCTCCGGGTCCGCCTCTGGTCGTCCAGACGAAGGAAAGCATGAAACACGCAACACAGACGCCGGCCCCGCCCGCCGGGGGCGGCCGGCGGGAGGGGGCCCCGGCGCCGGGGGCCGGGAGCGCCCGTCACGGACTCGTACGGCGGGGCAGGGCGGGACAGTGGGCGGCGTGGGCGTTCCTCGCGCCGGTGGTGGCCTACCTGCTCGCGTTCTACGTCTATCCGCTGTATCGGAACATCGACCTCAGCCTGCGGAACTACACGGTGCGGTCGTTCGTGCAGGGGGACGCGCCGTTCACGGGGTTCGCCAACTACGCCAAGGTGTTCGCCGACGCCACGTTCGGGCCGGCGCTGTGGCACACGGTGGTGTTCACCGTGGTGTCGCTGGCCTTCCAGTTCACCATCGGGCTCGCACTGGCGGTGTTCTTCAGCCGCAACTTCCGGCTGTCGGCGACGCTGCGGGCGCTGTTCCTGGTGCCGTGGCTGCTGCCGCTGATCGTGTCGTCCTCGACGTGGTCGTGGATGCTCAACAGCGAGTCGGGCGTGGTCAACGCGGTGCTCGGGGTGGTGGGGATCGGCCCGGTCAACTGGCTGACGTCCCCGGACTGGTCGCTGTGGTCGGTGACCATCGCCAACATCTGGATCGGGATCCCGTTCAACCTGGTGGTGCTGTACAGCGGCCTGCAGGCGATCCCCTCCCACATCCACGAGGCGGCGGCCCTGGACGGGGCGAGCGGCTGGCAGCGGTTCTGGAAGGTGACGTTCCCGCTGCTGCGGCCGGTCTCGGCGATCACGCTGCTGCTCGGGCTGGTCTACACGCTCAAGGTGTTCGACATCATCTGGATCATGACGAAGGGCGGGCCGAGCGACGCGTCCACGACGCTGGCCACCTGGTCCTACCGGCTGGGCTTCGGCAACCTCCTGCCCTCCTTCGGGCCCGGCGCGGCGGTCGGCAACCTGCTGATCGTGATCGCGCTGGTCTTCGGGCTCGTCTACATCCGTACGCAGCGAAGGCAGGGGGCGGCATGACGGCGACCCGGCGCACCTGGTGGCGGACCGGCCTGGGCGTGGTGTTCACCGTGCTCATGCTGTTCCCCGTCTACTGGATGATCAACGTTTCGCTCACCCGCGACCAGGACATGCGCAAGTCGCCGCCGTACTGGTTCCCGGTGCACGGGACGCTGGAGGGCTACCGCGCGGTGCTGGAGCAGCAGGGGCCCTACCTCGCCACCAGCCTCGTAGTGGGGCTGGGCACCGTGGCACTGACGCTGATGATCGCGGCGCCCGCGGCGTACTCGCTGGCCAAGCTGCGCCCGCGCGGCGGCGGCGTGCTGAGCTTCGTGCTGCTGATCGCGCAGATGATCCCCGGCGTGATCATGGCGATGGGGTTCTACGCGATCTACCTGAGCACCGGGGTGCTGAACACCGTGCCGGGGCTGATCGTGGCCGACTCCACGCTGGCCGTGCCGTTCGCGGTGCTGATCTTCACCGCGTTCATGTCCGGCATTCCCGAGGAGCTGATGCAGGCGGCCAGGGTGGACGGCGCGGGCGCGCTGCGCACGTTCTGGTCGGTCGTGCTGCCGGTCAGCCGCAACTCGGTCATCACGGTGTCGCTGTTCGCGTTCCTGTGGGCGTGGTCGGACTTCGTCTTCGCCAGCACTCTTGACCAGGGCGGCGGCCACCAGCCGATCACGCTGGGCATCTACCACTACATCGGCAACAACAACCAGCAGTGGAACGCCATCATGGCCACCGCGGTCGTCGCCTCCATCCCGGCCACCGTGCTGCTCGTCATCGCCCAGCGCTACGTCGCCGCGGGAGTCACCGCGGGCGCCGTCAAGGACTGAGAACCCTCCCCACATCCTCCAGAACCCCGTCATCGACGGCTACGCGCAAATGTTAGCGCTAACATTCGCGCATCGGCGGCATCCGCCGGGAGCCCTTCGAGACGACGCACGCCGAAACGTCCCCCTCATTTACGCAACGCGGTTCACGCAACACTAAGGAGCAGCACGCATGTCTCGAACAGCATCACCCCCGGGCTGGGCGTCGGCCCCGCGCCCCGGCACGAACCGGTTACGGGGCGCGTCCCGCCGCGTGGCGGCCCTGACGGCCGCGCTCACGAGCATGGCCGCGGGAGCCGCCCTTTCCTTCGCCACGCCCGCGTCCGCGGCCACGGCACCGGTCCCCGCGTCCACGCTCGTGGTCAAGGCCGACCAGCCCTTCCGCCCGGTCACGCATGTCGCGACGGGGTCCCTGTACGGCCTCGCCGACGACGCGACGCCCTCCGACGCCCTGGTCGAGGCCATCAAGCCGAACACATTCGTCCAGATGGCCGTGGGCGGCAAGCAGCAGGCGAAGGGCGATGTGCTGGTGGTCGCCGGCAAGGCGGCCAGGGCGGGCGCGAAGGTCGTGAACCGCCTGTCGGACTACTACGCGGGCTGGCCGTACAAGTTCAGCTGGGACACCTGGCCCGGCGTGGTGGAGCAGCAGGTCAAGGCCGTCCAGGCGTCCGGGGCGACGAACATGGCGGCGTGGGAGCTGTGGAACGAGTCGGACAACACCTGGCTCGCGTCCAACGGCACCTACGAGGACTTCTGGACCAAGACCTTCCGCCAGGTGCGGTCGCTCGACCCGACAACGCCGATCCAGGGCCCGAGCTTCTCCGACAACATCACCGACATGGAGAAGTTCCTGCGGAACGCGGTCGAGACCGACACGGTCCCCGACATCATCTCCTGGCACGAACTGATCAACTCGGGCAAGATCGTGGGTGACCTCGCCAAGGTCACCGCCATCATGAAGGACCTCGGCATCAGCCCCCGCCCGATCTCGATCGAGGAGTACGCGGCGCCCTCCGAGGTCGGCATCCCGGGCTCCCTGGTGGGGTACATCGCCAAGTTCGAGCGCTACGGCATCCACGACGCGGAGCTCGCGTTCTGGAACGGCTACGGCGCGCTCGGCGACCTGCTGACCGGCACCGGCGGGAGCCCGAACGGCGCCTACTGGCTCTACAAGTGGTACGCCGACATGAGCGGGGACATGGTCGTGACCACCCCGCCCAACGCGACGACCGGCCTCGACGGCGCCGCCGCGGTGCCCACCGACAAGAAGCAGGTCAGCGTGGTCTTCGGCGGCGGCAGCGGCGCCACCGCGGTGAAGGTCGACGGGCTGGACACGCTCGACCTGGGCGCCACCGTCCACGCCAAGCTCGAGTACACCCCGTCGTACGGGCGCACCAACCCCGTCGCCGGCCCGATCACGATCTCCGACACCGTCTACCAGGTGACCGACGGCTCCATCACCGTCCCGGTGGCGATGAGCTCCGCCGACGCCTACCACCTGGTAATCAGCGGCGCCGGTACGGCGACCGACCTGGAGAGCACCTATCGGATCACCAACCTCAACAGCGGGCTCGCGCTCGACACCCACGATGCGGGGACGTCGGCCGGGACCCTGGTGAACCAGGCCGCCGTCGCGGGCGGCGCCACGCAGAGGTGGAAGCTGGTCTCCACCGGCTCCGGCCTGTACAAGGTGGTCAACGCGGCCGGTGGCCTGGTGCTCGGGGTGAAGGACGCCTCGTCCGGCAACGGCGCGTCCGCCGTCGTGGAGACCGACACCGGCGGCAACACCCAGCTCTGGCAGGTCGTTCCCGACGGGAAGGGCCACAACCAGCTCGTGAACTACGACACCGGTCTCGTGCTCGCCGTCGACGGCATGAGCAAGGACCCGGGCGCCCAGGTCGTGCAGTGGAGCGACACCACCGTCACCTCCTCCGGCATCGGCGGCACCCGGGTGGCCGGCAAGCTCGGGAAGGCAGTCTCGCTGTCCGGAGCCAACCAGTACGTCAACGTGCCGCGCGGCGCGGTGAGCGGCGTCACGGGCGACTTCACGGTCTCGACGTGGGTCAACCCGGCCAAGAACGCGACGTGGTCGCGCGTGTTCGACTTCGGCACCGGCGCGTCGAACTACATGTTCCTGACGCTCAACAAGAACACCGGGCTCCGCTTCGCCATCACGACCGGCGGCGCCGGCGGGGAGCAGCAGATCAGCTCCACCACGACCCTTCCGCTCAACACCTGGTCGCTGGTGACGGTGACCGTGTCCGGCACCACCGGCACCCTCTACGTCAACGACCAGGTCGCGGGCACCAACACCAACCTGACCCTGCACCCCTCCAGCCTCGGCACCACCACCCAGAACTGGATCGGCCGCTCCCAGTACTCGGGAGACCCGTACCTGGCCGCCGCGGTGGACGATTTCAACGTCTACAGCCGCGCGCTGACCGCGTCCGAGGTGTCCGCCCTCGCGACCGGGCAGGCCGGCGCGGGCGACGTCCTGCGCTACACGTTCGACGAGAGCGGAGGAACGGCCGTCGCGGACTCGTCGGGCAACGGACGCAACGCGACCATCGTCGCCAGCCCGGCGCCCGCGACGGGCGACGCCGCCGTCCCCGACCATTTCTGGACCCTCGCGCCCTACCTGACGATCAAGGGCGTCTCGGTGGCCGACGGCGCGACCGTCTCCGGCACCCCGACCTTCACCGTCGACCTCGGCGGCACGGCGTCCGACGTGTCCTACACCTACATCGAACTCAACCGCGGCGGCGTCTGGCTGACCGACAACACCAAGGCGCCCGGCAGCCACAACGACGGGCTCCATCCCAACCTCGTCGTCGACACCACCGCCTATCCGAACGGCACCTACCAGCTCAAGATCGACGCGGTCGGCACGAACGGGCTGACCACCGAGCAGACCGTCTCCATCGTCATCGGCAACCCTCCGGCCTGGGCCGCCACCACGGTCTACGACACCGGTGACCAGGCGTCCTACCACGGGTCCGTCTGGCGCGCCTCGTGGTGGACCAAGAACCAGACCCCCGGCGATCCGTACGGCCCCTGGCAGGAGATCGTGACCACGGCGGACGGCACCGCCGTGTGGACCGCGTCACGGATCTTCGTCGCCGGCGACCGGGCGGAATACCAGGGCGTCGTCTACCAGGCGAAGTGGTGGACCCGCGACCAGAAGCCGGGCGACCCGAACGGTCCCTGGAAGCGCGTCGGATAACACCCGCCGACGTCGCGGGCCGGGCGTCCTGGTTGAAGCAGGTGCGGGCGCCCGGCCCGTCGGACAACCGGAGATCTTCCACGACCGCCCACCACGGCGAGGCCGGTCACCTCGTCGTGTCACGAGTTCCGGAGCTTTCGGGACCTCGCTCGGCGGTGTGGCCGGAGACGGATCCGAGCTTGTCGGGGTTGCTGACCACGTAGATGTCGCGCACCTGCTCCCCGTCCGCGTCGAGGTCGAGCACCATCACCGCGAGGGGCGACCCTTCCGCGAAGACGACCACGGAGGGGTCGCCGTTGACCTGTCGGTAGCGGACGTCCGCGCCGCCGCGCGCGTTGGCCACGACCACGCGGGCGACCTTGTCGCGGCCACGGATCGGCCGCGGCCCGCCCGCCGCCGACTTGCCTCCGCCGTCGGGCCACAGGACGACGTCGGGCGCGAGCATCTCCATCAGCGCGGGCAGGTCACCGCCGAACGCCGCCTCCACGAAGCGCTCGGTCACCTCCCGGTGCGTACGCCGGTCGACCCGGGCGCGCGGACGCCGCGCCTGCACGTGCTCGCGCGCGCGATGGGCGATCTGCCGGATCGCGGTCGGGCTGCGGTCCAGCATGGCGGCGATCTCGGTGTGCTGGTAGGCGAACACCTCGTGCAGGACGAACACGGCCCGCTCCAGCGGGGTGAGCGTCTCCAGGACCACCAGCAGCGCGATCGACACCGACTCCGCGCGTACGGCGGGCTCGGCGGCGTCGGGACCGGTGACCAGCGGTTCCGGCAGCCACGGGCCCAGGTAGGTCTCCTTGCGTCTGCGTAACGCGGTCTGGTGGGCGAGGGCCTGGTTGACCGCGACACGCACCAGGTAGGCACGATGGTTGCCGATGGCGGCCACATCCCGTGCGGCCCACGCCAGCCACGTCTCCTGAAGCACGTCCTCGGCGTCGCCGACCGTGCCGAGCATGGTGTAGACGATGGAGAACAACAACTCGCGGTGGTCGGCGAACACCTCGGAAGCGTCGGCCGCGGGGGTTTCACGCATCATGCGACTCCTTGCCGGTACGGATACTGAATCAGCGCGTCGCGTGCAGCACGAGGGCGGGGTCGAGCGCCAGCGTGGCGACCGCCAGGCCGAGGAACACGATCGCCAGGGAGAACTGGGGCGAGAAGTCGCCGACGCGCAGATGGGTGTACAGGGCGCAGACGAAGTAGAGGACGAGGCCCGCGGCGGCGGCCGTGCCGACGAGGG
Organism: Microbispora sp. NPDC046973; assembly: GCF_040644495.1. NCBI lineage: Bacteria > Bacillati > Actinomycetota > Actinomycetes > Streptosporangiales > Streptosporangiaceae > Microbispora > Microbispora sp. NPDC046973. The sequence continues at coordinate 154,887 of NZ_JBEYWQ010000006.1, read as the reverse complement.
GCACGCCGAGCAGCCCGAGCGCGAGTCCCAGCGCGCCCAGGGCCTTCAGTGCGCCGATCGGCCAGACCAGCCACGACTCCGGCACACCGGCTCGGGCGAGCGCGGGGCCGAGGGTGCGCATGATCGGCGCGAGCCGGGTCATGGCCGCGAATCCGGAGAAGGTGTTGAAGGCGATGGTCACCAGAGCGGTGACGACGTAGGCGGCCGGCATCGAAGGCTCAGCCGTTCGGGAAGGCGGCGACGTGGTCGGCCACCCAGTCGGCGTACGTCCGTGCGGGACGGCCGAGGACCTTGCCGAGCTCACCCGTCGGGGGATGCTGGTCACGGCCGGCGTAGTGGTCGTACCGGGCCATCAAGGCGCGCACGAACGGCTCGGGCAGGCCCACGCCGATCAGGTGCGCGGCGACGGCCCGCGACGGGACCTCCTCGAAGCGCAGGGGCCTGCCGAGCGCGGCGGCGATCACGGCCACCATCTGCTCGTGCGACAGCGACTCCGGCCCGGTGAGCTCCAGCCGGCGGCCCGCCAGTTCGTCGGTGAGCAGTGCGCGGGCCGCGACCTCGGCCAGATCCCGCTCGTCGAGCACGGACTCCCGGAAGCCCGCGTGCACGTAGCGCACGACGTCTCCAGCGCGAATCTGGGCGCCCCACGCCTGCAGGGTGTTGCCGGCGAAGGCGCCGGCGCGCAGGCTGGTCCAGGCCAGGCCGCTGGCGACGGCCGCTTCCTCGGCCTCCCTGTTCCGGTCCCCACGCCATCGGGACGGCTGCAGGTCGAACGGGTCGTCGATGTTCATCGCCGACAGGGCCACCACCCTGCTCACGCCCCGTTCGGCGGCCAGGGCGAGGAGCCGGTCGGCCGAGTCGCCGAAGGTGCGCGAGTGCAGGAAGACCGCCTCGACGCCCTTGAAGTGGTCGGCCATGGTGCCGGGCCGGGCCGGGTCGCCCTGGACGACCTCCGCGCCGTACGGCAGGGCCGCGTCGCGCGGAGAGCGGCTCACGGCGCGCACCCGGGCGCCTTCGGCGAGGAGTTGCCGGACGACGAGGCGCCCGACGGCGCCGGTCGCTCCGGTGACGAGAATGGTCATGCCCAAGTGCTCCTTGTCGCCGTGGATCACGCCGCCCCGCCCGCTGTACGCGTGCGGAAACGGTCACGCCTCCTAAGAGGACCGGCGGGGAGCGAAGTGTGACGTCGCGCGCGGATCTACCACGTGCCCGGCCTGAACACGCGCTTCAGCTTCGGTCTTCAACGCCTGCTGAAGGAGTGGCAGTCCGATGTGCGGAGAACAGGCTTAGGGCAGGTCGCGGCGCACCAGAGCCTCGGAGAAGGGTTCTCCGGTTCTCCGGGCGTACGTCATCCGTGCGCGTACCTCGCTGAGCGAGCGTGGGCGGTAACCAGGGCCTCCACAACAACTCTTGTGGAAGCGGACACCCGCGTGCAGCAGCACCGAGAGCGTCCGCCAGCCCGCCCTGTCCCTACGGCGCGGCGCCGCGAAGGCGGAGCCCACATGGATGAGCGGCTGGGCGCAGCGCGGGCAGAGGCGATCGTCAAGGCCCAGGCCTGGATAGGGCTGCTTGTACGAGGCACGGCACGGCAAGCAGACGAAGGAGGTCTTTCCTTGGGCCATACGGCCAGAGTAGGCCGATCACTCAAAAAGGGGCGACAGGTTTTGGCTCCCCCGATAAGAGCCGTGGGGCCGGCTTCGGCGGCGGGTTCGTCCGCCGGCGGCGGGGCCGGCGACGACCGTCCCCTGTGCGCCTGAGGTCAGCCCTGCCCCGGGGCTCAGTGGACGAGGTCGAGGCCCGTCAGGTCGGCCGAGAGCGCCCAGAGACGGGCTGCTTCGACATCGTCTGCCGGGCCGTCGTCGGTGATCCGGCACCCGGCGCAGTAGTCGCCACCGCGCCCGTCGAGCTCGGGCGACGTGGCGGCCCAGACCAGTGTCGCCGCGCCCTGCTCGGGTGTCGAGAACAGACCGGGCACCGCGTTGCCGTCAGCGTCGATCCAGCCGGCGGAGACCATCTCGCCGACCGTGAGGTGTCGCTGCAGCGAAGTGAGGATCCAGCCGGGGTTGACCGAGAAGGCGCGGACCCCGTACGGACCGGCCAGCCGATCCAGGTGGCGGGCGAACAGGATGTTCGCGAGCTTGGACTGGGCGTAAGCGGCCCACTTGTCGTAGCCGCGGGTGAACTGAAGGTCGTCCCACCGGATGCGCCAGTCCACGTTGTATCCGGAGGAGACCGAGACGACGCGGGCCGCACCGGCGGCCGTGAGGGCGGGCCACAACAGCTGTGTCAGCGCGTAGTGACCGAGGTGGTTGGTGGCGAACTGCGCCTCCCAGCCGGGACCCACCCTGGTTTCGGGGCAGGCCATGATCCCGGCGTTGGCGATCAGGATGTCGAGGGTGGCCTGCCGGCGCAGGAACCGCTCGGCGAACGCTCGTACAGAGCTCAGGTCGGCGAGGTCGAGCCGGTCGATCTCGGCCCCTCGGGTTCCGGCGAGTGCCTGGTGCGCCGACTCGGGGCGACGAGCCGGGACGACGACTCGCGCGCCGGCGTCGGCGAGCGCGCGGGTGGCCGCGAGACCCAGGCCGGAATAGCCGCCGGTGACAACCGCGGTTTTGCCGGTGAGGTCGATCCCGTCGAGGACCTTGCCGGCCGCAACGCCCGTGCGGAATGCGCTCGGCCCTGTGTCGCTGGTCGTGTCGCTGGTCATGCCGCCGACGCTAGGTGCTAGACCGAGGTCTAGGTCAACCGGCTAGGATCAGCCGATGACGGCTGAGGTTCTGCATATCGGCGAGGTGGCCAGGCGCACCGGGTTGAGCGTGCACGCGCTGCGGCTGTACGAGCGTGCGGGGCTGTTCGCCGGCGAGGTGCGGCGCGACGAGACCGGCCGGCGGGTGTACAGCACGTGGGACGTCGAGTGGCTGGGCAACTGCGTGAAGTTCCGCGCCTCCGGCATGCCGCTGGCGACGATCAGCAGGCTGGCCCGGCTTGTCCGCGAGGGCACCGGCAACGAAGCGGAACGGCTTGAGCTGCTGCGCGAGCACGGGCGCCACATCGCCGCGCAACTCGCTCAGCTGCAGGACTGTCTCGACCTGATCAACGGCAAAGTGGCCGCCTACGAACGACACCTCGCCGCCGATGGCACCGGCGAGCCCTGGCAACAGCAGCCGAGGCCGGGCACTGTCACCCCGGCTCCCTGACCCCGGCCAGTGGTAGCCGAGTCGATCGCGGGCTTCGGCGGAGCCCATAGGAGCGTCGAACGCGCCGCGCGCCAGGAAGCCACGATCCTCGTCGCCGCGTACGCGCTAGAGCGGCCCATGCGCCGGGCCGCGGTGGAAAGACTCAGCGGCGGACCGAATCGGGTCAGATCGCCGCTCCCATCGGCTGACTAGCGCTGCTTGAGGCGCTGCGCTTCCTTGCGCACCTCGGCCTGAACCGCCCGCTCGCGCTGCAGCCACTCGGGGTTCTCCGCCTTGATGGCGTCGATCTCGGCTGTGGTGAGCGGCCCGGTGATGCCGCCCCTGGCCAGGCCCGAGTTGGAGACGCCCAGCTTCACGGCGACGACCTGCCTGGGGTGCGGCCCGTTGCGCCGCAGATCGGCCAGCCACGCCGGCGGATTGGCCTGCAGCGCGTTCAGCTCATCCCTGGAGACGACTCCCTCCTGGAACTCGGCGGGAGTGGCCGAGAGGAGCACACCCAGCTTCTTGGCCGCGGTCGCGGGCTTCATCGTCTGAGTGGTCTTGAGCTTGGTCATGTGTCAAGGGTATGGCGCGAAGCCGCTTCCCCTGACATCGGTACTCTGAGGAGATGTCCGACAGGGAGTTCCGGCTGGCTTACGTGCCTGGGGTGACGCCCGCCAAATGGGTCGACGTCTGGGCCGAGCGGGTGCCCGATGTGCCACTCACCCTGGTATCCGTCGCCGCCGCCGACGTGGTGCGGTTCCTGCACGACGGCGGCGCCGACGCCGGGTTCGTGCGGTTGCCCGTGGACCGTGAAGGGCTCAGCGTGATCCCTCTCTATGTCGAGACCACCGTGGTCGTGGTGCCGAAGGATCACATGGTGGCCGCCGCCGACGAGGTGACCGTCGCCGATCTCGCCGACGACGAGGTGTTCCATCCGATGGACGACACCCTTGAGTGGACGGCCCTGCCGGGGCTGCCGGCTTTCACGCGTCCGGACACGACGGCGGAGGCGATCCGGTTAGTGGCGGCGGGGGCAGGGCTGCTGCTGGTCCCGCAGTCGCTGGCGCGCCTGTATCACCGGAAGGATCTGACCTACCGGCCGGTTGTGGAGACGCCGCAGTCGCAGATCGCGCTGGCCTGGCCCGCGGAGGCGACGACTGATCTGGTGGAGGACTTCATCGGCATCGTCCGTGGGCGTACGGTGAACAGCTCGCGGGGCCGTACCCCCGCGCCTGCCCAGGAAAAGGCGCGGAAGCAGCCGCGGAGTCCCGCTCCGGGCGCGTCGACTCGCCGGGGCGCGCAAACCGGCCGGGGCAGGAAGGGCCGCCGTTCCCGCTGAACCAGCTACCGGCCACGTGGTTCTTTACCTGCGGACCGACCTGTTGTGGCGGTACGGGCAAGATCGGACGGCTCGGAGCCTGACACGAGTGCGGCACGCTCCTCCAGTCCGGGGCGAGAGCCGAGTGGATGGCCGAGGCCGGATCGGCAGGTAGCGCACCCCGTCATCGAGCGCCTGGGCGGCCTCGGCGCAGGCGGACGCGCGGCGAGCGCGGGTGACGGCCGTGGGGAAGCTGCCTGAGACACGGGGGCGGGAGTGCGGCGCCGCACGGGATGCGACCCATCCAGGCGGATAGCGGCGGGGCATGCCGTATCACGCCTCACGTGTGCTAGGTTGGAAGTAGTTGCAGTTGTGGTACCCATAATGAACTTGTGTGCACCTGACGGTATGTAGCCTCGGGTGCATTTTTTTGTTTGCCGGTCTTCTCCGGGTGTGGGCCTATCGCGGCAACGCGGAATTCGTAACAGTGCGGATTTCGGCTACGCCTATCAAGAGGAGATCGACATGGCTTCTGGCACCGTGAAGTGGTTCAACGCGGAAAAGGGCTTCGGCTTCATCGAGCAGGACGGCCGCGGCGCCGACGTCTTCGCACACTACTCGAACATCATCTCTCAGGGCGGCTACCGCGAGCTGCGTGAGGGCCAGAAGGTGGCTTTCGATGTCACCCAGGGCCAGAAGGGCCCTCAGGCCGAGAACATCGTTCCCGCCTGACAAGTAGCGCCACGTATCAGGGCTCGCACCTTCACGGGTGCGAGCCCTGATTCGTTTCCGGCTGCTGCATCGCTGCCGCACGAGAATCGGCGGCACGGGATGTCAACCACAGCGCACAGCTCCTCGATGCCATTGATCGACAGCGTGTCAAGCGTCATCACGCCTGGTAGGAGGCATTAGTCCCAGGAGATGCGAGGCCGGCGAGAAAAAGCGAGATCACGTCGCCAAGCTGCACGCCAAGACCCGGTCAGCTTCACGCTGCCGGGTCTTCTCACCGTCGGTGCTAGTGTCCGGCCGGGCGGTCGCGCGCGTTGTTGATGCGCAGCGCCTCGGCGAGCTGGTCTTCCAAGATGGTGATCCGGCAGGCGGCTTCAACAGGAGTGCCCTGATCGACGAGTTCCCGGGCGCGCGCGGCCAGCCGTAGCTGGTAGCGGGAGTAGCGGCGGTGGCCGCCACTCGAGCGTTTCGGCTCGATCAGTTTCGCAGCGCCCAGAGCCCGCAGGAACGCGGGGCTGACACCGAGCATCTCCGCGGCCGCGCCCATGCTGTAGGCGGGGTAGTCCTCATCGTCGAACCGATCCTCGAACCGGTCTTCGGCCCTGTATCCAGCCCTGGACCCGGCCGCGTCCCCATTCCTGCCGTGAGCGAGCGTGTCACCCTCGGCAGCCGAGTGAGGTTGATCCATACATTCCTTTCCATCACGCGCCAGGGGGCCCCGGCACCTGTCGCGCCGGGGCCCCGAAGAGTTCAACACCATCTACCGGCCATCTGGCCGGCTCACTGTTTTCCGCATCCGCCGTACTGAGCGGCGGTGATGCGGGGATCGCGGATGCGTGACCGTAGACCACCTTCCTATCTGTGGAGCTGCGGTACCCGAGCGGCGAGACTCAGCCGGCAACGGGCGATCCCGATGGCGTCAAACACTCCCTTCATCTCTTGTCCGGACCATTGCCCGGCTTCACCTGCGGCAGCGCGTCCACGATCAGGGCCCTAACCACTGCGCTGGCCCGTCACGTCCGACCTTCTGCCATCAACTTCCAGCTTCACTTGTTCCGGGCAGTTCATCGTGGTGCTAGTACTTTCGTTGCCCGGCCGAACCGTTCCTTACGATGGGAGAAACAGTAGCCCCAGCGACCACAATTGTCTACTGTCGCGAGTACAGATTTTCGCTGTCAGACACGGCAGGCTTTCGGCGGCGCCGTTGACGAGCGGGAACGCCGTCGAAGCCGGACCTCGTCCCGCCTCCTCGCCTCCTGCCGATGGGCGGTCCGCCACGACCTTCTGACGGCCAACCCAATGGACCGGATCGACACCGTCAAGGTGCCCAAGACGCTGCCCCGCCCCGCCGCAGCGGCCGACATCGGCAAGGTGCTGGCCACGATCTGCACCCGGCGGCCCCGGAAGGACGTGCCGCTGGACCGGCAGCGCGATCGGGTGCTGTTCGAGACCGCCTACGTCTGCGGCGCCCGCGCCTCCGAGGCGTGGCCTCCGGCGCGGTGGCCTACCTCGCGCTGCGCCCGGCTCGCAGACCGCGCTCCGAAAGCCTGCGACAGTGATGGCTCATCGACCGTTACTGATCAGTTGATGAGATCGCCGGCAATGCGGTATGTCGCGTGCCGTTCATCCGCACAGGCGCGAATTTCTGCCTTCAACGGCTCTGGTCCGATGCCCCGCCCTCGCCGTCCGCAGCCAGATCTACACCGGTTTATCCAACCTGCGGCGGCTGTTGCAACGGGCAGCGCTGCCCGCGCGGCTCCTGGCGCCCGGCTACCAGCTGCCCGCGCCCGCCAGCAGCGTCAACCTGCACCGCTCGGTGGGCGGCGGCAGGTCCGAGGGGGCCGTCGCTCTCGGCGTATGCCCAGCGGCGACGAACGGGGTGTTCCGAAGGGCGGGCTCAGGCGCTCGAGCCGCCCGGCCGGCGGGTGAGCGGCCGGACGTCGATGACCGCCATGTCCGCCGCGTGGGCAGCGGCGATGCCTTCGTCGCTGTCCTCGTACACGGTGCAGCGTTGTGGAGGGACGCCCAGCAGCTTCGCCGCGTGCAGGAAGATGTCCGGCGCGGGCTTGCCCCGTTCGACGTCGTCGCGGGTGACCAGGGTGCCGAACCGGTGGCGGATCGGCAGGTGGCGGAGCGTCGTCTCGATCACTTTCCGGGCGCCGCCGGAGGCTACCGCCATGGGCAGTCTGCCGTGGAATGAGGAGACCACGGCCTCGATCTCCGGATGGACGCGGATCTCGTGCGCCGTCCGCAGGAACCGTTCGTCGCGGTCCGCCACGATCTCCTCCACGGACCGCCGGAGCCGAAGGCCGCCCTCGCGTGCCAGCAGACGGATCATCTCGGCGGAGGACAGGCCGGTGCGCGCGTCGAACCACTCCTGGTCCAGCCGCACGCCCTCCTCCGCGAGTGCTCCGGCCATCGCGAGATAGTTCGCCCGCTGGGTGTCTACCAGCGTTCCGTCCCAGTCGAAGAGCAGGGCGCCGGCGTTTCCCGGATGGAGTTCAGGCAACACTGTCTTCCGCCTTCCGACGAGAGCGATCGGCTCTCATCCTCGCAGCGTTCGCACCTCGTCGGTGAACGGCCACGGCTCAGGCCTCGCTCCGCACAGGACGGCGGCGGAGACGGCGGTGATGGCCGCGTGCGCGGTCCCAGTGCACCGCGGTGGCCAGGCTCACGGTCCCTCGCACCGATCGCGGATATGTCTCCGCTGTGTAGACCCAGAAGACCGGAGCAGGCCCGATCCACTCCGCGGTGATGAACACGCACAGCAGGACGGCTGACGATCGCCTGCTCGGTGGCGGGCGGCGACGTGGTGCTGCGGGCCGAGTGGGAGCTCTGTCGACATGCGTCACCTCGAATCGCAAGAACCCTTGCGAAAACACGTTGTGAGGGCGTATCAACGAAAGAAGTCTTTCGTTGAGGAGTGTCCGTGGAACCGACAAAGCCGGAACGGCGCGTTCGTGTGCAAGACCCCACCACGTTGCGCGCGCTTGCCCATCCATTGCGGCTGCGCCTGCTGCGCTACCTGCTGGCGGCCGGCCCGCGAACGGCGGCGCAATGCGCCGAGGCGCTCGACGACACCGGCTCCAACTGCAGCTACCACCTGCACCAGCTCGCTCGCCACGGGCTGATCGAGCGCGCGCCCGCGCAGGGCACCAACCGGCGCGACCGGCCCTGGCGCGCCGTCGCCACAGGGCTGGAGTTTCTGCCGGAGCCCGGGGACGAGCAGGGCCGGCAGGTCAATGACGCGTTGACCTCGTTGGAACTGGACGAGGTGTTCCGCTCGCTGCGGCATTACCGGCAACAGCAGCACAAGCTGCCCGGCCAGTGGCAGGGGAGCGCGACCTTTCACAACTACACGCTCTCGCTGACCCCCGAGGAACTGCGGCACCTCACCCTGACGCTGGACGCCGTCATCCGGCCGTACCTGCGCCCGCTGCGCGAGGGGGCGCCGGGTGACGCCCGGCCGGTCAGTCTGAGCCTGCAGGCCTATCCCACACCGGAATTCATCTGACATGCCGATGCTGCTGCGCCGGCGCGGATTCGTCCTCGTCTGGATCGCCGGGCTCGCATCGAGCGTGGCGAGCTGGCTGCTGATCACCGGGTTGCCGATCTATGTCTTCGGCGTCACCGGCTCGGCGTTGGTGACCTCCGCCGTGTTCCTCGTCGAGCTGATGTGCGGCATCACCATGGGATCGTTCGCCGGGACGCTCGCCGACCGCTTCGACCGGTTCCGGCTGATGAGCGGCGTCGCGCTGCTGCAATCGGCGGTGGTGACGCCGCTGGTGGGCGAACCCGGCCACCGCCTGTGGATCATCTGCCTGGTCGCCGGCGCCCAGGCGGTGCTGACCCAGACATTCGACTCGGCCCGCAACGCGACCCTGCCGCGGCTGGTCGAGGCCGCGCACTTGGTGCGCGCCAACAGCATGGTCGCACTCAACACCAGCCTGGGGCGCTTGATCGGCAGCTCGCTTGGCGGCTTCGCCATAACCCGGGAAGGAACTCGGTACCTGGCGATCGGCGCCGCCGTGGCTTTCGTGACGGCCGCCGCCCTGATCGCAGCCGCCCGCCGGACGGCACACCACGACGCCGCGGAACCGGCCCCGGACGGCGGCGCCACGTCGTTCCTCGCGAACTGGCGATCCGGCCTCTTGACGATGATGCGCAATCGCAGCGTCCGGGTGACGTTCCAGAGCGTGGCCCTGGGCGGTGTCGCCCAGGGCCTATTCGCGGTGCTCTTCGTCGTGTTCGTCAGCCGCGCGCTGCACGCCGACGGCACGCTCACCGGCGTGCTCCGCGGTGTCCAGGCGATCGGCGGCGTGGCGGGCGGCCTCATCGTCGGCCTGCTCGGCGCACGCCTGAGCCCCTGGCTGCTAATGAGCCTGGGCGCCGCCTCGTTCGGCCTGCTCAGCCTGACCATCTGGAACGGTCCGGCGCTCTCGCGTCAGGCCGAGGTGTACATCGTGCTGTTCATCCTGGTCGGCGTGCCCGGCATCGCGTACAACAGCGGCGCGTTCGCGCAGATCCAGCAGAGCGTCCCCGATAGTGATCTGGGCCGGGCCTTCGGCACGTTCTACGTGGTCTACAACGCGTCGCAGGGACTGGGCATGGCAGCCGCCGGCCTGCTCGGCGACGTGCTCAATGTGGTGCTCGTCCTCAACGTGCAGTCCGTGCTGTACCTGGCCTCCGGCGCGGTGGCCTACCTCGCGCTGCGCCCGGCCCGCAGGCTGCGCTCCGACAGCCTGCGACAGTGAAGGTTGATCCACCGTCATCGATCAGTTGGCGAGATCGTCGGCAATGCACTACGCCGCGTGCCGTTCATCTGTGCAGGCGCGATTTTGTGCCTGCACCTGCGTATTCCACCTGCGGCGGTATTCATCAAAATCACAAGGTGGTGCAGTCGGAACCGCCCGAGCATTCCTACGCAGGTGGCTGGCGGTTTGGCGAGCTCGTCGCCGGTGGCATTCGGTCCTGCTGGGCGAGTTCGCTAGTGCCCAGAAACGTTCACCGGGGGTGGGCCATGCCGTCCGCCACGGCCAGGGACCTGTTTCTCGGCGTCCGTTTCCACAACCCGCACAGCACTAGCATCGGGCCACGTGATCGTATGGCTCAACGGCACCCACGGCGCAGGAAAGACGACGACCGCCGCCCTCGTGCAGCGACTGATCCCGGATTCACGGGTGTTCGACGCCGAGAAGGTGGGCGAGACACTCATGGACATCACGCCGGGGTTGCCGGCGACGGACAACTTCCAGCACTGGCCACCGTGGCGGCCACTCGTAGTCGAGACCGCCCGCCTCGTACTCGACTACACCGGCGGCACTCTGGTGATGCCCATGACTGTCCTGGTCGAGCAGTACTGGCGCGAGATCAGCGCGGGCCTCACCCAACATGCCATCCCGGTACGGCACTTCGTCCTCCACGCTGACCAAGACACCCTCCGCAGGCGCATCGAGGGGGACACCGTTCTCGGCCCCTCCCCCTTCCGTCTCAAATACCTTGAGCCCTACGCCGAGGCGGCCCGCACGTGGCTACACGGCGAGGCCGAGGTCGTCGACACCACGCACCTGACACCCGCCCAGGTCGCACTGGAGATCGCAGAGGCCGTCAGAAGTTGAGGTTCACCCCGCGAGAACTGTGCACCCCCGTGAACGTCTCCGGTCGCAGCACCGGCGATCGCCTCGTACGCCGTCGTCCCACCGCGTAGCGGCAGCGGGATGGGGCGCGGCGTCCGGCAGGCACTCCAGCGGCAGAAGGGCGAGGGGATCGAGCTCGTGCCGCTGAAGACACAAGCTCTCGCCGTACGTTCCGGCTCCCGGAGAACATGGTGAAGGTCCTCAAGGAGCACAGAGACGAGCAGGCCGCGGAGCGCCTGGCGGCCGGATGCCTGGAACAAGAAAAGGCGCTCGGGGGACTCGCGTAGGACGTTGCCGTCAACCGTAGCCGTCAGCAGCCCCTGACGATCACCATGTCCGAGCTGTTTTCGCCGGTGGGGCGCCAGGGACTCGAACCCTGAACCGACGGATTAAAAGTCCGCAGCTCTGCCATTGAGCTAGCACCCCTTGGTCGTGCTCCCCGGATCCCGCCCTTGTCGCGCTGTGATCCGCGGAACACTCCCCAAGATGCAGGGTACAGAGAGTACCGCGTCTTCGGCGACGCGATTGTCCCCGATCGTGGTGAACAGCGGCGTCAGCGGAACGCGTCGAGGCCCGTGAGCGCCTTGCCCAGAGTCAGCAGGTGCACTTCCTGGGTGCCCTCGTACGTGAGCACGGACTCCAGGTTGGTCATGTGCCTGATGACCGGATACTCCAGCGTGACGCCGTTGGCTCCGAGCACCGTACGCGCCTCGCGGGCGATGTCGAGCGCGGCCCGGACGTTGGCCAGCTTGCCGAAGCTGACCTGGGTGGGCTTCAGCTTCCCGGCGTCCTTGAGCCGGCCGAGGTGAAGGGCGGTCAGCCCGGCCTGGCCGAGCGCGACCGCCATCCAGGCCAGCTTCTCCTGCGTGAGCTGGAAGGCGCCGATCGGCTTGCCGAACTGCACCCGCGTGGTGGCGTAGTCGACGGCCGCCTCCAGGCAGGCCCGGCCCGCTCCGACCACGCCCCACAGGATGCCGTACCTCGCCTCGGTGAGGCACGACAGCGGGCCCTTCAGCCCCACGACGCCCGGCAGGACCGCGGAGGCGGGCAGCCGTACGTCGTCGAAGTACAGGGAGGCCGTGATCGAGGCCCGCAACGACAGCTTGCGGTGGATCTCGGCGGACGAGAAGCCGGGGGTCGAGGTGGGGACGACGAAACCGCGGATGCCCTCGTCGGTACGCGCCCAGACCACGGCCACGTCGGCGATCGAGCCGTTGGTGATCCACATCTTGGTGCCGTTCAGGATCCAGTCGCCGGACGGGTCCTGCTTGGCGGTGGTGCGCATGCCGGCGGGGTCGGACCCCTGGTCGGGCTCGGTCAGGCCGAAGCAGCCGATGGCCTCCCCTGACGCCAGCCGGGGCAGCCACTCCTCCTTCTGCTCGTCCGAGCCGTACTTCCAGATCGGGAACATCGCCAGCGACCCCTGCACGGACACGAACGACCGCAGCCCCGAGTCGCCGGCCTCGAGCTCCCGGCAGGCCACGCCGTACGAGACGGCGTCGAGCCCGGCGCAGCCGTACCCCTCCAGGTGCATGCCGAGGAGGCCGAGCGAGCCCAGGGCCGGGGCGAGTTCGCGCGCGGGGAACGTGCCCTGCTCGAACCACTCGGCGACGTGGGGGAGGACCTTGCCGGAGACGAGTTCCCTTACGGAATCCCTGATCATGCGGTGCTCGGGGTCGAGCTGGTCGTCGAGTTCGAGGAGGTCGTCCATGGCGTCAGGGTATCCGGGCCTCCTCGGGGTAGGGCCAGGGGGAATCCCGATGTGCGCCCACCCCCCTGAGAGGCACTGTGGAGGTATGAACGAGATGAACACCAACGGTTCGGTCAAGCAGCTCCACCGCACTCGGAACGGCAGGATCGTCGCCGGGGTGTGCTCGGGCGTCTCCGAGTACACCGGCATCGACGCCAACATCCTGCGCCTCGGGCTCGCCGTCGCGACCTTCTTCGGCGGCCTCGGCGTCGGCGTCTACGCCGTCGCCTGGCTCCTCCTCCCCGAGGAGGGCAAGAACACCTCCATCGTCCAGGACCTCATCGACAAGAACAAGGACGGCCGCGTCTGGCAGGACGCCAAGGCCAAGTGGGACAACGTCCAGCAGGGCTGGCACCAAAGCGGCCGCCCCTCCGGCACCCCCTACCCCCCGCAGGCCCCGCAGGCGCCCGGCTACGAGCAGCACCCGTACGGCCGGTCCTCCGCCGGTGACTCCCAGAACCAGGGTCCGCAGGCCTGACTCAGGTAGCGGCGGCCCGGACCTTGGCGATGATCTCCCTGCGCGACTCGGTCCAGAGCATGGCGAGCACGGCCGCGGTGCACAGCCCGGCCACGCCCGCCAGCGTCACGACGGCCTCTGGGCCGAGCCGCTGGGCGGCGGCGCCTCCGACGAGGATGCCGACGCCCTGGGCGGCCAGCAGGCCCGACTGCACCAGCCCGAACGCCGCGGCCCGTCCCGACGCCGGGACGCACTGGACGAAGGCCGCGTTGGCCGCGAGCTGGTAGGCCCCGCCGACGCCGGACAGCGCCCACAGGGCGAGCACGCCCTCCAGCGGCGGCCGGATCACGCACAGCACGAGCGGCGCGCAGGTCAGCATGGCCAGCCAGCCCATGCCCCGCAGCCGTCCCGCGGGCGTGACGAACCGCCCGAAGAAGAACGCGCTGATGACTGTGCCGGTCGGCATCGCCGCCATCAGCAGACCCGTGATCACCGGGACGGGCAGCCTCCCGTCGGAGAGCGCCGCGGCGTACGGCACCGCGATGCCCTCGGGAATCACGTAGAACCCGCACAGCCAGGCGAACAGCACGAGCGTGCGCAGCCGCCGTTCGCCGAACACCAGGCGCGCGCCGGACAGCGTCATCCGCCACATGGACGGCCGCTCGCCGTCCTCCCGCAGCGGCGCCGGGCGGTGCCGCACCCCTGCGACGATCACCAGGGCCGATCCGAGGAACGTCGCACAGTCCAGCGCCAGCGCCCGATAGGGCCCGAGCACCGCGATCGCCGCGCCCCCGGCGGCGAACCCGAGCATCTGCACGGCCTGATTGGTCACGTTCTGCAGGGCCGATCCCACGACGTACCGGTCGCCCTCCAGGACCTCGGGCAGCAGCGCCGCGCGGGCGGCGGAGAACGGCGCACCGAGCAGCACGACGCAGAAGACCAGCGCGCACAGCACCGGGAACGGCGTGGCGGGCAGGGCCATCGCGGCGAGCATCGCGGCGCGCAGCACGTCGCACCAGAGCATGACCCGCCTGCGCGGGTATCGGTCGGCGAGCCCGGCGAGCAGGGGCCCGCCGAGAATGGGCGGCAGGTAGGTCAGCGCGTAGACGGCGGCCGTGGCCAGCGGCGAAGCGGTCCGGCTGTAGACCAGCACCGCGAGCGCCACCTGCGCGAGCTGGTCGCCGAGCAGCGACATGCCCTGTCCGAGCCACAGGGCCCGGAACTCGGGGACCGCGACGACCTCCCGGTAGGTGGTCCGCACCTCGGGAGGACGGCGGTGCCGGCCGGACAGCCTGCCGGGTTTGGTGGCCGCCATCTCACTCCGCAGAGGTCGCTCCGCCGGCCGTGTCCGCCGATCTCCGCCGCGACGACTGGATCTGACAGCCCGTGGTCAACATGTCACTTACAGTGCCCGCCGGATGCGACTTTTGCAACCCGCTGACGTTCCCGTTTCGCAGGACGCGAACGCCGATCGCCGCCCTGAAGAGGGGAGACTCCCGGAGAAGGGGAAGTCACCAGCCGAGCTCGTGCAGCCGCTCGTCGTCGATGCCGAAGTGATGGGCGATCTCGTGGACGACCGTGACGCGGACCTCCTCGACCACGTCGTCCTCGGTCTCACAGATCTGCAGCGTCGGGTTCCGGTAGATCTCGATGCGGTCCGGGAGGACCCCCGAATACCAGTCGCCCCGCTCGGTCAGCGGGATGCCCGTGTAGAGCCCGAGCAGGCCGGGCTCGGGCGGGTCGTCCACCACCACGACCACGACGTTGTCCATGACCTTGGCCAGATCCGGGGGGATCGTGTCGAGCGCCTCGGCCACGAGCTCCTCGAACCTCTTCAGCGGGACGTCGATCACCGTCTCATCGTGTCATCGCGAGGCGGCCGTGCGATAGCGCCGAACGGCGAGCGGTGCGAACACCGCGATGATCAGCAGCGACCAGCACAGCGACGCGGTCACCGGGTGCCGGAGAGGCCAGGAGGCGGCGGCCGAGCCGGGGTTGCCGAACAGCTCCCGGGCGGCCGAGACGACCGCGCTCATCGGGTTCCAGTCCGCGATCGCCCGCAGCCATCCGGGCAGCCCCTCCAGCGGCACGAACGCGTTGGCCAGGAACGTCATCGGGAACAGCCAGCCGAACGTCGCGGCGTCCGCCTGCGCGCCGTTCTTCACGAACAGCCCGATGTACGTGCCCAACCAGATCATCGCGTACCCGAACAGCGCGAGCAGTGCGAAGCCGGCGAGCGTCTCCAGGGGAGTGCCGCGCGGACGCCATCCCGCGATCAATAGGCCGCAGACGCTCATCGTCGCGAGCGACAGCCAGTCCTTGGACATGTCCGCGAGGCTGTGCCCGGCCAGTACGGCGGCGCGCGCGATGGGCTGGGCGCGGAAGCGGTCGATGATGCCGCGGGCCATGTCCTCGGCGACCGACGTGGCGGCGGCGACCGCGGACAGCGCCATGACCTGCATGAAGATGCCGGGCATCAGGTAGTTCCGGTAGTCGCCCCCGCCGGGCAGGCTGATCGCGCTGCCGAAGACGTACCCGAACAGGATGGTCATGATGACCGGGGCGACCAGCTCGGCGGCGATCTGGCCGGGCTGGGCGCGCAGTTGGGAGTAGCTGCGCCCCGCGATGACGAACGTGTCGCTCAGGGCCCAGCGCAGCCGTTCCGCCCTCGTCGCGGGGGGTTCCACAGTGATCATGCGGCCTCCTTCTCTCCGGCCGGCGCGTCGGTGAGCGCCAGGAACACCTCGTCCAGCGTCGGCCTGCGCAGCCCCAGGTCCTCCACGCCGACCCCGGCGGCGTCGAGGGCCGCGGCGACCCTGACCAGGGAGGCGGCGCCGTCTGGGACGGGCACGACGAGCCGCCGTTCGGCGGCGTCGATCTCGGGGTCGCCGGAAAGCACGCCGCGCACCGCCTCGACGCCGGGAGTCAGGTCCGCGGCCTCGCGGAAGACGACGCTCACCCGGTCGCCGCCCACCTTCGCCTTGAGCGAGGACGGCGACCCGGCCGCGACCACCCGCCCGGCGTCCATGACGGCGATCCGGTCGGCCAGGTGGTCGGCCTCGTCGAGGTACTGCGTGGTGAGCAGCAGGGTCGTCCCCTCGGCGACGAGCCGGCGCAGCACGTCCCACAGCGCGAGGCGGCTGCGAGGGTCGAGGCCGGTGGTCGGCTCGTCCATGAACAGCACCGGCGGGGAGACGATCAGGCTGGCGGCCAGGTCGAGCCTGCGGCGCATGCCGCCCGAATACGTCCGCACCGGACGGTTCGCCGCCTGGGACAGGCCGAACCGCTCCAGCAGCTCCTCGGCCCTGCGGCGGGCCGTACGGCGGGGCAGGTGGTAGAGCCGGCCGAACAGCTCCAGGTTGCGGCGCCCGGTCAGCAGCTCGTCCAGCGCCGCGTGCTGGCCCGCGAGGCCGATGCGGTAGCGGAGCCGTTCGGAGTCCCTGACCACGTCCCAGCCGGCCACCCGGACCGAGCCGCCGTCGGGGCGCAGCAGCGTCGTCAGGACGCGCACCATCGTCGTCTTGCCGGCGCCGTTGGGCCCGAGCAGGCCGCACACCGAGCCGCGTGGCACGTCGAGGTCGACGCCCCGCAGCGCCTCGGTGGTGCCGAACCGCTTGCGCACTCCTTCCGCATGGATCACGGCATCTCCTTAACGCGGTTAAATTTAACGATGTTAAGGATGCATTGAACGCCGTTAAGCTGTCAACCGTGGCACTCGAACGCGACACGATCGTCAGGACCGCCATCCGGCTCCTCGACGAGGTGGGTCTGGAGAAGCTGACCCTGCGCAGGCTCGCGACCGAGCTGGGCGTGCAGGCCCCCGCCCTCTATTGGCACTTCAGGAACAAGCAGGAACTTCTGGACGAAATGGCCGAGGCGATCTCCGTGCAGGAGCCGCTGCGGCCGCTCGCCGAGGGGGAGTCGTGGGAGGAGTGGCTGGCGGAGTGGTGCAGGGGCCAGCGCCGCGCGTTCAAGTCGCACCGCGACACCGCCCGTCTCGCCGCCGGCACCCACCCCGGCACGGCCACGCTGCAGACCGTCGAGACCATCCTGGAATCGCTGCGGCGGGTCGGCTTCTCGCCCACGGACGCCATGTGGGGTCTCGGCACGCTCGCGAGCTTCCTCGGCGGGTTCGTGCTGGAGGAGCAGTCCGACCAGGAGAGGGGAACCAACGACCCGGCTCTGTTCGAGGAGGCGCTGGAGAGCCTCGCGCCGTACCCGAACGTGCGCGCGGTCATGGCCGAGACCGGCGGCCCGCAGACGGACGCGTCCTTCGAGCACGGTATTGCGCTGATTTTGTCAGGAATGAGGGCATGTCTGGAGGCTCAGTCGGACGGCCGGTAACCGGAACACCGTGTTCTGGTAACCAACAAGGTCGCATCTTCGGGTAGTCAGGAAGGGATGGAGAACTCGCGGTTGAGGGCGTTCGCCCGTAGGACGGTCGGCAGTCGGCTCGCCCGTGTGTCCGCCCGTGTGCTCGCGGTCGCGCTGGCGGCCGTGATCGGCGGATGGCTCGGGATGGCGTTCGGCGCCAAGGTGGACACACCGGTTGGGCCCGCCGACATCGGGATGTCCCTGGCCCCGTCCTGGAGGGGGGAGACCGTCATCGACGTACGGCCCCTCGGGACACTCAGCTTCGACAGCCACAACGGCCCGCTGCGGCTCGACCTGACGATCGAGGCGGTCCACCCGGAGGTCGCGGAGGAGATCCTCAAGAATCCCCGGTGGGCCGACCGGCTGCCGACGACCATCGAGTCCGACGTGATCTCCGGGTTGCGGAGCCTCATCGTGCGCGCGGTGCTGTTCGCCGTCGCCGCCGGGTTCCTCACCGGCCTGGTCGCCTTCCGGCGGCTGTCGCGGGCGGCCTGGACCGCGGCCGGCTCGCTGGCGATGGTCGTCGTCCTCGGCGGCGTCTCCGCGCTGACGTTCAACCCCCGCTCGATCGCCGAGCCCCGGTACACCGGGCTGCTCACAGGCGTGCCGTCCCTGGTCGGCAGCGCCCAGTCGATCGTGACCAAGTTCTCCGAATACCGCGGTCAGCTCGCCAAGCTGGTGACCAACGTCTCCCAGCTGTACGAGGCGGGGTCGAACCTGCCGATCTTCGATCCGGATCCGGACACCGTCCGCGTGCTGCACGTCTCCGACCTGCACATCAACCCGCTGGCCTGGAACGTGATCAAGTCGCTCAAGGACCAGTTCAAGGTCGACCTCATCATCGACACCGGCGACATCAGCGACCACGGGACCAAGGCGGAGAACGAGTTCGTCAAGGAGATCGGCTCGCTCGATGTGCCGTACGTCTACGTGCGCGGCAACCACGACTCCATGACGACCCAGCGGGCGGTCGAGAAGCAGAAGAACGCGATCGTGCTGGACGGCACCGCCGCCACGGTCAAGGGGCTGAGCATCTACGGCATCGGCGACCCGAGGTTCACCCCCGACAAGTCCGTGCAGGCGGCGGGCGACGAGAGCAAGAGCCTGCTCGACCTCGGCCGGGCCAACGCGGCCAAGCTGACGCCGCGCGAGCGGCCCAGGTCCGCCTCCACCTCGGCGCCTGACAAGATCACCGCCGACGTCGTGGCCGTCCACGACCCCACCGTGGGCCGGGGCCTGTCCGGGTATGTGCCGCTCGTGCTGAGCGGGCACGTCCACGCGCGGTCCACCGAGCTGCTGCCCTCGGGCACCCGGCTGATGATCCAGGGGTCCACCGGAGGCGCCGGGCTGCGCGGCCTGGAACACGACGAGCCGACCCCGCTGACCGCCTCGGTGCTCTACTTCGGCAAGAGCAGCCACCGCCTGGAGGCCTGGGACGACATCACCGTCGGCGGTCTCGGCGAGCAGTGGATCCAGTGTGAGCGTCATATCGAGCCGGACCCTGGTCGTACAATTTCTCCCGAGTCGCCGCAGGCGCCGTCGCCGACGGCAACCGGCAGCGGCTCGCCGTCGCCGGCCGCTTTGGCATCAGGGGCAAACGTCCCCTATGCTTCAGAGGTCTCCGACGGAAGGCGTCACGGAACAGGGCGGAAGCCTTGAGCCCCCATCGTCTAGCGGCCTAGGACACCGCCCTTTCAAGGCGGCGGCACGGGTTCGAATCCCGTTGGGGGCACGTGGAGCGCGTCGAGCGCACCGGAAGACGGAAGGTCGAAGACCTCCCGGAAGCTGGTAAGCTAGGCGAGCCGAACAACACGGGGAAGCGAAAGCCCACCCGGACATAAAGGTCCTGTAGAGCAGTTTGGAGTGCTCGCCACCCTGTCAAGGTGGAGGTCGCGGGTTCAAGTCCCGTCAGGACCGCGTACGGCGGCAGCCGCCGAGGTCAGGTAGCTCAGTTGGTACGAGCGTCCGCCTGAAAAGCGGAAGGTCGGCAGTTCGACCCTGCCCCTGACCACCACCATTGGACAGCCCAAACGCCCCGAGCGATCACGCTCCGGGGCGTTCTTGTTTGGCTTTGACGACAACGTCTCCTGGCTAGGGCGTGCGGCTCCTACTGGCATCGCTTGGCAGCTTTGCTCTGTATCCGCACCGATCTCATGGCCTCAGCCCGCGCTTGCTGGCGGCACCCAAAGTCAGTTCTTCGGTCGAGTCGCCGATGAGTCCACACAGCCGGGAGCCGTGGTAGACCCGAGGCGGCCATAGTTGCTGACGTAGACAGTCGGGTGGTCCCGCCAGCCCATCACTTCTGCGATCTCAGCTGCTGACCTCTCTTCAGCAGACCTTATGGCGTCTTCAGCTGTGTCCGACGATCTCGCTCCGGGCCTGGGGCACGGCCGGCACGTCCGTGGCGCTCTGCGCTCCGAGTCACGCGAGCACCCGGGCTCCCAAACCGGCCCATACGGGATGAAGTTACTCTCGGATGATATTCGGTGCCTAAGGGTAACAACTGGTCGAGGAGGGGAGCATGGACGCGGACGAGGGGGATAAGCCTGCTGATCCGGGTCGCCTGCTTGTCATCGGGGGCGCCGAGTGCCGCGGTTCCGGCCTGCTCGAGCGGTTTGTGGAGCTGTCCGGCGGCGAGGCGGCTCGGATCGTGCTGGTCACTACGGCCACCGGGGCGCCCGAGGAGGTGCACGCCGACTACGAGCGGGTGTTCCGCAAGCTCGGCGTGGACCACACCAGGGAACTGCGGCTGCGCGGGCGCTCCGTCGCCGACGGCGACAACGCGGCCAAGCTCCTCGACGACGCCACGGGCGTGTTCTTCTCCGGCGGCGACCAGTCGCGGCTGCGCGCCCTGGTCGGCTCACGGGCCAACGAGATCCTGCGCGACCGGCTGCGCACAGGTGGCGTGGTCATCGCCGGGACCAGCGCCGGCGCCACCGCCATGGGCCGCACGATGATCCTCGGCGGCGAGGGCCCCGGCGTGTCCGCCGCCACGGTCCGCACCGGCCCGGGGCTCGGCCTCCTCCCGAAGGCGCTCATCATCGACATGCACTTCAGCGAGCGCGGCCGGCTCCCCCGGCTGCTCAGCGCCATTGCGCTCGACCTGGAGTACCTGGGCGTCGGCATCGGCGAGAACACCGGGATCCTGGTCGAAGGCACCCGCTTCGAGGTGCTCGGCGCCGGCGTGGCCACGGTGGCTGACGGGCGGAACGCCACGGTCATCCACGCCGCCGGGGACGAAGACCCGATCACCCTGTTCGGCGTCCGGCTGCACCTGCTGCCCGCCGGGTGCGTCTTCGACATCGCGACCCGCGAGGCCACCATCGGGCCCGCCCACGACCGGTACTGATCACCGCTAGCCCGCCCATCCGCCCAACCCTTGGGGAGTGTCACGTGCGTCTCGACGACCTGCGTCACCTGAGCGGACCCAACTCATTCAGCACCCGGCCGGTCACCGTCGCGCGGCTCGAGCTCGAGGAACTGACCGGCCGGAGCACCACCGAATACCCGGGCTTCGCCGGGCGGCTGACCGCGGCCCTGCCCGGGCTGGCCGAGCACCACTGCGCGGCCGGGCGGCCGGGCGGGTTCCTGGAGGCGATGGCCCGGGGCACCTACTTCGGCCACGTCACCGAGCACGTGACGCTGGAGCTGTCCAGCCTGGTGGGCCGCGACGTGTACCTGGGCCGGACCATGTGGGCCGGCGCCGACGGCCGCTACGACGTGATGACCGAGTGCCCGCAGGACGAGCCCGCGCAGTCCTCGGTGCCGGCCGAGCTGCTGGAACTGGCCACCACCACGGTCAAGCACATTCTCCTTGAACGCATCCCCGACCTGCCGCGCGAACTGGCCAGGATCGCTCGGATCGTGGAGCGGGAGCGCCTCGGCGTGAGCACGGCCGCGCTCGCGAGCGCGGCCCGCCGCCGGGGGATACCGGTCCGCCGGGTCGGCCGGCTGAGCATGCTGCGGCTCGGCTACGGGCGCTATCGCCGGCTGGTGTGCGCCGCGCTGACCGAGCAGACGTCGGTGATCGGTGTGGACATCGCGGCCGACAAGATGCTGGCCAAGCAGCTGCTGACCGACGCGGGCATCCCGGTGCCCGATGGGGTGGTGGCCTGGAGCGCGGCCGACGCCGCCGGGGCGCTGGGCCGGCTCGGCGGGCCGGTCGTGATCAAACCGCTCCACGGCAACCACGGTGCCAACGTGACCGTCGGCGTGACCACCGCCGCGGCCGCGGCCGCCGCATACGCTCAGGCGGCGGCCGACGGCGAGGGCGCGATCGTGGAGAAGTTCGTGCCCGGCACCGACTACCGGGTGCTGGTGGTCGACGGCCAGGTGGTGGCCGCGGCCGAGCTGCGGCCGGCCTCGGTGACCGGCGATGGTGCCTCCGACATCACCCAACTCGTCGACATGGTGAATGCCGACCCGCGCCGGGGCGAGGGCCACTCCCGAGAGCTGACCAAGATCAAACTGGACGAGTGCGCGCTCGCGCACCTGGAGGCCCAGGGCCTGGGCCCGGCGTCGGTCCCGGCCCGCGGCCAGCTCGTGACCCTGCGCCGGAACGCGAACCTGTCCACCGGCGGAACCAGCCGCGACGTGACCGACCTGGTGCACGAGGACGTGGCCGACATGTGCCGCCGGGTCGCGGCCGTGGTCGGCCTGGACGTCTGCGGCATCGACGTGCGGCTGGCCGACATCGCGGCACCGATGCGGTGCGGCGGGGCCGGTCACGGGGGGGCCGAGCCCGGGGCCGTGATCGAGGTCAACGCGTGCCCGGGGCTGCGGATGCACCTGTCCCCGGCCGAGGGGGCGCCGCGGGACGTGGCCGGCGCGGTGATCGACAGCCTGTACCCGCCCGGCGCCCCATCTCGGGTCCCGGTCGTCGCGGTCACCGGGACCAACGGGAAGACCACGACGGTCCGCATGATCGGCCACATCCTGAGCAAGGCCGGGATGCGGGTGGGGATGTCCACCACGGACGGGGTCTACTCCGGCGGCCGGCTGGTCTACGACGCCGACGCCTCGGGCCCGCGGTCCGCGGACATGGTGCTCGACGACACCAGCATCGAGGCCGCGGTGCTGGAGACGGCGCGCGGCGGGATCATCCGCGGTGGGCTCGGCTACGACCAGGCCGACGTGGCCGTGGTCACCAACATCACCGCCGACCACCTGGGCGCGGACGGAGTGGAGGATCTCGACGAGCTGGTCGAGGTGAAGGCGCTGGTCGCCGAGGAGGTTCGCGAGGGCGGGACCGTGGTGCTGAACGCCGACGACCCATTGGTCGCCGCGCTCGCCGACCGGCCGCGGGTGCGCAGGCACGCGTCCGTGATCAGGTATTTCAGCCTGGTGAACGGCAACCCGGTCATCGAACGGCACCGGCAGGCGGGCGGCCTGGCGTACGAGCTTCGCAACGGCGAGCTGGTCGAGTTCGATGCGGACCGGGACCGGGCGCTGCTCAGCGTGGCCGAGCTGCCCGGCGCGTTCGGCGGGCTCGCCCCGCACGTGATCGCGAACGCGCTGGCCGCGGTGGCGGCCTGCCGCGGGCTCGGGGTCAGCGCCAAGGACATCCGGCGCGCGCTGGGTACGTTCACGCCGGGCGAGTCGAACCCGGGGCGCGGCAACATCTACCTGGCCGGCGGCGGCCCGGTGATATTGGACTACGGCCACAACGCCGCCGCGCTCGACGCGACCGGCCGCATGATCAGCGACGTCTGGGGCGGCGAGCCCGTGGCCGCGATCACGCTGCCCGGCGACCGCCGCGACGATCTGGTGGCCCGCTCGGCCGAGGCCGTCGCCGCGTGGTTCGGCCGGGTCGTCGTCTACGAGGACGCCGACAAGCGCGGCCGCCGCCCCGGTGAGATGACCGGCCTGATCATGGCGGCCATGCGCCGGGCCCGGCCCGGCATCGGCCTCGCCACCGCCGAAGGACCGCAGGCCGCCCTGCGCATCGCGGTCACGATGGCCGCCGGCAACCCGGTCCTGTTCGTCTACGAGAAGCTGGCCATGGCCCGCCAGGCCCTCGATGCCCTGAACGCCCGCCCCTGGCCCGCCGGCGCAGTCCCGCCCGCACCCGCCGACGCCGGTCCCGCCTGCTCCTTCCATCGAGACGCCGCAATCAGGGATGACTGAAAGCCCCCTCCGGGGGATGAAGACGAAGGGGTGAGCTGTCGAGGGTTCTCGGAACGCTTCGAGCCTGTGCCGCCGACTACAGGACAGGGGGCTGACGACAACAGTGACGACAACGTCGGCCACCACGAGCACACCGCGGCAGCCGTCCACAGCCTTCTGGCCTCGTGTCGGCCGAGCGGAGCAGGGCGGTCGGTCTGCGTGAAAAGCGGAAGGTCGGCAGTTCGACCCTGCCCCTGACCACCACCATTGAACAGCCCAAACGCCCCGAGCGATCACGCTCCGGGGCGTTTTTCGTGTTCTTCGACGTCAGCGGCGGCGGACGCTCAGGTCCTCCCGGTCAGGCTCAATGCGTCAGCGCATGCTTGAGGCCGGCTGGATTTCGCGGAACGATCCGAAGGGATCTTGCGGGGCGCCACGGCGACACGACCGGTATCCACGGGGCCACGCTGATCAACTACGCCCAGCAGGGCACCATCACCACGCCGCACCTTGCCAACCGGACCGAACAAGCGTGCTTGGAGGAGCGAGGCGGGGAGAGGAGTGGGCCGGCAATCAACTGCCGAGGGCGCGCTTTTGCGGGTGGATCGTCTCGCCGCGGGCGAGCATGTCAACGAACTGGGTGATACGGCGGGCTCGGGTCTCGGCGCGTTTGGCGTTCGTGATCCGATAGAGAATGGCGTAGCGGTTTTGGGAGGTGAGGATGTCGAACATCGCCTGTGCCTGGGGTTTCGCGGCCAATGCGGCGGCCAGGTCGGCTGGTACCTCGATGCCGGCTTGTCCCGCGTAGGCCGCGTCCCAGCGGCCGTCGGCCTTGGCGCGTTCTACCTCGGCCATTCCGGCCGGGTGCATCCGGCCCTCGCTGATCAGACGGGTGACGATGGAAACGTTCCGCGCTGACCAGGGACTTTGCCTTCCGCGAGGGGTGAAGCGCCGGCAGAAGGTGGTCTCATCCCGCCGTCGTAGCTGACCATCGATCCAGCCGTGGCACAGCGCTTCGTCGAGGGCCTGGTCATAGGTCAGGCTGGTGGGCCGGGTCGTGTTCTGCTTGGCGAGGACCAGCCACACCCCTGCCGAGCTGTCGTGGTGCCTGCTGAGCCACTCCCGCCAGGCTCGGGCATCGGTAACGGTCAGTTCCAGTAGTTCGTCGCTCATCGTCATGTGCCCCTGATGATCATCAAAGGTATGGTTGTCGGCGGTCACCCGAAGTGGGAGCCCAGGACGGGGGCCTGCCGGGAAGTGGCGCTGGATCGGTCAGCGGTGGAGCCGGCCGATCACGTCCTTCGCCACGTCGCCACCGCGGCCCCTGGACGGATGACGCCCGCCGCCTTCACCAGGTCTTGCCGGCCTGCTCCCGGATCGTGTGGTTGATCCGGTTGAAGAAGTTGGTGATGGCGATGTTCAGGATGATCGCAGACATCTGGTTCTCGTCGAAGTGGGTCTGCAGCCGTTGATCTGGCTGGCCCGTAGATGGATCAGCTCGAGCACGAGCGGGTCGACGCCACCGGCGTGAATCGCCTTCTGGAGATGCTGGATCGCTGTGATCACATCGGGATTCGCTACGCTCTTCATGCGTGCTTCCATGGGTCCTGCCCCCTCGTCGGTTGCGTGCGCCCATCCGGGCCCGCCGTCTAACGCACCTCGGCGGAGATCATCGTCGTCGTCATGGACTTTTCGGCCGAGAAGTTCTCGGTCATGCCGGCGACGTTACGGTGTGACCCGGTCAGAAACGGTCCTGGTTATCGAGCAGACTTTTAGCCGTGGTCAACACCTCCGCGCGGCTGCTGCGGCTGCTGTCTCTGCTGTCGACGCGGCAGTCCTGGACGTGCGCTGATCTTTCCGCCCAGCTGGAGATCACGGAACGGACGGTTCGCCGGGACATCGCCCGGCTACGTGAACTCGGCTACGGCATCGAATCGGAGATGGGCCCATGGGGCGGCTACCACCTCGGGCCCGGAACCAGCATCCCGCCACTGATCCTTGACGAGGAGGAGGCCCTCGCGGTCGCTGTCGGGCTGCGCACCGCCGCCTTCAGCGGAGTCTCCGGCAGCGACCAGGCGGCCCTGTCGGCGCTGCTGAAACTACGCCAGGTGCTGCCGGCCAGGATCGCAGGCCGGCTCGGCGAGCTGGACGCCGCCTTCACCCACACCGCACGACCCGACGACAGCCAGATCTCCCCCGCGCTGCTGCTCGACCTGGCCACCGCGTGCCGGCGAGGCGAACGCACGCAGTTGACCTACCGCGACAGGGCCGGAACGACGTCCACCCGACGAGTGGACCCCTACCGGCTCATCTACACAGGCCGCCGCTGGTACCTCCTCGCCTACGACCTGAGGCGGGAGGACTGGCGCACCTTCCGTACCGATCGCATCATCGATGCCACAGCCACCGGGCAGGCCACTGCCCTGCCCAACCCGCCAGATCCGGCACAGATGGTCAGCACGGGCATCGCGCTGAGGCCCCACCCGGTGCGGGTGACCATCCGCCTGGCCGTACCGGCCGATGAGGCCCGCAGGCTGGTGCCACCAACCGTCGGCGTCCATCACCCGGACGGCGATGACGCCACGATCATCGACATCGGCGGGCCGGACGCCGACGGCCTGGCCCGCTACCTGCTCAGCCTCGGCCGACCACTCCGGATACTCCACCCAGAAGAGGTCCGCCAGGCATTCCTCACCCGCACACAACAGCTCCTGAAGGACAACGAGTAACACAAACACCCGCCGATCGCCGACACGGCTACTGGACGAACGCGTGTTGCAGCTCATGGGAGCCGGCAGTAGAACCTCTGAACCTATGAACCAAGCTTTCTGATAGTCGCGCCACTGACGGCGCTTGGTAGACATCGAGCGCTGCGGGTCGAGGTCAGTGACCTCGGTGGCAAGCTGTCGCCGCAATCGCGCAGTCACCGCGGCCCTGTTCACTCAGGGAGCCGATGGCCCCGAGATCCGGCACAGCCGTGTCGATATCGTTCCCGCTCCTGCCCAAGTGCCCTTCGTGCGACATATCGGCGAACGGCTTGTGCGAGTGATCGAGAGGTTCGGCATCGAGGATCCCGCGCAGTGGGTGGAGGCGGAGTTCGCTCTTCGATACGGGAAGCGTGACGGCCTGTAGCTTCGCCGACGAGTGGCGGACGGGAAGTCCGCCGGGGAGATCGCTCTCCCTCCATCTCGGTGTCGGAGGTGGCCGATATATTCGATCTTCTTTTATGGTCTTGATGAACGATCGGAGAGATCGTGTCCTTACGACTAGTCCAGCGATTGCTTGTCACCGCTGCCACCGCTGCCACCGTGGCCGCCGTACTCGTGGCCCAGGCCCCCGCCGCCATGGCGGCCGACTCCTTGATCGACCTCGGTGTCGACTCTCCAATCATGAACGGTCCCGACGTGGTCGCGGGCAACGACAGGGTCTACGCCTCGGCCGAAGATCGGATCGTCGCCGTGGACGCCCGTGGTGTGATCACCGGCACCATCACCGGCCTGGCAGGCGCCAGAGGCCTCGCCGTGACACCCGACGGCACCCGCCTGTACGCGGCGCTGAAAAACTCCAACGAAGTCGCCGAGATCGACACCGGTTCCTTCTCCATCAACCGGCGGTTCGACCTGGCGGCGTACCCGTGCCCGGGGCACCTGTCCTGGTCCGGCGGCCGCCTGTACGTCGGCTACGGATGCGGCTCGCAGGAGGGCGGCGTCCTCAGCGTTGACACGTCGGCGGCACAACCGGAGCCCGCTTTGATAGCGTCGCGGCTTCCCGGGGCTCCCGTGGTCGCCGCCGCGGGGCCGACGTTGGTAGCCAGCACCAACAACGAGATCGACGTCTACGACACGTCCGGCGTCGAGGTCACCCTCCGCGGCAAGATCGGCCAGCCCGCGTACGATCTCAGCAACGCACAGGACCTCACCCTCACGCCGGACGGGTCGACGGCGCTGTCGGCCTTCGGCTTCCCTCACAGGTTCGACGCCTGGGACACGACCAGCTTGGCCCTCGTCCGCAGTTACGGCGCGGAGGAGCAGTTCCCCGGCTATCCGCAAGCAGTGGCGGTCACCCCGGACGGCACGTCGGTCGTGGGCACATGGACATCGGAAAGCAGCGTTGACCTGTTCGACGCCGCGACAGGCGAGAAGACCTTCGCCTACGTGGACTCTGACGTCGAGGTGCTCCCCGGTGCCCTCACCACACTCGGCGGAGATGTCTTCGCAGTAGTGAAGGACCCCTCCGACCGTCTCAACCTATGGCGGGTGCCCGGTGTCGGCCTCTCGGCGTCCACGCTCACGCTGACCGCCCCGTACGCGGTGGATGCCCTCGCACCGCTCACGCTGACGGGCCGCCTCGCCCTGGCCGACGGATCGGCGCCCGGTGAGCAGCGGGTGGTGGTGAGCCGCCGGCTGGAAGAGCTGGAAGGAAATGGGCCCCGCGAGCCTGTCGCCGAGGTGACGACCGCCGCCGACGGCACCTTCACTCTCACCGATGCCCTACCGGCCGCCGGCAGGTTCAGGTACGAGGCGCTCTGGGACGGCACCGCGGAGCACCGGTGGAGCAGGGCCTACACATACGTCACCGCAGCCAAGGTCAAGTCGTCGATCACGCTGGACAGTACGGGCACGGCGACCGCCTTCGAACCGCTGACCCTGACGGGTCGGCTGACCCTGGCGAACGGGGCGGCCCCGGGCGAGCAGCGCCTCACGGTGACCCGCCACGCTCCGAACGGCACCCTGCTGACCCTCTCCGCGGTGACCTCCGCGGACGGCACCTACACTCTCACCGACACGCCGCCGGCCGCCGGAGGGTACACGTACTATGTGGCCTGGTCAGGCAACGCCGCCTACGAACTGTGCTATGCGTCGCGCTATGTGCCGGTGGCCAAGGCCCCGACAGTGCTCACCCTCACCGGTCCCGAAAAGTCGAGGGTCGACCGGCCTCTGGAGTTCAGCGGCACGTTGTCCGGGCCCGGCCTGGATCCGTCGGGCACTGTGATCACGGTAGAGCGCACCGTCTCCAACCGTGACGGCACTGTCACGACCCGGCAGCCGGGCGTACGGCTGACGTCCGACGGGCACTTCACCTTCGCCGACACTCCCCAGGCGGGCGGAGACTACATCTACACCGTCCGCTGGGCGGGAATGACCTCGTACCAGGCCGCCGAGGCCGGCCACACCGTCACGGTGAACGGCGCCATCGACTAGCTCGTGGCGAGAGTGTGCGGGAGACCGCACACTCTCGTCACCGCCGAAAGCATCCGTACGGCTAAGAATGCGTTGAACAGAGCGAACCGGAACTTTCCATCCAGTTGCAGCAGGTATTCGCTGAACCAGCCGTCCCCTGTGGCCGGATCGGTCAGCGCCTGCGGATTCCGATCCAGAGGCGGCGCCAGTGCGGCCGGGCGCGCACCGAAGGTCCGCGGGTCGACCAGCAAGGCTTGCGGTGCAAGGCTCCGGTTGGCAAGGTCAGTGCAGCCGCCGCCCGCTTGACGACGGTCGCATGGTGCGCTGGGCGTTGCAGTCGCTCGGCCTGTTCACCTCGACGCGGACCACGTTGTTGTTGTGCTTCAGCCGACGGAGTGCATGACGAGTCGTAATCGAGACGCTCGGGCAATTCACGGCAAGTGTCGTACAGCAGTGCGGTACAGCAACAGGTGGACTGCACCAATGTCACTAAGCGGCGTGCACCCGCACCCCGTGCGTCTCGATGATGAGGAACCGCGCGATCGCCGGCGGAATGACGGCGAGCGGGTTGCTGACCTGGGAGGGTGGCCCCAGGCTCACCAGCTGGGGCATCGCGTGGCTGGTCAAGACCGAATCGCCAAGGACACGCCGTCTCCCGGCTGGCATCCGCACATCCGTACGTGCCTGGACTGGACCGGACAGCGCCTTCATTTGGCTGGAGCCCCTCGGCACGGCGCTCTACGGCCACATGGTCGCCGCCGGCTGGCCGTCCGCGGCCGGCCCGAGCCGGATCATCACGCTCACTCCGGTCGGCCGCGTCGCACTCCGCGAGCACCTCGGTCTGCCCGATGCGGCCCTCGCCCTCGATGCGTGACGAAAGCAGGCACGGGCCGATCGCGGGTTATCCCGCCATCGTCCGGCTTGGCAGGACGGCGTCCCAGTCGACTGTCCGGGCCCAATCGGCATAGCTGTGCCAGGCCACGTCCGGGTACGCCGCGTGTAGCCCGTCGACGTCGAGGAAGTCGGTGTTCTCCTCGAACCGCTGGAACATGTCGGCGATCTCGTCGCCGGCCCACTGGCGGACCTGGTCCAACGGCAGTCGGTAGTAGGAGATCTCGCGGCCGAGGACGTCGCTGAGGATCCGGGCCGCCTCCTCGCCGGTCACCCGGTCGGAAACGACGTCGATCCGCTCGCCGGCGAACCGGTCCGGGTGCTCGATGGCGTGTACGGCGAGGCCGGCGATGTCTCGGACGGTCACTTGGTCCAGCGGCTTGGCGGCGGACAGCGGGTTGGCCAGGACGCCGTCGCCAAGGCGGCTGAAGCCGACGTTGAGGACGTTCTCCATGAAGTACACGGGCCCCAGGACGGTCGCCCGGATCTCCTGCTCTCGCAGATACGCCTCGACAAGCTGCTTGCTGTCGGCATGGTCGATGTCGGTCGCCGCGAGCCGGTCGGCGCCCCGGACCGAGGAGTAGACCAGGTGCGCGCCGGCGCGCATCGCGACGTCGACAAGCAAGCGGCCCTGGGCCACCTCCTCGTCCTTCCCGCCGGATCCGAAGGGCACCGAGAGGCCGAAAATCGCATCGACGCCCCGGGCGGCGCGGGCGAGGGCCTCCGGGTCGGCCAGGTCGCCGGGGATGAGCCGGGCTCCGGCGGCGGACAAGGCCCGCGCGGACGGCGCCTCGGGCGACCGGACGTAGGCGGTGACGTCGTGGCCGTGGTCGAGCAGCAGTTCGGCGACGGCACCGCCCTGCTTCCCGGTGGCGCCGATGACGAGAACAGTGGCCATGAAAGGCTCCTTCATCGCGATTCGCGGACGCGCCCATCCTTTGACCTCAACCTTTGTTGAGGTCAAGTGCTAGGGTCGGCCCATGCCCCGGGCCCGCACCACGTTCCATGAACTCACCGTCGGACAGGTCGCCCATCGCAGCGGCGTCGCGATCTCCGCGCTGCACTTCTACGAACGCCAGGGCCTCATCCGCAGCACCCGGACATCGAGCAACCAGCGGCGATACAGCCGCGACACGCTGCGCCGGGTCGCCTTCATCCGGGCATCCCAACACGTCGGCATCTCGCTCGCGGCGATCCGGGAGGCCCTGGATCAACTGCCGAGTGAGCGCACCCCGACCCCGGACGACTGGGCTCGCCTGTCCGCGAGCTGGCGAACCGAGCTCGACGCACGCATCGCGCACCTGCAGGCACTGCGCGACGACCTCACCGAGTGCATCGGATGCGGCTGCCTGTCGCTGCGGTCCTGCCATCTGACCAATCCGCGCGACGTGCTGGGCCGCGAGGGTCCGGGCGCACGCCGCCTGCCACAGAGAGAGGCCGACAGACATTCGGCACGGTCTTGACGATGGTCAAAATTTTGCCATAGCTTCGGGGTGATCCGCGTTCACAGGTCACCCTCCTCTCCCGGGAACGGAGCGCTTTCGTGCCTCGACGCCTGCTTCGCATTCCCGCCGCCGTCGCCGGCTCTCTCGCCCTCGTCACGGCCACCCTGACCGGAACCGCCGGGGCCGCGACGGACACTCGGACCGGCACCGCCGCTGCGGCCACCATCCCCTCACATCTGTCCGGCACCCTCGCCGACGGCGCCACCTGGATCGCCGACGTGCCCGCCGACTGGAACGGCACGCTCCTGCTGTTCAGCCACGGCTATGGTCCGACCGTCGCGCAGAATGCCCCCTCCGACGAGGCCCGTACGGCCCTTCTCTCGGAGGGGTACGCGCTCGCCGGCTCCTCGTTCGACCCGCAGGGCTCGTGGTGGGCGCTGAACAGCGCCGAACGCGACCAGTTCGCCACCCTCGACGCCTTCAGCCGTACGGTCGGACGGCCGTCCCGCACCCTGTCGGTCGGGCTGTCCATGGGCGGCCTGGTCAACGCCCAGATCGCCCGCGACGGAGCCGGCCGCGTCGACGGGGCCCTCGGGCTGTGCGGCCTCGTCGCGGGGGGCGTCGACCTGGACGACTACCAGTACGACGCCGAGTACACGATCGCCTCGCTGCTGATGCCCGGCCAGGACGTGCGGCTCACCGGGTTCGCCGACGCCGCGGACGCCGCCGCGACGGCGCAGCGGCTGACCGACGCCGTGATCGCCGCGCAGGCCACCCCGCAAGGACGGGCCAGGATCGCGCTCGCCGCCGCCTACCTCAACCAGAGCGACTGGGCGCCCGGTCAGAACCCCCCGGCGGCCGGCGATCCCGAGGGGCAGGAGGCCCAGCAGTTCGCCTGGCTCTCCCAAGGGGTGCTCGGGTTCATCGAGAACGGCCGCTGGTCCATCGAGCAGTCCGCCGGGGGCAACACGTCCTGGAACGCCGGGCTCGACTACGCGGCGCTGCTGCGCGACTCCGAGCACGCCGGCCAGGTGCGGGCGCTGTATCGCAAGGCCGGCCTCGACCTGCGCGCCGACCTGGCCACCCTGACCCGCGGCGCCCGTCTGCACGCCGACCCGGGGGCGCGGCGCAGGCTGGAGGCGTCCTCCACCGCCGGTCAGAGCCTCGCGGTGCCGCTGCTCAACCTGCACACCATCGCCGATCAGCTCGTCCCGGTGCAGCAGGAGGCGGCGTTCGCCGAACGGGTGCGGGCGGCCGGCGACGACCGGCTGCTCCGGCAGGCGTACGTCGCGCGCCAGGGCCACTGCGCCTTCACCACCGCGGAGATCGTCGCGGGCGTGCGGGCGATCGACAGGCGGGTGACGACCGGCCGCTGGGGCGACGTCGCCGAACCTGACGCCCTGCAGCGCTCCGCCCTGTCGCTGAACCTCGGCGGGGCCGCCTTCGTCCGCTACCGGCCCGGCCGCCTCGTCGTCGGCCGGCACTCCTCCCCGATCGGCTCGCACCTGCTCGACTGAGCCGCGCCTCAGCCCGGCCGCGGCGCGCGCCATCCACGGGCCGCGCTGCCGGCCGGCCGCCGCCTGTCGGCTGCCGCATGCCTCGGCGGCCCCGCTCGCGCATCCGCACAGGCTTCATGACCTCCCGCGTAATCGCCGTGATGCCGCACCCGCCGCGAAGCTGAGCGTGGAACGGCGCGAGCAGGAGGAGAACATTGACGACCATAACGTCACCGCGGTCGACACCGGTTGCGGCGACCGGCAGCAGCGCCGGCTGGGGAAGCCTGCTGGTGCTCCTCACCGGTGTCTTCATCACCACCCTCGACTTCTTCATCGTCAACGTCGCGATCCCCGCGACACAGCGCGAGCTGAACGCGAGCCCGTCGGCGATCCAGTTCATCGTCGCCGGATTCGGCATCGCCCTGGCCTCCGGGCTCGTCCTCGGCGGACGGCTGGGTGACCTGTACGGGCGCCGGCGGCTCTTCTCGATCGGCCTGGCCGTCTTCACCCTGGCCTCGGCCGCCTGCGGCGAGGCCTCGACCGCCGAGGTCCTCATCGGCGCCCGGGTCGCCCAGGGCGCCGGGGCGGCTCTGCTGATGCCGCAGGTCCTCGCCCTCATCAACACCCTCTACACCGGCGAGCACCGCACCAAGGCATTCAACGCCTACGGCATGGCCCTCGGCTTCGGCGGCGTGTTCGGGCAGCTCATCGGTGGCGCGCTCATCAGGGCCGACATCGCCGGCCTCGGCTGGCGCAGCATCTTCCTGATCAATGTCCCGGTGGGCGCGGTCACTCTGCTGCTGACCCGGCGGCTGATCCCCGAATCACGGGCCACTGCGGCCCGTTTGGATTTCACCGGCGCCGCGCTGGCCTGCCTGGGCCTGGTGGCCATCGTGTACCCGCTCGTACAGGGTCAGCAGCAGGGCTGGCCGGCATGGACGTGGCTCTGCCTGGCCGCGGCCGTCGCCCTGCTGGCCGCCTTCGCCCTGCACCAGCGCCGGACGGCGGCGCCCCTGATCGACCCGGCGCTGTTGCGGCCCCGCTCGTTCTCCGCCGGTGTGGTCGTCAGCCTGATCTATTCGATGACAACGGGCTCGTTCTTCCTGGTCCTGGCGCTCTACCTCCAGGAGGGCCGCGGCCTGGACGCTCTCGGCTCCGGCCTGATCTTCCTTCCCCTGGGCCTCGGCTACTTCGTCTCCTCGATCCTGTCCGGACGGGTCGCGGCCCGGCTCGGCCGCCAGGTCGTCACCCTGGGAGCCCTGGTCGTCGCACTGGGGTATGCGGCTCTGGCGGAGACGGCCTCGGCCCTGGGCACCGGGCGTCCCGTCGCGTGGATCATCCCGGGACTGCTCGTCGCCGGCGCGGGAATGGGTTTGATCATGGCCCCGCTGCCCGCGATCGTCCTGGCGGGGACCGATCCCCGGCACGCCGCCGCGGCCTCGGGCGTCCTGAGCACGGCCCAGCAGGCGGGCGGCGCGATCGGTGTGGCCCTGGTCGGGGTGGTCTTCTACGGCGCCCTGGGCGCTCCGGCTCCGGCTCACTACCCGCACGCCTTCGCTCTCGGCCTGGCTCTCCTGGTCGCTCTGGCCGCCGCCGTCGTCGCGCTCGTCCAGGCGCTGCCCCGCACCGCCCGCTGACCCGGGGCCGAGTGCGCGAAGTCCGCCCTGCACCCACCCGGTAGGTGCGTCCGCATGACGAGGCCCCGGACTCCGTGAGGAGCCCGGGGCCGGATGCCGTCGGATGACGGGCCACGTCTCCGTGTGCCCGGCAGCGGCGGTGCGAAGCGTTGCTTACAGCGGCCGGACCTGCTCGGCCTGCGGGCCCTTGGCGCCCTGGGTCGCGGTGAACTCGACCCGCTGGTTCTCGTCCAGCGAACGGTAGCCGCCGGCGTCGATGGCCGAGTAGTGGACGAAGACGTCCGGAGTGCCGTCGTCGGGGGCGATGAAGCCGAAGCCCTTTTCGGCGTTGAACCACTTGACGGTTCCCTGAGCCATGATGCTTTCTCCTTGATGAGACGATCTCGAGAGCCACGGATGTGATCCTCGGGCTGCTGCGACCGACCGCCTTGGGAAAGCCTCGGCTCCGCACGGTGACGCCCGCTGTCATAACTCCGCAGGCGCTTAACGCATACTGGGACTTCGACACAACCTCTCTTCCGACACTACACGCCGCACGCCGTCCCCGCGCCACTGTCTGGTGAAACCCCGCACGCGCCTTGTGAAGACCCATGCCTGCCGACCGGCCGGGAGCCCGCTTCCTCATGGGAGGGTTGGGGCTTGCCGAGGGCCCGTGAGCGTCCCGTCAGGGAAGCGCCGGCAACGCCGGGTCGTCGGAATCGTCCGCTGTCGTCGGGCGGGAACGCGCGGATCCGGGCCGGCGGGGGGTTCCAGGTGATGGTCGGATGAACCAGGGCGAGGGCGCCTACGTGGTCTGGGGCATGAGACTGCGAATGATCCTGCTGATGGCGGTGACGGCGCTGACCGCGGCGTGTGGAGGAGTGGAACCGGACACGTCGGCGGCCGCGGCCGCCGACGGGCCCGCCCAGCCGGTCGCGTTGTGGGGCGCGGAAGGCGGGTTCGTGACCGCGACCATGAACGTGCTGCGTCCGCCGAGGGTGGTGCTGTACGACGACGGCCTGGTGATCGTCGACGCGAGCACGCAGATGACGCTCAGCGATGCCGAGGCGGGCGAGGTGGTCGCGCGGATGGAGAAGTACCTGGGCGGGCAGCCGCCGACCGCGGAGCCGAAACCGGGTGCACCGTCGGTGACGGATGTGCCCGACACCGTCCTCGGCGTACGGGGGAAGGACGGAAAGATGCTGGAGGTCCGGGTCCCGGCCCTGGAACAGCTCGCGGACTTCTACCCGAGGCGACTGGTGGACGCGAAGAAGCTGATGGAGGGCCTGGCGACCCGGGCCGCCGCGGAGGGCACCGACTATGTCGCCGGCCGCGTCCGGGTGATCGCAGAAGGGGCCGAGTCGGCGGAGGGCAAGCCGTCGCCCTGGCCCGAGGGCCTTCCGGAGCCTTCCGGCGTGGTGGACCCGGTGTGGCAGAAGGACGTCGAGGGGGCGGCGGTGAGTGCGATCACCAAGGCCGTTCCCGCCGAGCAGAAGTACGGCCGGTCGCTCTTCAGGACCGGCTCGGGGACGACCTACGTGCTCTCCTGGCGATATCTGCTGCCCCACGAACAGTCGCCGGCCTCCCCGGCGCCGGATCGGAAGGGCTAGACGGCCTTCCGCGCTTGCGGCGCCTGCCGTACGGGGAGCGTGTGCCGGTGGGCCGGAGCCGCGACGACGAGGCCGCGAAGGCCGACGAGAGGGGCGGCGGAGACCGCGAACGGCGGGCCGAAGGCGGCTATATTTGCCGATCATGAGATATGTCCGCTTGCCTCGGCCGGACTCCGGCTCGTGACCGCGGACGTCCCGGCGGCCGATCAGGCGGCGCGCACCCCGGCGGGCAAGCGGGTCACCTGGGCGGAGCTGTTCTTCGACCTCGTCTTCGTCTTCGCCGTCACGCAGTTGTCCGCCTCGCTGCACGCGGACCACTCCCTGGCCGGTCTGGGCCGGGCGCTGGTGGTCTTCGTCCCGGTCTACTGGGTGTGGGTGAGCACGTCGGTCCACACGAACACCCGCGACGTCGACAACGCGGTCGACCGGCTCGGGATCCTGGCGGCCGGGCTCGGCAGCCTGCTCATGACGCTGGCCATCCCCGGCGCGTACGGCGAGCGGGCGATGCTGTTCGCCGTCTCCTATCTCGCGGTCCGGACGCTGTTGCTGGTCCTGGTGGCCCGCACCCGCGGGTGGTTCGCCAACCCGTTCAGCGTCGCCGTGTTCGTGGCCGCGCCGCTGCGGCTGGCCGGCGCGGCGCTGGGCGGCGGCTGGCAGGTCGCGCTGTGGACGGCGGCGGCCGTGGTCGACGTCGCCGCGCCGGCGCTGACCCGCAGGTGGGTGGGCCGGGTCGTCCGGTTCCACCCGGCGCACCTGTCCGAACGTTTCG
Organism: Microbispora sp. NPDC046973; assembly: GCF_040644495.1. NCBI lineage: Bacteria > Bacillati > Actinomycetota > Actinomycetes > Streptosporangiales > Streptosporangiaceae > Microbispora > Microbispora sp. NPDC046973. The sequence goes on along the minus strand of NZ_JBEYWQ010000006.1, from coordinate 118,332 downwards.
GCCTGTTCCTGATCATCGCGCTCGGCGAGTCGGTCGTCGCGCTCGGCGCGCCCGCCGTGGCCCACGGCGAGCTGGACACCGGTGTGGGCGTGGCCGTGGCCGTCGCGTTCGTGCTGGTCAGCGGATTGTGGTGGATGTACTTCGAGTTCGCCGCCGACGCCGTGCACCACGCGGTCGAGGTCTCGCGGGTGCCCGCGGACACCGTGCGGCAGGTCCTCACGTACGCGCACTTCGGTCTCATCGCCGGCATCGTCTGCGTGGCGTACGGCGTGGGGGAGACCGTGCACTGGCCGGGCCGCCATCTGGGCGGCACCCCGGGCGTCCTGCTGTTCGGGGGCTGCGCGCTCTTCGTCGCCACCCTCGCCTACACGGGATGGCGCATCTCGCGTTCCCTGCCCCGGATCCGGCTGGCCGGGGCCGCGCTCATGCCGGCGCTGCTGCCCGTCGCCCGTCTCGTTCCCGCCCTGGGCGCGCTCTGCCTGCTGGTCGTGGTGGTCGTCGCCGTGGATGCGTCGGAGTACGTCGCAGCCCGGCGCGGATGACCCATATCTGTAACGGATTAGTCACCTACTGTATATGGTCACCAATGGTGACCGCTCGGCACCATGGAGTCTCCTGCGGAGAACGGAGGCGGATGTGGCCAGTGAGTTCCAGCGGAGAAAGGTCGGCGGAGTTTTCCGTGCGATGGATGTGGACGGAGACGGCCGGCTGACCGAGGCCGATTTCCAGGCGCTCGCCCGCCGCTGGACGGCCGTCGCGGGATCCGCCGATCCGGAGCGGCTCGCCTCCGTCATGACCGGCTGGTGGCCGGTGCTCCGGGCGGCCTCCGGCCGTGACGGCGGCGACACCGTCACTCTCGACGAGGTGCTCCTCGTCGTGGACGGCCTCGGCGGCCGGGCGGACGCGGTCTCCGCCACCGCCGACGCGATGTTCGAGGCCGTCGACCTCGACGGGGACGGCCTGATCTCCCGCTCGGAGTACGGCGCGCTCATCGCGACGTGGAACGGGACGCCCACGGCGACCGACGAGATCTTCCCTCGCCTGGACCTGGACGGCGACGGCCACCTCACCCGCGACGAGTTCCGCACCCACTGGACGGAGTTCTGGGCGGGCGACGACCCGAACGCTCCCGGGACCTACGTCTTCGGCGCAGTGATGGAGTAGCCAGGGTCAGCCCGACGCCTTGGGCGCTCTGCCACCGGTTCACCGGTGGGCCCACGGAGTCGCCCCTCTGCAGATCGGTCCGGGTCGAGCGCGACGCGGCCCGGCTGTGGGCCGTCTCCGAGCGGCCGGCCGGGGTCGAGTTCCCCCGCCTGAGGGACGGTCGCCACCCGGCGCGTGAGGCGACGGGTCAGCGCGCGGCGGACAGTCCGGCGATCTTGGCGGGGTTCATCAGCCACAGCACCTGGTCGATGCCCTCGTCGGAGGCGTTGACGGTGAGGACCGTGAACAGCTCGCCGTCGTGGCGCAGCAGAGCGGCCGCCTGCCCGTTCACGTCGGCCCATTCCACCTCGACCCCGGCCCAGAACCGGTCCGCGAACGCTCTGATGTACTTCGCGACCCGGAACGCGCCGACCACGGGGATGCGCGAGGCCCGGACGGCGCCGCCGCCGTCGGAGTAACTGGTCACGTCCGCGGCGAGGAGCTCTTCCAGCGTGGCGAGGTCGCCGGAGCGGGCGGCGGCGACGAAGGCGGTGAGCAGCCTGCGCTGTTCTGCCCGGGTCACCGGTGCCCGGCGCTCGGAGACGATGCGCTTGCGTGCCCTGCTGACGAGTTGACGCACCGCGACCTCACTCGTCTCGATGATCTCGGCGATCTGCCGATAGGGATAGTCGAACGCCTCTCTCAGCACGTAGGCCGCGCGTTCGGTGGGCGAGAGCTTCTCCAGCAGGAGCAGGACCGCGAAGCCGAGGGCTTCGCCCCGTTCGGCGCCGAGGTGCGGGTCGTTACCGGTGTCGACGGGTTCGGGCAGCCACGGGCCGACGTACGTCTCGCGGCGGACCCGGGCGGACTGCAGGGCGTTGATGGCGAGGCGCGTGGTCACCGTCGCCAGGAACGCCCCCGGATCGGCCACGGTGTCGCGGTCGTAGGCCTGCCAGCGCAGCCAGACGTCCTGCAACAGGTCTTCCGCTTCGGTGGAACTGCCGAGGATCCGGTACGCGATTCCGAACAGGCGTGGCCGCACGCTCTGGAAGGTGGCCGCCGCCTGGTCGAGATCTTCCGTCCCGCTGGGACGGCTCCCCGAACCGGTATCCCCCATGGTGATGGCCCCGTTCCGCCGACGGATGGACCTGTACAGCTTTTCACCTGCCCGTTCGGGGGCGTCGGCGGGGGATCGCGGTTCGCGGCGCCGGTGGCGTCGATCCGGTCGCATCCATGTGCCGCCGGCCCCGGGATCTACTCGGAAAGGCTCCGAATTTCCGTCGTATGAGATCGATCTCCACGGGCGTTTCCGTACGCCGTCGTTTCTTTCGGGGAATTTAACGGGAAAGTGATTGACGGCGCTGTGCCACACGGCAGTCGAGGGCTCGAGGTGGAGGCCGGTGTTTATCGATCCCGGGCGCGGGGACGGTTGCCGTCGTAATTGCCCATACCGGGCGAGTCGAACGGATCCAGGAGGCTGACATGACTGGATACCTGCCGTATCGCGATTCCACTCCCGCTGCCCGCATCGGCGGCGTACGCGGCTGGCAGGCGGACATTCTCCGCGGCGAGTCGTAGCCGAGTGAATCGAGGTACTGCGGCGCTGCAGGCCGCAGTGCCTCGACCCGTTCGGGGGCCTATTGGAGGCGGGGAATTTCATGGCGCGATTGTCCTACCCTGCCGCGTGGCGCAGCGATGTGGTGGAGGATCTGTTCGGATTCCCGGTGTCCGATCCGTATCGGTGGCTGGAAGACGGCGATGACGGGCGCGTGCGGGACTGGGCCGCGGCCCAGGATCGCCTCTTCCGCGCGCACCGCGAGCAATGGCGTGACAAGGAATCCTGGGCGTCTCTGGTGGACGAGGTGTCCTCCTTCGGCGTGTCGGAGCCTCCGATGGTGCGGGGCTCGCTCATGTTCCTCGCCGAGCAACTTCGTGGGGACGAGCAGCGGCGCCTGCTCGTCGTCGACGCCGAGGGCGTCAGGCGGGTGCTGGTCGATCCGGTGGACATCGATCCGTCCGGCCGCACCGGGCTGTACGCCTGGTGGCCGTCGCGCGAGGGCGGACGGGTGGCCGTCCAGCTGGAGGTCGCCGAGCAGCCCGGCAGCGACGTCATCGTGCTGGACGTGCATACCGGCGAGGTCGTGGACGGGCCGTTGCCGCGCGCCCGCAACACCTCGCTCGCCTGGCTGCCGGGAGGGGACGCGTTCTACTACGTCAGCCGCGTTCCCGGCGAGGAACTGGCTCCGGACGACATGCGGCTGCACCGGCGGGTGCGGTTGCACCGGATCGGTTCGCCCTGGCAGGCCGACACGGTGGTGTTCGGCGGCGAGGACGCCCCCGACCACTATTACGGGCTCACGCTCAGCGCGGACGGCCGTCACCTGGCCGTCACCGCGATGGCCGGGCCCGCCGCGCGGAACGACGTGTACGTGGCAGAACTCGTCGATCCGCAAGCCCCGCGCTTCGTCAAGGTCGTGGACGGGGAGGCCACCGGCGCCCGCGTCCTTCCCCGCTTCCTCGCGGACGGCGCCCTGCTGCTCGTCACCGACTATCAGGCTCCGTGCGGCCGCGTCTGCGTGGCGGACCGGCGGGATGCCGGCCCGGCCGCGTGGCGCACGCTGGTGGGCGAAGATCCTGAGGCGCCCCTGGACGAGTGCGTGGTCCTGGACGGCCCGGCGCTTGCGCGGCCCCTCCTGCTGGTGGCACGCGCCCGCCACGGCACCTCCGCCCTGACGCTGCACGACCTGGCCGACGGCCGGCTGCTCGCCGAGCTGCCCCTCCCCGGCGCGGGCGTCGTGTCCTCCCTGCGTACGAGCGTCCCCCACGGGCACCAGGCGTGGTTCAGCTACTGCGACGCCACCACGCCTCCGACCATCCATCGCTACGACGCCGCACGCGGGACGACGGAACGGGAAGCCGGCGCCGCGACCGCGGGGCCTGCTCCGCGGATCCGCAGCCGCGCCGTGCGCTGCCGCGCCGGTGACGGCACCGAGATCACGCTGTTCCTGTTCACCCCGAGCGAGGAACACCAGGGGCCGCGTCCCACCCTCCTGTACGGCTACGGCAGCTTCGGCATGCCGATGCGCCCGTGGTTCTTCCCCCTGGCGGCCGCATGGGTCGGCGCAGGCGGCACGTACGCGGTCGCCTGCGTACGCGGAGGCGGCGAGGAGGGCCAACGCTGGCACGACGCCGGCCGCGGACCACACAAACACCGTGCGATCAGCGACTTCAACGACGCCGCGGCCTGGCTCATCGGCACCGGCGCAACCACCCGCGACCAACTGGCGATATACGGCCAGTCAGCCGGCGGTCTGCTGGTCACCGCCGCCGCCGTGCGGCGACCGGACCTGTACGCCGCGGTCGTCGCCGAAGGCCCGCTGTGTGACATGGTGCGCTACGAGCGATTCGGCCTGGGATGCACCTGGACCGACGAGTTCGGCAGCGCCTCCGAGCCCGGGCAACTCCAGTGGCTCCTGGCGTACTCCCCCTACCACAACGTCATGCCCGGGACCGCCTACCCGGCCTTCCTCTTCACCGGCGCGGTGACCGATCTGCAGACCGGGGAGGCCCACGTCACCAAGATGTGCGCGGCCCTGCAGCACGCCACCGACGGCGACCGCCCGATCCTCATGCGACGGGAACCCGACACCGCCCACGCCGCCTCGCCGGCGAGCAAGGAACGCGCCCTGACCGCCGACATCCTGGCCTTCGCCGCCGAACACACCGGCCTGTCACCGGGAAGGGCGGCCCCGTCCGTCCGCGAGCCCGCCGCCGAACCGCTCTGAGCAGGGCCCTGACCGTGACTCGAACGGCTACCGGCCGGCGGTCTCCCGGTCGGGGAGCGCGTGGTGGGGCTCCCCGGCGTGGCGCGTGGCCCGCCGGCGGCGCCGGGAGGTCAGAGCCGCGACGGCGAGCCCGCCGAGGACGACGAGGACAAGCAGCGGCGCCCAGGGCAGTGTCCACGTGTGCGTGGTGCTCTCGACGGCGGCCAGTGGGGCGACCGAGCCCGCCGCGTCGGTGAGCAGCGGGACGAGGGTGACCGTTCCCGTCAGCCTCAGCGCGGGAGTCACTCCGTGTACCGGTACGGAGACCTTCCAGGTGTCGCCCGGCAGCAGCCGGGGCGAGTCGCCGACGTGCTCCGCGCGGGCGTCCCAGTGCCCGAAGGGGCCCGACAGGGACACCGCCTGCCGAGCGGCGAGAACGCTGTTGCCGTTGTTGCGGATCGTGTACGTGACGGTGGCCTCGCCCGTCCCGATCGGATTGGGAGTGCCGGAATAGCGCACCTTCAGGTCCTCCACCGACAGGCTCGGCGTGAGCGCTCCGCCCACGCGCAGGCGGATCCGGATGCCGAGACGCCGCCCGTCCGCCGCGCCCGGCTGGGCCGGCGAGGTGACGACGCCGCCCATGTACTCGCCGGGCGCGACGTCGTCCGGAAGCGCGACCGTGAACGGCACCTCGGCCGACTCGCCGGGCCCGACCGTCACGTCGGGCCGGTCCGGGCGGACCCACGCCCCCACCCCGGCCGGCTTCGCGTCCTTGCCGAACAGGTCGAGCCCGCCCTGCTCGGTGGTGAACGCGTCCGCGGCGTACACGTTCAGGTGGAGCGGCGTCGTGCCGCGGTTCGCGATCACGAGACCGTCCTCGAGCCGCCCGCCCGGGTCCAGTGTGTAGGCGTAGTTCCGCCGGTCGGACCCGAAGTCGTTGGAGGCCGTCGCGACCGTCCAGGAGACCTCGCCGTCCGCCGCGGCGGCGGGGCCCGTCCTCGCGCCGAGAAGGCCGAACGCGGCGAGCAGCGCCACGACGACGGCCCGGGCGAGGGAGCCTGCTGCGGTTGTCGTACACGATCTCGGCGGATGCATCTGCATGGTCCTCGGGTGGTCTGGGGGCGGCGGGACGGACGACGTGCCGCGGGGCGGTCGCCCACCCCACGGCACCTTCGGTCGTCTACTGGAGCCAGCCGGACTCGGCCGCGGCCGGCTCGTCCTCGCCGGCCTTGCCTTCGTTCGTGTGGATCACGACCTTGTCGACGGCGGAGCCGACCGGCTGAGCGGCGCTCGCGCCGTTGTCCGGGCCGCACCAGGACTCCTGGCCCAGCTCCACCGCGGCGTTGGGGGCGGCGCAGGTGCCGCTGCGGATGTTCTCGACGACGAGCTTGTTCCCGCGCACCTGGACCCGCACGTACGTACGGACGTGCTCCTGGTTCTCGACCGAGTTGGCCCAGTGGTTCTTGGGGTTCAGCGGGTCGGGACCGTAGTTCGGGTCCTTGGTGGTGTCCGGAGCGGTGAGGTCGTAGTACTTCGAGCCCGACGCCGAGTTCGCCGTCACGTAGATGACGCCGCCCGGGCCCTTGGCCACCTCGGTGGCCCCGGGCTGCTCGTCCTTGTTCGCCTTCTGCCCGTTCTTGATCACGTAGCTGCGGGAGTAGCTGTGGTCGTGACCCTGCAGGACCAGGTCGACGCCGAGCTTCGAGAAGGCCGTCGGGAAGTCCTGGCGGCGCACCTTGTTGTCGCCGTCGTTCGCGTGGCTGGCCGGCGAGTAGATCGCGTGGTGGTAGACGAGCACCGTGTGCTTGGCGCCGGCGCCGTGCTTGTTGACGACATCGGTGATGTAGTCGATGTGCGCGGCGTCGGAGCCGTTGGAGTACGCGTTGCTGTTGATGTCGATGAACAGGATGTTCTTGTACCTGAACCAGTAGTCGCCGCCCGACCGGGTCGTCGCGCTGCCGTTGTAGTACGGCGCGGAGCGGTCGGTGTTCGGCGTCCAGAAGTGCTGCTCGTACGCCTTGCCGCCGACGTCGTGATTGCCGATGGTGGCGGCCCAGGGATACTGGCGCAGCTTGTCGGACGCGAGGAACGCGTTCCACTGCGTCTCGGTGTTGGCCGACTCGACCTGGTCGCCGCCGGAGACCAGCAGCTCGGCCTTGGGGTTGGCGGCGAGGGCGACGTTCAGGGTGTCCTCCCACCCGGCGCCGTCCTTGGCCACATCGCCGGACGAGCCGATCTGCGGGTCGCCGAAGAACAGGAAGTCGAGGTTGTTGCCGTTGAAGTCCTGGGTCGTGAAGGAGTAGGCCGGGGACCAGTTGCCCTCGGTGCCGACCCGGTAGGAGTACGCGGTGTTCTGCTTCAGGCTGTCGATCGTGGCGTGCGCGTTGTAGCCGCCGTTGACGACGTTCGCGGTGACCGTGGCCGGGAAGGTGACGGCGTTCGCGGGGAACCGGCCGTCGACGACCTTGGACGTCGGCGCGACCTGGACCACCTGCGCGGTGCCGGCCGAGGAGTACCACGACACCACGCGCTGCGTCTCGTCGGCGCCCACACCGAGGACGATGCCGGTGAGCGTCGCGCTGTCGGCGTGGGCCGCGGTCGCCAGGCCGCCGCCGAACACGGCGGTGGCGCTGAGGGCCGCCGCGGTGGCGCTCATGGCCACCCGGCGCAGGACGAGCCCGGGGCCCTGAGTCCCCTTGTCGAGCTTCATTGCTTTCCATCCATTTGGGGGTATTGGAGCGGTTTGCACGATTTCGGGGTTCGATGTCGCGGAGATGAACGTGGGGCAGGCGGGCCGTTGCGCTTGCCGGAAGTTGTGATGTGATCTCAGACCCCGAGAACGCGCTGCACGAACCACACCAGGCCCATCGCGGACACACCCGCCGCGATCGCCCCGGTCGTCCACAGCCCCGCCATCGGCCGGTGGTGACGCAGCACGGCGAGCAGCGGGAAGACGGCGACGATGATCGTCAGCTGGACGACCTCGATGCCCACGTTGAAGACGAGCAGCGACCACAGAAGCGTCCACGACCAGGCCTGATCGATGCCCAGCGCCGCGGCGAAGCCGAGACCGTGCACGAGGCCGAAGCAGAAGACCACCGCGAGCCGCGTCCAGCCCGCGCGGTCTAGGCCGAGGCGGCCGTGGCCGGCCGTCTCCAGATCCGTGGCGTGCGATCGGCGCCGCCAGATCCGCCACAGGTGCCAGCCCGCCACGACCGCGATCGACAGGGCGATGACGGGCTCGACGAACGCCGCGGGCGCTCGTACGAGGCCGAGGGCGGCGAGGACGAAGGTCACCGAGTGGGCCAGCGTGAAGGTCGTCGCCGCCAGCACGATCTCGCGCAGGCGGCGTGACCCCGCGATGAGCGCCAGCAGGAACAGGATGTGGTCGAGCCCGCCGAGCAGGTGCTCGGCTCCGAGCCGGAAGAACTCCCAGAACCGCTCGAACCAGGACTGGTGCGTGGAGAACGACCGATGCTGAGCGTCGAGGGCCGTGCTGCCCGACTTCAGGTCGAGGTCATAGGTGACGATCGTCTTGCTGTCGCGCACGTACCCCTCGGAGCCGGGGAACAGTCCACCGCGCACCTCGTGCGCTTCCGCGGGCTCCGGGCACCGGTAGTCGAGGACCAGTCGCGCGTAGGGGACGCCCTCGCGTCGCCCGATCGTGAAACCGCCGTCCCTGACCGGGGTGCAGGTCTTTCCCCCGGCGGTGATGCCGAAGCGCTCGGTGACGTACGCGACGACCGTGCCGGCGTGGGCGTCGAGCGCGGCGGCCTGCCGCCCCGCGTCACCTGCCTCGAACGCCGCGGTGCCCGCTCGGAAAAGCGGGTCGTCCTTCTCGTAGTCGGCGGCGGAGACGACGAGCAGGTCGTATTCCAGCTGGAGCTCGGTGCGGACGTGCCCGGCCTGGGGCGAGACGAGGTCGGCGTAGACCGTCGAGGTGAACCCGTGGGCGAGAGCGGGGAGAGCGCCGAGCGAAGCGGGGAGGACGCTGGACAGGACGGCCACGGCTGCGGCGGCGAGGACAGCACAGACACGACGCCGAGCGGCGGGGGACATATTGCTCCTTTTCGGCTTTGGCGTACGAAATCTGCTCGATTGAGATGAACGAGCGGTATCTCGCGCGCGAACCGTCGAGGAACCAAGCCCGGCGGAGACGGCTCCGGCCCCGGAGACCGCAGATCATGAGGTAGGAAATAGGCGCACTTCCTGCCGCCCCGAAGGACGATCCCCATGCGCTCTCGGCTTCTGCCTGCCTGCACACTGGCCGCGGCAGTCGCGACCGCCCTGCTGGCCGGTGGATGCGGCTCCGGCGACGACTGGTCCCGGCCGCACGCGAAGCCCACCGCCGTCGGCACCCCCGGCCCGGGGTTCTTCCCGGCCGCGTCACCCGCCCCGGAGGCGACGATCACGCCCAGGCCCGGCTCCTGGAACGGGGTCCGCCCGCCGGAGGGCTACCGCGTGGTGCTGCTCACAGCGGGACAGGACCGCCAGACCAGGACGCTGGTGAGCGCGGTGACGGCGTGGGCCGAGGAGGAGCGCGTCAGCCTCAGGACGCTCACGGCCACGCGGCCGGACGAGCTCGTTCCGGCCATCAGCAGGGCGATCGACATGAAGCCCGACCTCGTCGTCGGCGCAGGCCACGACCTCGTCGACCCTCTGGCCCTGGTTACCCCCAACCACCTCGACCAGCAGTTCCTCGTGGTCGGCGCGGAGCTGGCCGAGCCCACGGAGAACGTCACCGCCGCCGACTGGGCGGGTGCGTCGTTCCGCGGCGAGGGTCTCGGCATGTCCTCGACGTACGACCCCGCCAGCTTCACCCCCGAGCGCGCCGGGCGTGCCGTCCGTGCGGGTGCCGCGGCCGTGCTCAACGGCATGACCGGCATCGTGCTCTGGCTGGACTAGGTGTACTGCCCCGGGAGGTCGGTGACGACGACATCGCGTTCATCGACGCGACGGCCTTGATCTAGAGGTCGATGACGACCTTGCCGTGCACGTGCCGGCCGGCTTGAAGCTCGGCCGCGCGGCGGATCTGTTCGACCGGGAAACTCGCCGCGATGGGCACCCGGAGTCGGCCCGCCGCGACCAGGCGGGCGATCTCTTCCAGGGCGCCGGGGGCGGCGTTCGCGCCGTTGGCCGTCGGCACGCCGTCGACGTGCGCGGCGATGGTGCAGATGCGGCCGTCCGGGACGCCGAGTTCCCTTGCGGCCTGCACTGTCTCCGTCCCGTGCAGGTCGATGGCGGCGGTGACACCGCCGGGAGCGAGGGCTCGGACCCGGTCGGGCAGGCCGTCGCCGTAGGCGACCGGCTCGGCTCCGAGATCGCGCAGGAAATCGGATGATGCCGCCGATCCCGTCCCGATCACGCGCGCTCCTGTGATCCGGGCCAGCTGGACAGCGAACACCCCGACCCCGCCCGCCGCGCCGCCGATCAGCACTGTGTCGTCCGGGCCGGGGTCGACCACGGCGAGGGCGGCGGATGCCGTGCGCCCGGCGATCGTGAGGGTGGCGGCGGTGCGGTCGTCGACGCCGTCGGGAGTGTGATGGGCCTCGTTCGCCGCGATCCCCCCGGCCGGATCGATCACCACGAAGTCGGCGACCGCGCGGGACAGGGCGCCCCCGAACACCCGGTCGCCGAGTGCGAAGCCGGCCACCCCGTCACCGACCTGGTCGACCAGTCCCGCGTAGTCGGTTCCGAACCCGGCCGGGAGGCTCAAGCCGAACCGGGCGGCGGTGTCCGCGTCGGCGGTCATGATCCAGTCCATCGGGTTCAGACCGGCCGCGGTGACCCGCACGCGGATCTGCCCCGGGCCGGCCTGCGGAGCGGGAACCGCACGGACGTCCAGGACGTCGGGGCCGCCGAATGAATCGAGCCGGACCGCCCTGCTCCTGCCCGCCGGCGGTTGATCGCTCTGTTCCTGCATGTACGCCTGTCTCCTTGGGGACCGAGGGAACACCTGAAACGGACTATGCTCCGTTTCAATGGATGACCCTAACACAACCGGAGCGTGATCCGTTTTGGCTGAGGCGGAGATGCGTACGCCACGGGCGGACGCAACCCGTAACCGCGACCAGTTGCTCGCGGTGGCGACTCGCGTGTTCGCGTCGGCGGACGGCGAGCCGTCGATGCGTGCGATCGCCCGCGAGGCCGGAGTCGGCATCGCCACGCTCTACCGGCACTTCCCGACCCGCGAGTCGCTGGTCGATGCGGTCTACCGGGACCAGGTCGTGCGGCTGACGAGCGGCGCCCGCGAGCTGCTGGGCCGGCTGCCCCCGGCCGCGGCGATGCGGCGCTGGATGGACTTGTTCGGGGACTGGATCGCGACCAAGAACGGCATGCTCGACACGCTGCTCGCCATGATCGAGTCGGGCGAGATCGCCCATGCACGAACCCGGAGCGAGCTACTGGCCGCCATCACCACGATTCTCGACGCCGGTCGCGCGGCGGGCGACCTCCGCTCCGACGTCACCGCCGAAGACATCGCCGCCTCCCTCATCGGCGTCTTCACCGTGGCCCCCCGGCGCGAGCATGAAGCCAAGGCCGGTCGCCTGCTGGACCTCCTGATGGACGGCCTCCGGCCCGCCGCCCGCCTGGGCCACGCGCAGCAGGGCCATGATTTGTCAGGCACGACCTAGTGGGTGTCCACTGAGGTTCGCCGGGTCGCGAAACGCCGGGCCGCTTCCGAGCCTTCGACGATCAGACTCCGGGATCACCGTCGGCACGACGATGCGACTGCGGTCGCACGAAAGCGGGGACTTCAGGGGGACGCGCGAGCGGCCTGCCTGCTCAACGATTGGTCGCGTGATCGAGACCATCGCGGGGATCGGCATGTCACCCCTGGAGATCCTGCTCCTGCTGGGCGTCGTCGGCCTGCTGTCGTCGCGGTGGTGCCCGCCCCGAGCCCGGCGGGCGGTCGCGCTCGCCGCGGCGGCGGTCGTCGCCCTGTCCGGGATCGTGCTGACTCTGCGCGGGTTGCGCTGGCAGATGGCGCCCGCGCTCGCCGGCGTCCTGGTCGCGCTCGCGTTCGCCGCGCCAGTGCTCGCCGGACGCCCGGCGCGGCGGGTGAGACGGTGGCTCACCCTGCCGGGAGTCGCGGTCTGCCTCGGCCTGGTTTGCGCGAGCGCGACCGCCGCCTGGGCGGTGCCCGTGCCCGTGTTCCCCCGGCGGTCCGGTCCGTACGCGGTGGGAACCGTCGTGATGCAGTGGACCGACGTCTCTCGCCCGGAGCCCGCCACCGATGAGCCCGGCGACCACCGCACGGTCGTGGTCCAGTTGTGGTACCCCGCACCCGAGGGCACGGCCGGTCCTCGTGCCCGGTACCTCGGCCGCACAGAGCGGGAGGCGCGTACGGTCGCCGACGGCCTGACCGGCTACCTCGGCGTGCCCGCCTTCCTGCTCGACGACGCGGTCCGTGCCCGCACCGGCGCCGTGTACGACGCGCCCGCGGCGGCCGGGCGGTTCCCGATCGTGCTGTTTTCTCCCGGGCTGGGAGGCGTGCGCACCCAGAACACCGCGTGGGCGGAAGAACTGGCCGGCCGCGGCTACGTCGTCGCGGCCCTCGACCACCCGTACGACTCCGCCGCCGTCGTGCTCGACGATGGACGGACGATCCGCACGCGGGTCGTGGCCACCGGCGACGACGAGGAGGACAGACGGCTCGCGACCGGCTGGACGGCGGTCAGGGCCGCCGATCTCAGCTTCGTCCTCACCCAGCTCGGCCGCCTCGACAGGGGCGAGATCCGCGGCCCGCTGACCGGACGGCTCGACACCGCGCGGGCGGCGGCGACCGGGCACTCCATCGGCGGAGGCGCCGCCCTGCGGGCCGCCCGCCAGGACCCCCGGTTCGCGGCGGTGATCGACCTGGACGGCTACCCGTACGACCCCGCGCCCCGGCCCTACCATCAGCCGGTGCTCGCGCTCACCCATCCCGTCGACCCGGCCGACAACCCGTCGTACATCCCTCGTCTCACCCGGATCCTCACGCTGAGCACGTCGGAGAGCTACCGGATCACGGTCCCCGGCGCGGCGCACCTCACCTTCGCCGACGCGCCGCTCTACCTGCCGCCGGTGCCGTCCGTTGTCGGCTCCCTGGGCCGCACCGGGGGCCTGTCCGTCACCACGGCGGCCACCATGGCCTTCCTCGACGCCACCCTGCGTGACAAACCCGGCGACGTGGCCACGCTCCTGCGCCCCTATGGCGATCTCACCGTCCACCGGCCCGCGCGGAAGGACGGCACGGGGACCGCGACTGACGCGCTCCATCCGCCGCGGCAGGATCCGGGCGCGGGCTGACGACGGCCACGACGGTCTCGATCGGGTCAGGGCCGTACGGCCAGCACCCGGAAGCTGACCCCTCGGGTCGTCCGCACCACCGACTCGATCTCGAAACCGGCCTGCTCGAGGTAGGGCCGGGGATCGCGGGTGAGGTAGTCGGCCTGGAACCGCACCGACAGCGGTTCCAGCAGCCGCATCCCGGCCCGGATGACCGGATTGCTCGACGGCCCGTGCTCGGCGAGCACGAACCGTCCGCCCGGCTTGAGCACGCGGTGGGCCTCGCGCGCCGCGGCCAGCGGATCCGGGATGGTGCACATCGTGAACGTGGACAGCACCGTGTCGGCGACGCCGTCGGGCAGGTCCAGGTGCTGCACGTCGCCCTGCCGCAGCTCCACCCGCTCACCGAGCCCCGCCCCCGCCACCCGCCGGCGCGCCAGCTCCAGCATGGGCTCGGACAGCTCGATTCCGACGACCGTGGTGCCGGCGTCGTACAGCGGGAGATTGAGCCCGGTTCCGACCGCGATCTCCACGACGTGACCGCGCGCCTGGCCGACGGCCCACTCCCGGCTGCCCGGGAAGAGGCGGCGCTCCCAGGCCAGCATCTGGCCGTCGTACCGATCCGCTATCCGGTCGAACACCCGGCGCACGTCGGCATCCGTGATAGCCCGCATGAACCGACACTACCCAACGGAAACCCCGCGGACAGCGGCGAATCGGACGCCGTCGCGTGCGCGTCCGCGACCTACCTACCGGAGGTCAACCGGCTGCGGAACTCGGCGTTCGCGCTCTCGATCAGCCGGTTCATGTGCTCTATCTCGGCCGCACGCGGTTTGCGCCGCAGGCGCACCTGGATCGCGAATTCGCCGTGCTCCACGGTCACGTCGAGGTCCTCCAGGAGGTCTCCCGGCAACCTGGCGACGACGAACTCGCGGAACGCCTCGGCGATCGTGCCCTGGACGTCTCCGCAGCCGCAGGCGCGGCCCTGGACGATGGCGCCGAGGTGGCTGCGCCCCGTGATCGCGTCGGGGTGCGCGACGTCCAGCGTCGACAGCCCCGCCTCCACCACCTGTCGTGCCTCGGCCAGCCGCTCCTCGTGCTGCAGGAACAGGCCGAGCGCGATCCGCGAGCGGCCGAGCATCTCGTGGTCGTGCCCGCGATCGGCCTCGGCCACGGCTTCGCGCAGGCGTCGCTCCGCATCGGCCGTACGGCCCGCGGCCGACAGGGCGAGCCCCCAGTTGCGCAGCACCTGGGCGCGCAGCTCGTGGCGACCGATGCGATCCGCCCGAGTCCACGCCTCCTCGAACGTCCGCAGCGCCCCGGCCGTGTCGCCGGCGTCATCGTGCGCCATGGCGAGGCCGAGCGTCGCCATGAGCGCGTCCTCGGCCCGGCCCTGCCGGTCGTAGGACGCGAGCACCTTCTCGATCGCCCGCACCCGCCCCGCTTCGTCGCCGATGTCGTGGCTGGTGTTCGCCAGCTGGGACAGGGCGTTGAGCGTCGCCTGGTGATCCGGGCCCAACCGGTCCTCCAGGGCGGCGATCAGGCTGGTGAGCACCGCCCTGCCGGTCGGCGTGGCTCCACCGGCCCGGCTCATCACGGTGAGCGCGATCTGCTCGACGACGCCGTCCGGCAGCTGCTCCAGCCCCGAGAAGGCGGGTTCGCCGTCGGCTCCGGCCACGACGATCTCCGCCCGAAGCGCGAGCGCGGTGGCGACCCGCTCGTGGCCGTGCCGCCAGAACGTGCCGACCGCCTCTTCGGCGAGCCGGCGGGCCTGGCCGATGTCACCACGCCTGAGCAGGACGTCGGCCAGCGGCTCCAGCGCGTACGCGTAGCCGGGATGCTCACGGCCGTAGAAGTCGTGCCGCTCCTGGAGATTGCGGCGCAACTCGTCCTCGGCCTCGTCGAGCCGCCCGGCCGTCGTCAGCACGGTGCCGAGGTTGAGCCGGTAGGTGAGGTGGTCCTTGTACGCCTCCCGGTCGCCTGCGGGCGGACTGGAGCAGGCGGCGCGATAGCAGTCCACCGCCCGGTCGACCTGACCCGAGCTGAACAGGAGGTTGCCGAGATCGCACTGGGCCGACGCCCACTGCGGGCTCCCGCGGCCGTGCCTGCGCTCGGCCTTCCGCAGCTCCTTCGCCAGGAGCTGCTCCGCGTCGATCAGCCGGCCCTCCTCCAGAAGGCCGTACGCGATGTCGAGTGAGGACGGCGATCTTGACATGGGGGGAGTATAGGGACCAGGTCCGACAAAGGGGGGAAGGGCCGGGCGCCGCGGCCTGCCCGGTGGTCTCCGGGAGCGTCGTCAGTAGGCGACGGTGAAACGGGTCCGGTGGTGGCGCGGCCGTTCGGCTTCGTCCAGCAGCGCCACCGCGAGGTCCTCCAGCGAGATCCGGGACTCGCCGTCGGCGTCGACCACCAGCTCGTCGGCGCCCAGCCGGTAGCGGCCGGTCCGCACACCGGGGACGAGCAGGTCGGCCGGGCTCAGGTAGGCCCAGTCGACGGTGGTGTTGGCCCGGCAGGCCGCCAGCTGCTCGACGCACGCCGCCGCGATCGGCTGCAGGAAGGACGGATAGCCCGCCCGGTCCATCAGGCGGCCGCCGCCCTCGACGGTCAGGCTGCCCGCGCCGCCCACCAGCAGCAGGCGTACGCCGGTCTTGGCGCACGCCGCGAGCAGCGTGGTGGCGGCCGTGACCAGCCGGCTCTCGTCGCCGGGCGCCGGGCAGGTCGCGGTGATCACCAGGTCCTGCCCGGCGGTCAGCGTGACGACGTCGTTGATGTCGGTCGCGTCGCCGACTCGGAAACGCGCCTCGCCGGGCAGTTCGGCGAGCCTTACCGGATTGCGGGCCACGCCGGTCACCTCGTGTCCGCGCGACACGGCCTCGGCCACGACGCGTCTGCCCACGTTCCCGGTCGCCCCGAACACGGTGATGCGCATGCCTCTGCTTCCTCTCGATCTCGTGGGTGCCGCGGGCGGTACCCTTGCGGTGTGCCGGATCATGTGGACCACGTCCTGCAGCAGTGGGCCGAGGCCCGTCCTGACCTGGACGTGTCCCCGATGGCGGTCTTCGGCCGGCTGTCGAGGCTGACGCAGCTCGTCAACAACGAGCTGCGCCGCACGTTCGCCGAGCACGACCTGGACCCCTCGTCGTTCGACGTCCTGGCCACCCTCCGCCGCGGCGGCCGGCAGGCCCCGGCCGAGCTGATGCGCTCCGCCATGGTCACCTCGGGGGCGGTCACCCAGCGCCTCGATCGGCTGGAGGCGCGGGGCCTGGTGACGCGGACGCCCAGCGACATCGACGGCCGTGGTGTCCACGTCGATCTGACCGACGCCGGCCGAGAGCTGATCGACCGGGCGCTGCCCGACCACGTGGACACCGAACGGCGCCTGCTCGCCGGGCTCACCCCCGTCCAGCGGGAGAACCTGGCCGAGATCCTCAGGCAACTGCTGATGTCACTGGGCGACGAGCGGGCCTGCTAGACCCGCCTGGCGCCGGAGACCACCAGCGAGGTCAGGACCACGAGGCCCGCCGCGACCCACAGCACGCCGGTCACGCTGACCGCTCCGACGATGAGGCTGGCGAACAGCGCTCCCAGCGCGATCGCCAGGTTGAACATGCAGGTGTTGAGCCCGGTGGCGGCCTCGATGCCCTGCGGCGCCGCCTTGATGATCCAGGTCTGCACGCTCACCGGCAGGCCGCCGAACGCGAAACCCCACGCGATCAGCAGGATCGACCCGGTGACCGCGTTGCCGCCGAGGAACGGGAACGCCGCCAGGATGACCGCGAGCGCGACGCTGACCGCGACGATCGTGCCGCGGACGTTGCGGCCCGCCCACGATCCGGCGATGAGGTTGCCGGCCATCCCGGCCACGCCGTACGCCAGCAGCAGCGGGCCGACGAACGCCGCGCCGACCCCGGAGACGTCCTGCAGGATCGGGCTGACGAACGTGAAGGCGCCGTAGTGCCCGGACACCAGCAGGAAGGTGGCGACGACACCGACCCGGACGGCGGGGGTGCGCAGCTGCTCGCCCAGCGTGCGCAGCCGGACGGGCTCGGACGCCGGCATCTTCGGCAGCAACACGGCCAGCGCGATCACCAGCAGGAGCGCGACCGCCGCGACCACGCCGAACGCGACGCGCCAGCCGGTGAGCTCGCCGACGAGCGTGCCCGCGGGGACGCCGAGGACGTTGGCGGCCATGGCGCCGAAGAAGATCAACGAGGTGGCCTTGGCGACGTGCGTCTCGGGGACCAGCCGGACGCCGAGACCCCCGGCGAGCGCCCAGAATCCGCCGATGCTGACGCCCACGAACAGCCGGGCCACCATCAGCACGGCGTACGAGGGGGTCACCGCGGACACGACGTTGGCCACCAGCGCCAGCAGGATCAGGCCGAGCAGGACCACCCGCCGGTCCAGCCCGCGGATCGCCACCGGGAGCAGCGGCGCGGTGACGGCGGCGACCAGGCCGGACACGGTCACCATCAGGCCGACTTCGCCGTCGGAGACGTGCAGGCCGCCGCCGATGGCCGTGAGCAGGCCCATGGGCAGGTTCTCGACGGTCACCACCAGGAAGGTCCCCAGCGCGACGGCGATCACCGCGAGCCAGTTCTTGATGGGTACGCGATCCGGTGTGCCGGTCCCGGCGGAGACGGACTCGATGACTGTCATCTGGTTCCTCCAGTGCGCGTGGGCCCGGTCCGGGCAGGCGAGAGCGAACGTCGTGCGTCGGTTGGGTCGAGCTGTCGTGCCGATCGGCCCCGGCGGCCGTGGATCAGTGGTGAGCGGATTCGCTTAGCACTAAGAGACATTACCTTAGCGCTAAGCGATTGGCCAGACGGGAGGCCCGGCCGGGTCCGGGGCGCGCGGGCCGGTGGCGGCGCCCGGGCGGCGTGGACGGGCGCGAGATCCGGCGATCGCGGCGCCCGGAGGCCGGGAACCGCGCCGGCGAATAATCCGGGGAAAGCGATCGCTCGTGGTGCATTCTCACCACCGCCGTTTCTCGCGCGTGCTCGTCGGGGCACTCCGAAACGGAGGCTAGTTCCGCGATTCCGGCCGGGTCAACGAGAGCCGCGCGCGACTCGGGGCAGGCCGTTGCCTGATAGGGGTTGTAAGGGGTTGCCGGCAATCTCGTGCGAGTCCGGCCCGGGGGCACCCGAAAAGTCCAAAGGTGCCCCGGATCGTCCTGACACGCTGTGGGGCTGCTAGGGGTTGTGGGAAAAGCCCGCCGACGCGAATTCTGAATAGGCCTCGAAGGCCCGGAGTAATCGCACCGCTGCGAATTCAATCTCCGAAAGGCCGCACTGTCGCGGGCTGTTCAAAGCCATCGTTCGTGGCCGTTTGCAATTCGTTTCCGACCGAGGCCGCTCAGGCCGGTTCGAAAGGCGGGTCAACATGCAGGGACTGATTCAGGTAGCCGGTGTCATCGACCAGGCCGAGGCGGACCTGATCCGCGAGGAGGGCGCGGACTGGCTCGGTTTCGCCTTGCGGCTGCCGGCCAAGAACGAGGACCTGTCGGAGGAGGACGCCGCGGCGATCGTCAAGGAGATCCAGCCGGAGCACAGGGGCGTCGTGATCACCTATCTGACCGACGCCGAGGAGATCAAGACCTTCTGCGAGGAGCTGGGCGTCACCGCGATCCAGCTGCACGGCGACGTGACGGGCGAGGAGCTGCGGAAGCTGCGGCGCATCGCCCCCGACCTGTACGTGCTCAAGAGCCTCGTGGTCAAGCAGGACAACCTCGACGAGCTGGCCACGATCGTGGACGAGGCGGCCGAGTGGGTCGACATGTTCATCACCGACACCTTCAACCCGGCCACCGGTGCCAAGGGCGCCACCGGTCTGCTGCACGACTGGTCGATCAGCGCGGAACTGGTCCGGATCTCGCCCAAGCCGCTGATGCTCGCCGGCGGGCTGAACCCGGACAACGTCGCCGCCGCGATCGCCGAGGTCCGCCCGGCCGCCGTCGACGCGCACACCGGCCTGGAGGACCCGGTGACCCGGCGCAAGGACCGGCTGAAGGTGCGCAAGTTCGTCCAGGAGGCCCGCAGGGCCTTCGCCCAGCTGGAGGCGGGTGAGAAGGCATGACCATCATGGCGACGCAGGAGGCCGGCACCGTGAACGACACCGTGAACGACACGGTGGACGGCGCCACGAACGGAAACGTGCACTTGCTGCCCCAGACCAGGCAGCTGCGGGCGCTGCACACGATCATCCGTGACCGGAACGCCGACCCGGAGCGCTTCGTCACCACGTCGGGACGGATCATCCGCCAGCTCATCGAGACGGCCCTGGACCTCCTGCCGTACGAGCCGTTCGACGTGCTGACCCCGGTGGGGCGCACCTACCGCGGCCTGCGGCTGGCCTCGCGGATCTGCGGGGTGTCGGTCCTGCGCGCCGGCGAGAGCATGGAGCACGAGCTGCGGGCGATGTCGCCGGGAGTGCGGATCGGCAAGATCCTCATCCAGCGGGACAAGGTGACGAAGCTGCCGAAGCTGTACTACTCCGCGCTGCCCGCGGACATCGACCGGCGGAGCGTGCTGCTGCTGGACCCGATGCTGGCCACCGGCGGGACCGCGCTGGCCGCCATCGAGGTGCTGCTCGACCACGGGGTCGCCGAGGACGACATCGTCTTCGTCGCCCTGCTGTCGGCGCCGGAGGGCATCGCCGCGGTCCACGCGCGCCACCCGAACCTGCGGATCGTGACCTCGGCCATCGAGGAACGGCTGAACGAGAACGCCTACATGATCCCCGGTATCGGCGACTTCGGCGACCGGTACTTCGGCACGGACATCACACGCTGACCTCCTCCCCTCCCCCAGGGGAGGGGACCTCAACCGCCGCCGGTCAGATCGTGCTGCTTCACCGGCGGCAGCCCCCGGGACGAACCCACCCAGGGTTTCGCGTGGCCTCCACAGGCTTCACCTCCCGACGGCTCGGCGGAAGGCCCGACCGGCTTGCGGCGCAGCCCAGGCCGGTCACCCCGCGGGGGAGCGCGGGAGACGGGTGACGGCGCCGAGGGCCGCGGCTTCCCAGTAACCCTTGTCCGCCCATCGCAGGGGGAGGAAATGATCACCACTCCAGTGGATCAAGCGAGGCGGGAATCACCCGAGGACACCTGTCTTCCCGATCTGCTCGACGCCCAGGCCAGGATGCGCCCGGGTGCCACGGCGGTCGTCTGCGGAGAGCGGCGGCTGACCTTCCGCGAGCTCGCGGAGGGCGGCGCGGCCCTCGGCGGGCACCTGCGGGAGCTCGGCGTGGACCTCGACGAATGTGTGGGGCTCTTCGTCGAGCCGTCGATCGACCTGATGGTCGGCGTGTGGGGGATCCTGCGGGCCGGCGGCGCCTACCTGCCGCTGTCCCCCGAATACCCCGAAGAGCGCCTCCGCTACATGATCGAGGACGCCGGCGTGCGGGTCGTCGTCACGCAGGACGAGCTCGTGGACAGGCTGACCGACCTGGCGCCCGCCGGCACGCGGATCGTCACCCTGAAGGACGCGGAAGGGTCCGCGGGTTCCCCCGGCGGCGACCGGCACCTCGACCGGCACCCCGCTCGCCACCCGGGCCTGCGTCCGGGCAATCTCGCGTACGTCATCTACACCTCCGGCAGCACCGGCAAGCCGAAGGGCGTGATGATCGAGCACCGCAGCATCGTCAGCCAGATGCGGTGGCTGCACGCCGGCTACGGGATCGACCGGGACAAGGTCATCGTGCAGAAGACGCCGATGAGCTTCGACGCGGCGCAGTGGGAGATCCTCGCGCCGGTCTGCGGCTCCATGGTCGTCGTGGGCCCGCCCGGGGTCTACCGGGACGCCGAGCGGCTGATCGACGTCATCAGGACGCACGACGTGACCACGCTGCAGTGCGTCCCGACGCTGCTGACGGCGCTGCTGGACACCGAGGACCTGCAGAGCTGCACCTCGCTCACGCAGGTCTTCACCGGCGGCGAGGTCCTGTCCAAGACGCTGGCGACGAGCTTCCTCGACACCATGCGCGGGTGCGCGCTGATCAACCTGTACGGCCCCACCGAGTGCACGATCAACTCGTCGGCGTACACGGTGGACCCGGCGACCGTCGACGAGGGCCCGAACGCGATCTCGATCGGGGCGCCGGTCGACCACACCGACTACCACATCCTCGATCTCGCCGGGGCGCCCGTGGCCGTCGGCGAGATCGGCGAGCTGTTCATCGGAGGCGTCCAGGTCGCCCGCGGCTACCTCCACAAGCCCGAGCTGACCGCCGAGCGGTTCGTGGACAACCCGCTCGGCGAGGGCAGGCTCTTCAAGACCGGCGATCTCGCGTACTGGAACGCCGACGGCACCGTCCAGTTCGTCGGCCGCGCGGACAACCAGGTCAAGCTGCGGGGATTCCGGGTCGAGCTGGACGAGATCAAGCTGGCCATCGAGACCCACGAGTGGGTCAAGCACGCCGCGGTCATCGTCAAGAGCGACCCGCGCACCGGCTTCCAGAACCTCATCGCCTGCGTGGAGCTGAATCCCAAGGAAGCGGCGCTGATGGACCAGGGCAACCACGGCGCCCACCACCAGTCCAAGGCGAGCAGGCTCCAGGTCAGGGCGCAGCTGTCCAACCCCGGTCTCCGGGACGCCGCGGAGATCGAGGGCAGGCCGGTGATCGACTTGCCCGGCAGACAGGCGACCGCGCGGCAGCGCGGGCTGGCCTTCGCCCGCAAGACCTACCGGTTCTACGAGGGTGGGGAGATCGGCCGGGGCGACATCCTGAAGCTGCTGGCGAGGAAGGCCGAGGGCACCCACTCCCGCGGCCTCGGCACCCTCGGCCTGGAGGAGCTCGGCGAGATCCTGCGCTACTTCGGCCAGCACCACAGCGAGGAACGCCTGCTGCCGAAGTACGCGTACGCCTCGCCCGGGGCGTTGTACGCGACGCAGCTCTACCTGGAGATCAACGGGATCGGCGGCCTGCGGCCGGGCTTCTACTACCACCACCCCGTGCACCACCGGCTCGTACTGGTCGGGCCGGCCGCCGGGGGAGCGGAGCCCCGGGTGAGGCTGCACTTCGTCGGCAAGAAGCGGGCGATAGAACCGGTCTACAAGAACAACATCCGCGAGGTCCTGGAGATCGAGACCGGCCACATGGTCGGCCTGTTCGAGGAGGTGCTGCCGGAGTACGGCCTGGACATCAGGGCCCTGGAGTACGCGCCGGCCACGAAGGACCACCTGGACTGCGCCGCCGAGGACTACTACCTCGGCACGTTCGAGCTGGTCCCGTGGGCGGGGCCGCGCCCGGACGAGATCGACCTCTACGTGCAGGCGCACCCCGGGAAGATCGCCGACCTGCGGGCGGGCCAGTACGCCTACGAGAACGGGCGGCTGCGGCTGATCTCCGACGAGCTCATCCTCAAGAAGCAGGTCATCGCGATCAACCAGCAGGTCTACGACCGGTCGAGCCTCGGCATCTCGGTGATCAGCAGGAACGACGAGGAGTGGCTGCGCTACATCGACCTGGGACGGACGCTGCAGCACCTGTCGATGAACGACGTGAACATCGGGTTCATGTCGTCCGGATACAGCTCGAAGTCCGGCGACGACCTGCCCTCGGCGCGCCGCATCGACGGCATCCTGCGCGCCAACGGCCGGCCCACCGGCCCGTCCTACTTCTTCATCGGCGGCCGCGTGAGCGACGAGCAGCGGTTGAGCGAGGGGATGAAGGAGGACTCGGTCCACATGAAGGGCCCGGCGGAGATGATCAGAGACGATCTGATCAATTTCCTGCCGGACTACATGATCCCGAACAAGGTCGTCGTGCTGGACCAGCTCCCGTTCACGGCGAACGGGAAGATCGACGTCAGGGCGCTGGCCGAGTCCGACGCCACGGACGTGGACAACGCCGACCGGCCGTACGTCGCGCCGCGGACCATGACCGAGCGCAGGATCGCCGAGCTGTGGAAGAAGGCGATGAAGCGGGAGACCGTCTCGGTGGAGGACGACTTCTTCGCCTCCGGCGGCAACTCGCTCATCGCCGTCGGGCTGATCAACAAGATCAACCGGGAGTTCTGCGGCTCGCTTCCGCTCCAGGTGCTGTTCGAGTGCCCGACGATCGAGAAGCTCGCCCGGCGGGTCGACGGGACCGGGTCCGAGGCGTGCTCCCGGCTCGTGCCGCTGCAGCGGGAGGGCGCAGACCAGCCCATCTACTGCTGGCCCGGCCTCGGCGGCTACACGATGAACCTGCGCACGCTGGCCGCCAGGATGGGCGCCACCCAGCCCTTCTACGGGGTCCAGGCGTACGGGATCAACCCCGAGGAGGTGCCGTACGCGACCATCGGCGAGATGGCGGCCGAGGACGTCAAGGCGATCCGCCGGCTGCAGCCGTCCGGTCCCTACACGCTGTGGGGATACTCGTTCGGCGCGCGGGTCGCGTTCGAGGCCGCCTACCAGCTGGAGCAGGCCGGTGAGCGGGTGGAGCACCTGTTCCTGATCGCGCCGGGCTCGCCGAAGGTCCACACGGCGGGCACGTCCGAGCACGAGCGCGAGGCCGGCTTCGGCAACAGGGCGTACGTGACGATCCTCTTCTCGGTCTTCGCCGGCACGATCACCGGGCCGCTGCTGGAGCGGTGCCTGGCCGAGGCCGTGGACGAGGAGAGCTTCGCCGCCTTCATCCACCGCAACTTCCCCGACCTGGACATCGACCTCGTACGCCGGATCATGCGGGTGGTGGGCGAGACCTTCGAGTTCAGCTACACCTTCCGCGAGCTCGCCCGGCGGCGGATCGAGGCGCCGATCACCATCTTCAAGGCCAGGGGCGACGACTACTCGTTCCTGGAGAACAGCAGCGGCTATTCGGCCACGGCCCCGGTCGTCGTCGACCTGGAAGCCGATCACTACGGCCTGCTCAAGGATCCGGAGATCGACGAGCTGGTCGCAGCCATCAGGGATCGTCTCGGGACCCACCGTAAGGAGATCATCATGCCGCACGTCAGCATCAAGCACTTCCCGGTGCCCCTCACCGAGCAGCAGCACTCCGACCTGGTCGCGGCGGTGACCAAGGCGATGACGAGCGCCTTCGGCTGCGAGGAGGGCTCGGTGTCGATCATCCTGGAGCCCGTCGCGAAGGAGCTGTGGGACGAGAAGGTCTACATCCCGGAGATCCTCAACCAGAAGCACAAGCTGAACAAGCTGCCGAACTACGGCCCGGCCGCGAACTGAGGGGCGACGATGACCCGGGAGCATGGGCGCGTCCCGCTGGTGTTCAGCGAGGAGGTCGCGGACGCACTCGCCGAGAGGCGGCCGGTGGTGGCGCTGGAGTCGAACGTCATCACCCATGGGCTGGCCTATCCGGACAACGCCGCGACCGCGCGGAAGGTCGAGGACGCGGTCCGGGCGGGCGGCGCGGTCCCGGCCACGATCTGCGTCGAGGGCGGGCGGATCAAGGTCGGCATGACCGACGAGGACGTCGAGCGGTTCGCCTCGACGTCCGGCATCCCCAAGGTCAGCAGCCGGGACCTGCCGGTGATCCTGGCCCAGGGCGGGCTCGGCGCGCTGACCGTGGCCAGCTCGGTGGTGGCGGCCGAGCTGGCCGGCATCCCGTTCTTCTCGTCGGCCGGCATCGGCGGCGTGCACCGGGGCGCGGAGAAGACGATGGACGTCTCCTCCGACCTGATCCAGTTCACCCGGTCGAAGGTGGCCGTCGTCTGCGCCGGGGCCAAGAGCATCCTCGACCTGAACCTGACGATGGAGTATCTGGAGACCCACTGCGTGCCGGTGGTGTCGTACCGGTCGGACGACTTCCCCGCGTTCTACTGCGTCTCCAGCGGCATCCGCAGCCCGCAGCGGCTGGACGACGAGCGGGTGATCGCGCGGGCGGTGGAGAACCACTGGGCGCTGGGCAACAACAGCTCGTTCCTGATCACCACGCCGGTGCGGGAGGAGGACGCGATCGACGCGTCGGAGGTGGACGCCGCCATCGCCGGCGCGATGGCCGCCGCCGAGCGGGACGGCGTGCGCGGCAACGCGATCACGAAGTATCTGATGCGCGCCGTGGACGCGGCCACGGAGGGCCGGTCGTCGAGGGCGAACATGTCCGTGCTCGTCAGCACGGCCGAGGTCGGCGGCCGCCTGGCCGCGGCGCACGCGCGGTATCGCGAAGAGACCGCCTGAACCGAGCGCTGGACCGCCCCGGAGCCCGCCCGCTCCGGGGCGGTTCGGCGTTCGGGGGAAGGCGTCCGCGGAAAAGTCAAGGGATAGCGCCGGGGCCGGTTCGCGCGGTACAAACATCGCACACATTTTTTCAGGGCTTGATACAAGGCGGGCCCGCGAGAGAGCGCTCTCTCGGCTGCGTACGCAGCGGAAAGGACGAACCGTATGACGACCCAGAGTTCTGGAACTGGGAGTCCTGTGAGGCGGCACTCCGGCCGCCGGTTGATCGGCCGGGCGTTAACGTTCGGTCTCGTGCTGACGACCGCCGTCGTGACGGCGGGAACGACGGCCGCCACCGCCGCACCGGGTCCGGCCTCCGGAAACCACGGCGACCACGGTGGAGCCCCCGACCTCGGGCCCGGCGTCACCGTCTTCGACCCGAGCATGCCGGTCGACCAGATCCAGGCGACCCTGGACGCGGCGCACGCGGCGCAGGTCGGCAACGAGATGGGCACCGAGCGCCACGCCTACCTCTTCAAGCCCGGCACGTACGGCACCGCCGAGCACCCGCTCCAGATCAAGGTCGGCTACTACACCGAGATCGCCGGTCTCGGCGCCTCGCCTGCCGACGTCGTCATCAACGGCAAGGTCGAGGTCTACAACCGCTGCCTGGAGAACAACGGCACCGGCAACTGCCTCGCGCTCGTCAACTTCTGGCGCACGCTGTCGAACCTGTCGATCAACATCAACGCGGCGGGCCAGGACGGCTGCCGCCAGACGGCGAACTTCTGGGCCGTCTCCCAGGCCGTCTCCATGCGCCGCCTCAACGTCAGTGGCGGCACCCTGTCGCTGATGGACTACTGCACCGCCGGCCCGCAGTACGCCAGTGGCGGCTTCATCGCCGACTCCCGGCTGCCGTCCGTCACCAACGGTTCCCAGCAGCAGTGGCTGACCCGCAACACCGAGATCGCCGGGTGGTCCAACGGCGTGTGGAACCAGGTCTTCTCCGGCGTCGTCGGTGCGCCGGACGAGTCCGGCTTCCCGAACCCGCCCTACACCACGGTGGAGAACACCCCCGTCAGCCGCGAGAAGCCCTACCTGTACACCGACGCGCAGGGCGGGCTCAACGTCCGCGTGCCCGCCGCCAGGAAGAACACGCGCGGCGTCTCGTGGGCGGACGGCATGACGCCGGGCCGCACGGTGCCGCTGTCGGACTTCTACGTCGCGAAGCCGTCCGACTCGGTGCAGCTCATCAACAGCCAGCTCGCGCGCGGCAAGAACCTGCTGCTCACGCCCGGCGTGTACGACATCGCGCGGAGCATCGAGGTCAAGCGCCCCGACACGGTGGTCCTCGGCCTCGGGCACGCCACCCTCACCGCCGTACGCGGCGCGATCCCGCTCGACGTCGCCGACGTCCCCGGCGTGATCGTCGCCGGAGTCACCGTCGACGCCGGCCTCCAGCAGTCCCCCGTCCTGCTGCGGGTGGGCGGCCGGCACGGCGGCCACCGGTCCTCGGCGGACAACCCGACGACGCTGTCCGACGTGTACTTCCGGGTCGGCGGGCCGCACGTCGGCAAGACCGAGACCGCTCTCGAGGTCGACAGCGACAACGTGCTCATCGACCACACCTGGGTGTGGCGCGCCGACCACGGCGTCGAGGGCCTCACCGACACGCAGCGCTGGAACACCAACATCGGCCGCTACGGCGTCGTCGTCAACGGCGACCACGTGACGGCGACCGGTCTGTTCGTCGAGCACTTCCAGCGCTACAACACGGTCTGGAACGGTGAGGACGGCACGACGATCCTCTACCAGAACGAGCTGCCGTACGACCCGCCGACGCAGGCCGACTGGATGAACGGCTCCGTGGAGGGCTACGCCGGCTACAAGGTCGGCGACCGCGTGAAGAGGCACGACCTCTACGGCGCGGGCGTCTACGTCTTCAACCAGAACAACCCGCAGATCCACACCGAGAACGGCTTCGAGGTGCCGCAGACCCCGGGCGTGCGGCTGCACCACATCATGACGGTCAACCTCAGCGCCGGGACGATCGACCACGTCGTCAACGGCGTCGGCGACGCGGCCGACACGACCAAGGTCGGCGCGCCGCAGTACATCGCGGACTACCCGGCCCGGTAGTCACCCGCGTGGGCCGGGGTCCCCGGACTCCGGCCCACCGCCGGCAGAACCGCTCACACGGCGTCGCCGGACTCGCAGCGCCGTTTGAGGCTCTCCGCCTCCGTGCGTACGTACCTGCGGGTCCGGCCGCCCAGCAGCAGACCCATCAGCGGCGCCAGCGGTCCCGACTGGTCGATCCCGAGCACGACCGACACCCCGCCCTCCCGGGGGGTGAGCACGTGCGTCCCGATCGTGGTCACGCCCCCGCCGGCCGCCCGCCAGGCGAAGGACCTGCCGTCGGTGAACTCGGTCACCTCCCAGACCATCGGGGGAAGCCCCGGCTGCTTGATCCTGAACCGGCCGCCGAGGCCCAGCGGGCCGTCGCCGAGATGCTCGACCGTGGTCATGGTGGGGGTGAACTCCGGCCACCTGGCGACGTCCGTCATGACCCGCCAGACCCGCTCCGCGGCGGCGTCCACGTCGACGCCGGTCTCGAACCGCATGCCCGCACTCCCTCTTCGTCTCCGGCCGTGTTGGCCCGCCGGCTCATGCGAGAGCCGCGGACACCCTCATGATGACGCAGCCGTCCCCGCGGTCGATCAACGGGGGGAAGCCCCGGCGTGCGGGCGGCGGCCGGCGACGAGGTGGGCGTAGACGATGACATTGTCACGGTAGTGGCCCCTGGCGGTGTCGAAGGCTCCGCCACAGGTGATGAGGCGCAGGCCGGGGAACGTCACCATCCCGTAGACCTTGCGGGTGGGGAAGCGGTCCTTCGGCACGCTCTCCAGGGAGTCCACCTCGAAGATCGCCTGGGTGCGGTCCTTCCTGGAGACCTTCACCGTGTCGCCCGGCCGCAGGTCCCCGAGCCGGAAGAAGACGCCTGGCCCCTGCTTCGAGTCGACGTGACCGGCGATGACGGCGGGACCGGGTGAGCCGGGCGACGGACCGAGGCGGTACCACCCGGCCTCGTCGACCCTGTCGAGAGGCGGGACCTCCAGCGTCCCGTCCGGGTTCTTGCCCAGCGTCATCAGCGTGGTCCGCACCCCGATCCTCGGGATCTCCAGCATGACCGGCGGTGACGACGACAGGGCGCGCGCGGTGGTCTTCGGATGCGGCCTCGGGGTGGAGGCGCCGGCGGGAGGCGCGGGCGGCGCCGCGTGAGGGGCGCCGGAGCGCCCGGCGGCGACGGTGACAGCGACGGCGACGGCGGACAGGCCCAGAAGGGCGGCGACAGCGGCCCTGACCATTTCATCACCATTCCTGTCCGAAAATCTTCTGGCGCATCTTATGCCGCTTTGATGTCAACCAGTCACTCCTATCACGCGTGTAACCTCTTGGAAGTAGTAACCACAATGCGACAGTTTGCTGGGAGCTGGACGGTTCTAAGTGGTTCAGTCGGAAACTCTGCCCAGGCTGCCGCAGCCCGGACGCGGCCACGCGCATGACGCCGGACACCGCGTTCACGCCGTCACACCGGTCCATCCGGGAGACCCGGCGGAGGCCCGCACGGGCCGGCACCGGGCCGCGAAGGGCGCCGACGGCAAGCGGGATCTCCCGGAGGTCGACCCCTCGCGCATGCACGTCACCGTGCTGGTCCCGGCGCACGACGAAGAGGACCAGATCGCCGAGACGATGACGTCGCTGCACGGCCAGCGGCGCAGGCCCAACCGCGTCATCGTGATCGCGGACAACTGCACCGACAGGACCGCGGACATCGCACGCGCGCACGGCGCCGAGGTGATCAGAACGGTCGGCAACCGCCACAAGAAGGCGGGCGCGCTCAACCAGGTGCTCGAAGTCCTGCTGCCTCGGCTGGGATCCCGGCACGCCGTACTGGTCATGGACGCGGACTCGGCGCTCGATCCCGGTTTCATCCACCACGCCGTCCTCCGGCTGGCCACCGGCGAACTGGCCGCGGTGGGAGGCACCTTCACCGGCAAGCCGGGCGGCGGGCTGGTGGGCATGTTCCAGCGCAACGAGTACGCGCGCTACGCCAGGGACGTGCGGCGGCTGAGCGGAAAGGCGCTGGTGCTCACCGGGACGGCGACGCTGTTTCGCGCGCTCGCGCTCAAGGAGGTCGTCAGGGCCCGCCGCAGCGGCCGTCTCCCCGGCCGCGACCAGGTGTACGACGTGCGCGTCCTGACCGAGGACAACGAGCTCACCCTGGCGCTGCTGCACCTGAGGTTCCGCATCCTGTGTCCCGCGGAGTGCACGCTCACCACCGAGGTCATGGAGACCTGGAAGGACCTGTTCAAGCAGCGCCTGCGGTGGAAGCGGGGGGCGCTGGAGAACCTCACCGACTACGGCTGGACGCGGGTCACGTTGCCCTACTGGGGCCGTCAGCTCCTGTCGCTGGTCGGGATCGTTGTGATCTTCGCGTACCTGGGCGCCACGGCCTGGTCGATCGCGGTCACCGGCACGCTCGAGTTCCATCCGCTCTGGGTGGCGGTCACGGGCGTCTTCATGGTCGAGCGGATCGTGACCGTACGGAGCAGGGGCGGCGTGCAGATGGCCGTCGCCGCCCTGCTGATCGTCGAAATGATCTTCGATGTCTTCCTGCAGATCACGCAGGCGAAAGCATTCTGGGACGCCGCATGGCGTCGGGAAAGGAAATGGTGAACATGTACAACAACCCACCCATCGGGGGCGTCGCGGCGGGCTTCGGCGGTGCGGCGCTGACCGCCCCGTTCATGGGCTGGAACGCGCTCTGGATCGCCCTGGGCCTGTTCACGCTGGTCTCGGCGGCGGTGGCGGTCAAGCGGATCATCCCGAAGCGGGAGTCCTGACCCCCCGGGGGGAGGCCTCTCTCGCCGTCGTGACGAGGGGGCCTCCCCCGCGCCGGATCAGGGCCGGGCGGCCTCCGCGCGCCGCTCGTCGTCCCCCTCCTTCGCGGCCGTCCGGCCCCGGCGCAGGGCGGCGGTCGCCGTCGCGACCGCGGGCACGAGGATGACCGCCGCCGCGATGTTGACCGCGCGGAAACCGCCGGCGGCGAGGATCGGCCCGGCCAGCGCGGCCGCCGCGGCGCCCGCGTAGTTCATCCCGGCGTCGGTGGCGCCCTGCAGCGGCACCCGGACGTGGTCCGCGGCGGTGCCGGCGAGCAGCGCCGACGCGGAGATCATCGACGCCGACCAGCCGATGCCGAGCACGGTCAGCGCGAGCGCGGTGAGGGTGCTGCCCTCCGCGGCGGACGCGGCCACGAAACCGAGCACGACGGCCGCCCCGAGCATCAGCATCCCGGCGCACGCCGTGGGGACCGCGCCGATCCGGTCGGCCAGCCAGCCGAAGACCGGGCTGAAGGCGTACATGCCGAGCACGTGCAGGCTGATCACCACGCCCACCAGCTGCAGCGACATGCCGTGGTGCTGCATGTGCAGCGGCGTCATCACCATGACCATCACCATCATCGCGTGCGCCACCGCGATGAGCACGACCGCGAATCGCGCCGCCGGGTCGGCCGCCGCCCAGCGCAGCGCCGCCACCGCGCCCACCGCCCGGGTGCTCGTGTCCGCCTCGCCGGCGGAAGGCGCGGACGGCCGTGCGGCGGTCCTGAGGAACACCGCCACCACCGCGCCCGCCAGGGCGAAGGACACGACCGAGAACACGTAGGGACCGGCGAGGCCGGGCAGCCCGAGCCACCGGCCGAACCGGTCGGCCACCTCGCTGAGGTTGGGGCCGGCCACGGACCCGATCGTGGTCGCCCAGATGACGATCGACATCGCCCTGGCCCGGGCGCCGGGAGCCGCGCCGTCCGCGGCGGCGTACCGGGACTGCAGGTTCACCGCCTGCCCGACGCCGAACATGGCCAGCCCGGCCAGCAGCACGACGAGCTGTGCGACGACGGCGGCCGTGACGATCAGCACACCGCCGAGCGCGGCGATCGCGTATCCGAAGGTGAGCGAACGGCGCCGCCCGTGCCGGGCCGCGACGCCGGCCAGCGGCACCGCGGCGACCGCCGCGCCGAGCACGCTCGCGGCCTGGCCGAGCCCCGCGACGGACGTGCCGCCCAGCCGCTCCAGGAGCAGCCCGCCGACCGCGATGCCGGAGGCGACCGCGACGCCGCCGAGCAGGTTGCCGGTGACGAGGGCGCCGATGCCCCCACTGCGCTGCACGCTCCGCTCGGACATCTGCCGGAACCACCTTCCCCTCACGCCAGGTCCGGTGTGATCCGGAAAACGGCACTCGATGATATGTCCGGCATGAGGTGGGATGTCTCCCTATTTAAGCCGCGACGTGCGGCCCTGATACAAGGGATGTACGGGCGTGCGGAGGGGGGTCCCATGCCTGGAGACCGGTGGCAGTTCTGGGTGGACCGTGGCGGGACGTTCACCGACGTGGTCGCCCGATGCCCGGACGGGCGGCTGGTGACGCGCAAGCTCCTGTCGGAGAATCCGGCGCGTTACCCCGACGCGGCGGTGGCGGGCATCCGCGCCCTTCTGGACGTCCCCGCGGGCGAGCCGATCCCGGTCGAGCGCATCGAGTCGGTGCGGATGGGCACCACGGTCGCCACCAACGCCCTGCTCGAACGCCGGGGCGAGCGGACCGCACTGGTGATCACCAAGGGGTTCGGCGACGCGCTGCGCATCGGCTACCAGAACCGCCCGCGCATCTTCGACCGCAGGATCGTGCTGCCGGAGATGCTGTACGAGCGCGTGGCCGAGGTGGACGAGCGGATCACCGCCGACGGCACGGTGCTGCGGCCGCCCGACCTCGAAGGGCTCGCGCCGCGGTTGCGGCGGCTGCGCGAGGAGGGCGTCCGGGCGGTCGCGGTGGTCTGCCTGCACAGCCACCTGCACCCGGCGCACGAACGGGCGATCGGGAGCCTGGCCAGGCGCACGGGCTTCGCGCAGGTGTCGTGCTCCAGCGAGGTCAGCCCGCTGATGAAGCTGGTGCCGCGTGGCGACACCACCGTGGCCGACGCCTACCTCTCGCCCGTCCTGCGCCGGTACGTCGAGGCGGTGGCCCGGCGACTTCCCGGCGTACGGCTGATGTTCATGCAGTCGAACGGCGGGCTGGCGGAGGCCGGGCACTTCCGCGGCAAGGACGCGATCCTGTCCGGCCCGGCCGGCGGCATCGTCGGCATGGCGCGCATGTCCCGGCTGGCCGGGTTCGACAAGGTGATCGGCTTCGACATGGGCGGCACCTCGACCGACGTGTCCCACTACGCGGGCGCGTACGAGCGGGTGGTCCAGACCCAGGTGGCCGGCGTACGGCTGTCCGCACCGATGATCGCCGTCCACACGGTGGCGGCGGGCGGCGGGTCCGTCCTGCGTTTCGACGGCGGACGCTATCGGGTCGGCCCGGACTCCGCCGGGGCCGACCCCGGCCCGGCCTGCTACCGCAACGGCGGCCCGCTGTGCCTCACCGACGCCAACGTGATGCTCGGCCGCATCCAGCCCGGCCACTTCCCCGAGGTCTTCGGCCCGCACGGCGACCTGCCGCTGGACGCGGACGAGGTGCGGCGGCGGTTCGCCGAGACGGCCGCGGACATCCGCGGGCGGACCGGGGACGAGCGCGGCCCCGAGCAGGTGGCCGAGGGCTACCTGCGGGTCGCGGTCGAGAACATCGCCAACGCGATCAAGCAGATCTCCGTGCGGAAGGGCCGCGACGTCACCGAGTACGCCCTCACCACGTTCGGCGGCGCCGGAGGGCAGCACGCCTGCGCGGTGGCCGACGCGCTCGGCATCCGCACCGTGCTGGTGCCGCCGATGGCGGGCGTGCTGTCCGCCCTGGGCATCGGGCTGGCGGACACGACCGTGATGCGGGAGCAGTCGGTCGAGGCCCGGCTGGAGCCGGCCACGACGGGGCGTCTCACCGGCCTCGCTGGCGCCCTGGAGGCGGCGGCCCGCCGCGAACTGCTGGACGAGGGGGTGCCGGACGAGCGGATCAGGGTGAGCAGGCGGGTGCGGCTGCGCTACGACGGCACCGACACGTCGCTGCAGGTGGACCTGGCCGGCCTGGACGCGATGGTGACCGCGTTCGAGGCCGCCCACCTGCGGACCTACTCCTTCCTCATGGACCGGCCGCTGGTGGCGGAGGCGGTCTCCGTCGAAGCGGTGGGCCTGACCGAGCAGCCCGCCCTTTCGGACCTCGCCTCCGGACCCGCCGCCGAGGCGCGGACGGCGATCACCGTGCGGATGTACACCGGCGGCGCGTGGCGCGAGGTGCCGCTCTTCCGGCGGGAACGGCTGCGCCCCGGCGACACGCTCAGCGGCCCGGCGATCGTGGCCGAGGCCGACGCGACCACGGTCGTCGACGACGGCTGGCGGGCCGGGGTGACGCCGCACGGGCACCTGCTCCTGCAGCGGGAGCGGGCGCTCCCCCGGGCCGCCGGCGTGGGCACCGAGGCCGACCCCGTCATGCTGGAGGTCTTCAACAACCTCTTCATGTCCGTCGCCGAGCAGATGGGCGCCCGGCTTGGGGCCACCGCGCAGTCGGTGAACATCCGGGAGCGGCTCGACTTCTCCTGCGCGTTGTTCGACTCCGCCGGCGACCTTATCGCCAACGCGCCGCACATCCCCGTGCACCTCGGGTCGATGGGCGCGAGCGTCAAGGAGGTGGTGCGCCGGCGGGGCGGCGGGATGCGGCCAGGCGACGTGTACGCGATCAACGACCCCTATCACGGCGGCACCCACTTGCCGGACATCACGGTCGTCACCCCCGTCTTCGACGAGGCGGGCCGGGAGATCCTGTTCTTCGTGGCCTCCCGCGGTCACCACGCGGAGATCGGTGGGCTGACGCCCGGCTCCATGCCCGCGAGCAGCCGGAGCGTGCGGGAGGAGGGCGTCCTGTTCGACTGCCGGCTGCTGGCCGACCGCGACGGCCTGCGGGAGAAGGAGACGTGGCGGCTGCTCACCGAGGGGCCGTACCCGTCCAGGGACCCCATGACCAACCTGGCCGACCTGCGCGCGCAGATCGCCGCGAACGCCAAGGGCGTCGAGGAGGTCGGCGCCATGATCGGCCACTTCGGCCTCGACGTCGTGCGGGCCTACATGCGGCACGTGCAGGACAACGCCGAGAGCGCGGTCCGCGCGGTGATCGACGCCCTCAGCGAGGGCCGCTGCCGCTACGAGATGGACTGCGGCGCCGTGATCGCGGTGCGCGTCTCGGTGGACCGCGCCCGCCGCACCGCCACGATCGACTTCACCGGCACCTCGCCCCAGCTCGACACCAACCTTAACGCGCCGTCCGCGGTGGTCACCGCCGCCGTGCTGTACGTCTTCCGCACTTTGGTGGCCGACGAGATCCCGCTCAACGACGGCTGCCTGCGGCCCCTGCGGATCGTCGTGCCGGAGGGGTCGATGCTGGCCCCGGCGTACCCCGCGGCCGTGGTCGCGGGCAACGTCGAGACCTCGCAGGCGATCACCGGCGCGATCTACGCCGCGCTGGGCGTCCAGGCCGAGGGGTCGGGGACGATGAACAACGTCAGCTTCGGCGACGAACGGCGCCAGTACTACGAGACCGTCGCCTCGGGGTCCGGGGCGGGAGACGGGTTCGACGGGGCGGCGGCGGTGCAGACCCACATGACGAACTCCCGTTTGACCGACCCCGAGGTGCTGGAATGGCGGTTCCCCGTGCTGCTGGAGGAGTTCGCCGTCCGGCGCGGCAGCGGCGGCGCCGGACGGTGGCGCGGCGGGGACGGGGCCGTGCGCCGCATCCGGTTCCGCGCGCCGATGACGGTCAGCGTGCTGTCCGGCCACCGCCGCGTGCCGCCGTACGGCATGGCCGGCGGCGCCCCGGGCGCGCTGGGCGTCAACCGGGTGCGGCGCGCGGACGGAGGCGTCGTCCACCTGGCGGGATGCGACTCGATCACGGTGGAGCCGGGCGACGTGCTGGAGATCGAGACACCCGGCGGCGGGGGATACGGGCCCCCGGACGGCGGCCCCTCGTGACCGCGCTCCCGCAACGGCCGCACTCCCGCAACGGCCGCGCTCCCGCAACGGCCGCACTCCCGCAACGGCCGCGCTCCCGCAACGGCCGCACTCCCGCAACGGGGGCTCCGCCCTCCTCGGCCTTCGCGGCGAGGAGGGCGGGCTTCCAGCGGTTTCGCCGTTACCACACCGGGCGGCTTTTTTCTGGCGATGAGCCGCGGGGTTCGCGCCTGACACGGCAGGCGCTTGCTCAGGAGTCTGTCACCCGGCCCTCAAGGCCGGGTGCAAGACGGTTCCCTGATCACCCCAAGAAAGCGCCGGTCACAGCGTCGAGCAGACCGTGCCGTTCAAGCGGAACACGGTGGGAGAGGGATAGGCCCCCTCGTTCGCGCCGACGAACCCGACGGTGACGGAACCGCCCGCCGGGATCGTCCTGTTCTGCTCTCCTGCCTGCCCGCCGGGGACGACCCGCACGTCCTGTCCTTCGGACGTCCACGTGCCGCCCGACCCGCTGGAGACCCGCTCCCCGGCGACCGGGAACCGGAACGTCAGCGCCCAGTCCGTGAGGTCGGCCGCGCCCCGGTTGGTGACGGTCACCTGGGCGACGAAGCCGCGCCCCCAGCCCTGCGTCACCCGGTAGCGGACCGCGCAGGTGCTGTCCGGCGGCGTGGGGGCGGTGAAGGTCACCGGCGCCGACGGCCGCGACAGCCGCCCGGCCCGGTCCCTGGCGAGCACGTTGACCGTGTAGGAGGTGCCGGGCTCCAGGTCGCGCAGCGTCAACGAGGTGCCCCGGGTCGTGCCCAGCAGGACGGTGTCCGCGCCCGTCTGGCGGTACACCTCGTACCTGCCCACGCCGTGACCGGCCGGCGGCCAGCTCACGGTGACACCGCCCACGACCCCGTCCGTCGCGCCGCGCGCCGTCGGCGTGCCCGGGGCCGGCGCGGGCTTCGGGCCCTTCGCCGCGCGCACGGTCATCGTCGTGATCGAGTACGGCGGAAGCGTCCTGGTGTACGCGTCGCCCTGCTCCGCGCGGACGAGCGCGCCGGCCCCTCTGGTGAAGGCGTACGTCACCGGGCTTCGGCCTGAGGGGGTGAACCCCGCGTAGCGGAGCCGCACGGGATAGGCGGTGGCCGGATCCTTGTTGATCATCACGACGGCCAGGTCGCCGCCGGCCTGCCGTACGGCGTGCACGGCCACCTTCGGCTGGTCCGAGGCCGCCCTGACCAGGTCGTCCCCGGGCCGGGCCGCCGTGCCGAGGATCTCGATGCCGTGATAGGAGGGGAACGGTGTGTTGAGCGGGGGCTCGCAGACGCCGTCGGCGCACTGGCCGAGCGACAGGAAGCCGATGTCCTGGTAGTCGGTCTCGCCGTCCAGCGTGCCGACCTTCTCCAGCGCGTTGTGCGTGTCGAACCAGTCCACCGTGAAGACGCCGTTCTCCAGGGCGGTCAGGTAGGTGTCGGCGGCGAACAGCCCGGCCGCGTGCACGTTCCGCCCGATGTTGGAGGCGACCTCGGTCAGCGCGAGCGGCACGTCGCGCCCGCCCAGGGCGGCGACATCGGCCCGCACCTGCGCCAGCATCTCGGCGAGCCGGGGCGGAGAGGCCAGCATCCCGGGGACGTCGCCGCTCGTGTCCGGGATGCTCGTGCCCGGATACCAGTGGACGGTGAAGAAGTCGACCTCGGACGCCACGGCCGGGATGACCGTGTGGTTCCAGGTGCCCGAGTCGCCGGCGGCCACCACGCCGTCCGGCCAGCTCCCCGGGATGGTGAGCACCGCCCCGACCTTGATCGTGGGATCGACGGCCTTCATCGCGCGGACGAACTCGAGCGTGGTGCGGGCGTACGCCGCGGGGCTCTTGTCGGGGTGCTCGTCGGCCTCCCAGGTGGCCCCGTAGTGGCCGTTGCCGTAGAGCTCGTTGCCGATCTCCCAGAACTTCACGCCGTACTTCTTGGTCACGTTGGCGTAGCGGACCCATCCGGCGGCCTCCTCCGGGCTGCCGGTGCCGTAGTTGGCGATCACCACGGCCTGCGCGCCTGCCGCCCTGACCGTGCCCATGAACCGGTCGAACTCCGTGCCCGGGGCCACGGTCCCGCCCGGCGCCGTGTGGGTCTCCCAGTGGTAGAGGTCGCCGTACGACCCGCCGGGGTACCGCACCGCGGCGATGTGCGCCCGCTTGTAGAGCCGCGTCACCTCTGCGTCGTTCATGTGGGAGTCCCAGATGGCGGCGTTGGCGCCGTACGCCGCCTCGTGGAGGGTGCCGAGCCCGGCGTTCGCGTTCACCGTGACCTCGACGGCGCCGGCCTGTCCCGGTGGGGCGGGCGGCGGACTCTGGGCGGGGTCCGCCGCCGCGAGCAGGGAGGCGGTCAGGAAAACGGCGAGCGGAACGGCCAGAGCTCTGCGCATCAATCACTCCGGTGTCGAGGGGGACCGGTTCGTGGAGCAAGGCCCCGACGATCATCCGCGGTGATCTCCTGGTCAAGTGCGCCGGGCGTCACCCCTGGTCAGCGCGCTCGCCGCACCCGTGGTTCTTTCATCGGCGGTCAGCCATAGTGCCCCAGGCAACGGCTCGGGCGGGACGGCGTAGGCCGGGGCCGTGGACGAGACGGCGGGCCCGCCGGACGAGCGGGGGCCCCCGGCCCTCTATCCGCCGCCTTCACGGCTGCCTTCGCGGCGCCTATGAAAAAGCGGCCGCAATTGCGCCGGGTCCGATAAAAGGCGATACCAACTCCGCGAGCGCCCTGACAGGGCGCGGTCCGAGTTCTATCCTTGACGGCGTCACTGACAGATTCTCGCGATTGCGGGAGAAGAAGTGCCCAAGACCACGCGTACGCCGCGAAGGGAGAAAGCGCGAAGCGAGGGCGCGCGAGTGGACGGGCTTCGTGATCCTGATGTCGAGACCTTCGTCGGCGCGATGGGGACGCGCATCCGCGCGGACGCCGAGACGGTCGGAGTCGATGTCCGGACCCTGGAGATCCAGGTAAGACTGCACCTGCCCCGGTTGAGCAGGCCGGCCATCACCGGTTGGTCTCCGGACAAGGTGTACGAGGAGATACGGCTGCAGGCCGTCGTCCGGGCGGCCCAGGTGCGCCAGTCCGCGGAGGACGCCGCCTACCAGGCGCATGCCTCCGTCCTCCTCAACGTGAACAAGGCGCACCGGGACCTGAGCCTGTCGTTCGGCGACGGCTACCGCACCTGCCTGCGCTTCGCCGAGGTCAGGCCGAGCGTCGGCCATCTGGTCCAGTCGAGACTGCACTACCTGCACAGCGAGAGGGCCGACACCGTCCTCCAGTTCGGGCTCTTCCTGCCGGGCGCGACGATGCCGATCACGTACGTCGCCTTCTCGCGGTGCGACCGCCAGTACGTCCTGGACGCGCTCACCGGGCACGGGCTGGAGGTGGATCCGGACCGGATAATGGTCCTGACAAGAATGCACGGGCTGGCGGGAATTCCGGCGAACCTCATGAGCCTGACGATCGCCCGCGCGGTCCGGGAGATCAGGGCGGAAAACGCCGGGGATTATGTCATCACGGCATACAACCCCATGCTCGGTTTCGACGGAACCTCGTTCCTCGCGTCGGGATTCAAGCCCATCGCGCTGTCGCCCGTGGCGTATCGCTATGACGGCAAAGGCCTTTTCCAGACCCGCCGGATGTCCGGTGATTCGGTGCCGCAGCTCCTGGACACCCCGGACAACGTGCTGATGGTCCTCGGCGCCACCCCGGCCGCGAAGCGGAGCGCCGGCGACATCGGGAGCCTGATCGGGGTGTCGCGCCGGACCCACTCGGGCGGCGACCACGTGAGACCTCTCAAGGCGGACTTCACCTCGCCGGAGTGGACGGACCGCCTGCTCGGCTACCGCCGGATGCTGGAGTCCTGCTGGTCGGACCGCACGGTCCATCCGCGCTATCAGGAGGCGCCGGTCGCCGCGGGCGACCCCCGGGGCCAGTGCGGCGTCACCTCCGTCTGGCTCGCCCGCAGGCTCCGCACCGACCTGCTGCTCGAACCCGTCTACTGCTACGGGCGGCTGCGGGTCGGCCGCGACGACGCCGAGGACGTGAGTCACCACTGCTGGGTCGAGATCGGCCCGGTCCACGACCCCCGGCGGTTCGTCATCGACCTGACCGCCGATCAGTCGGACGGCGTACGCGAGCCGATCGTCCTGGGGGAGCACCGGGCGCTGGCGGACCGGGGACTGCGGTACGAGACCGTGGCCGGCCTGCGCCTCGACGAACTGCCGAGAGACCGGGTGTGGCCGCGCTTCCTCGCGCTCGACGACCGCCTGCGCGACCTGGAAGAGGGCCGGCCATGATCGCGGACATGACCGGGCACACGAGCGGGGTCCGGCCCTCGGTGCTGCTGCTGTCGTCCGACAGCAGGCGGCGGTACGCGGAGGACGTCCTGAGGGCGCTGGCCCTGCCCAGAGGAGCGATCATCCAGTTCCGGTA
Organism: Microbispora sp. NPDC046973; assembly: GCF_040644495.1. NCBI lineage: Bacteria > Bacillati > Actinomycetota > Actinomycetes > Streptosporangiales > Streptosporangiaceae > Microbispora > Microbispora sp. NPDC046973. The sequence continues at coordinate 78,628 of NZ_JBEYWQ010000006.1, read as the reverse complement.
CGAGACCGACTACGTGGCGGGCGCCCTGCAACAGGCGATCGCGAACGGCTCCGCCGTCGGCCGGCGGTGCCTCGTGGCCTTCCTGGCGGACCGGGAGTCGCCCGACGCGGAGCCGTTCGTCGTGCCCGTGCGCTTCGCGACGGTGGTGGCGACCGCCTGCGTGGCCGACATGGCCGTGTTCCGGCTCAGGGTGGACGACTACGCGAACCTGGAGGAGTTCCCCCTGGCCGAGGCGGATATCAGGGCCAAGGGCGGCTGGTTCGTGGACAGGCTCGCGGAGGCCAACGGCGGGCGCTGGTATCCGGCCACCACCCGCTTCCCCGACCTCCACCTGCACGAGCAGCAGGGCGACGACCCCGTCCTGTGGCTCGGGGTGGCCCGTCGGCTCGCCCGGCATCCCACCTACAGGTCCTCCTACTTCGTCCGCACCGAGGAACCGCTGCTGGGCAGGGACAGGACGGGCGCGCTCGACGCCGAGGGCCGGCTGCACCTGAGCGACGGCGACTCGGTGAAGATGCGGGTCAGCTTCTACTCCGAGGGCTACACGCCGACCGCGAAGCGGCTCGTCTGCGCGACCGACGGCACCTTCCTGAAGATCGCATCCGACGACTCCTACGACGTGGCGTCGCGATACGACACCGTGGAGTTCTGGCTTCGGCCCGAGGTGCTGGGCTTCGACGCGCTCGCGCGGGTCGGGATCACGCTGGCGGTCGACACCCGGGCGGGCCCGACGCCGGTGGGCGACTCACTGACGACGAGCGCCGGGTTTCCCGTGGTCGTGCGCCGCTCGCGGTCGCGCCTCCTCACGCGGGTGTCGGCCGCCGCGGCCGGGGCCGTCCTCGTCGCCCTGCCCGCCATGCTGGGGCCGGACTCCCTGCTGTCCCTGAGGGTGCTGTGCGCCGTCTGCGGAGCGGCCCTGCTCGCCGTCGCGAACATCGTCATCTCCCACGGCAGGTGACATCCCACCGGAGAACAGGTGCGGGCGCCGTGCGAACTCCCGGCACAGCTCGTCGAACAACGGCAGCAGTGCCGGGCAGCTCATGCGTATCTTCCGCCTGGCCGTGATCTCGGTGCGCTTGTACGCCGCCCAGGTCGGCCGCAGCGGGTGGTGGTCGGCCAGCAGCACGTTGACGTGGGGGAGCAGCTTGTCCAGGGCGTAAACGAACCTGCTCTCCGGGTCGTGCTGCGCCTTGTAGCCGTACAGGTCCTCGACGAGCCAGGGGAACGTCCCGCCGAAGTCGCGGGTGATGATCTCCCGCGCCTCCTCCTCGCGTACGGCCTTCTTCTCCCGTTCCGCCGGGTCGGCGTAGACCGACACGTCCCCGGCGTGGACCTCGGGCAGGTCGTGGACCAGCGCATACCTGGCGATCCGGCCCGGGTCCAGGGCCGGGTCGATCAGCGGGGCGAGGCAGACCGCGACCAGGCCCAGGGCGAAGGAGTGCTCCGCGTCGTTCTCCTGCCGGGTGACGTCCTGCGGCACCACCGAGGACCGTTCGATCACGCACGGCGGGAAGACCAGTTCGCGCATGAAGGCCATCAGAGTGTTCGCGCCGACCGGGGAGCCGGTGTTTTCCGCGTCGTCCCTCGCCATCGGGCCGCCCTCGCATTGTTCGCCCGTACGCGGCCACGGCGTTTCGCGCACGGCCTGATTCCCAGCGTAGCCGACCATTCATCGACGCCGTGGGAAGTGTTTCCCGGTGAATTGCCGCGGAAGCCGAATGCCTGTTCGGTAATCGGCATTTCCGCATTTCAGGCCGCATAGTCCTTGAGCGTTATCGAGGTGGCCGCCTTGGTGCTCATCTTGTCGAGCACGCGCATCAGCGGCCCGGCGGTGAGCACCCGGTAGGCCATGTTGCGCCGCCGGATCGCGCCCCGCGTCGCCGGGGCGAGGAAGGAGCCCGCGTTGCCGGCGACCCGCTGGCACGCCTTGGCGAACCCCCTGATCAGTCGCTCGTACTCGGGGAACGCGGCGCGGTGGTCGCCGCGAGCGGCCGCCAGCTCGCCCGCCAGCACGTACGCGGCCACGACGGCCATGCCGGCCCCCATGCCCCCGCAGGTGGCGCCGTAGCCGGCGTCGCCGAGCAGCGCGATCCGCCCGCTCGTGTAGTGGTCCATGTTGACGAGGCTGATCGAGTCGAAGTAGAAGTCGGACGCGCTCGGCACGGCCTCGATCAGCCGGGGGACCTCCCAGCCCGCTCCCGCGTACTCGTCGATGACGATCTTCTTCTGGTGCGCCACGTCGCGGTGGTCGAACTCCAGCCCCGGAGCCCGGAAGACGCACATCACCCCGGCGGTCGCGCCGTCCCTGGCGCCCGCGGCCGCCACTCCGCGGCCGGGCTCGTTGTAGAGCAGCGTGTCGTGGCCGAGCCCCAGGTGGTCGGGCGCGCTGAAGATCGCGACGTGGTGGCCGGACGGCCGCACGAACCGCGACTCGGGGCCGAAGGCCAGCCGCCGGACGTTCGAGTGCAGGCCGTCCGCGCCGATCACGAGATCGAACGTCCGGGGCGCTCCCCGCTCGAAGGTCACCTCCACGCCGTCCGGGGTCTCGGTCATGGACGCGATGGAGTCGCCGAGGACGTACTCCACGTCGTCCCGGGTCAGGTCGTACAGCACGCGGGCGAGGTCGCCGCGCAGGATCTCCACCTCGCCGCCGGTGAACTCGGCGGGCAGCGCGACGACCTGCTCGCCGCGCCAGTCGACCACTCGCAGCGGGCCGGGATCGGTGCGCAGGCGGCGGATCTCGTCGAGGACGCCCATCCGCCGCAGCACGTTCATGTGGACCGCCCCCCGGAAGTCGACCGCCTGGCCGCCCTCGCGCAGGGCGGGGGCCCGCTCGACCACCGTGGGGGCGAAGCCGTGCCGGCGCAGCCAGTAGGCGACGGCGGGTCCGGCGATGCTCGCGCCGGAGATCAGAACCGATGGGGTCGTCATGCGCGCTCCTCTGATCCGTGGCCGCGCGGTGTCGCGGCCACGGGAAGAGCGTCGGCCCCGGCGCTGACGGCCCGCCCACCGGCGGCTGACCGGACCTTGCGGAGCCCTGACCGGCGCCTCACATGTTGATCATGTGACCGGCCAGGCCGTGGATCGCCTCCTTCACCGCCTCGCCCAGGGTCGGGTGGGCGTGCACGTTGCGCGCCACCTCGTGCACCGTGAGGTCCCACTGCTGGGCCAGGGTCAGCTCGGGCAGCAGCTCGGTCACCTCGGGCCCGATGAGGTGGGCGCCGAGGATCTCGCCGTACTTCGCGTCGCTGAGGACCTTGACGAACCCGGTCGGGTCGCCCAGGCCGTGCGCCTTGCCGTTGGCCGTGAACGGGAACTTGACCACCTTCACATCGAAGCCCTGCTCACGCGCCTGGGCCTCGGTGTAGCCGAAGCTGGCGATCTGCGGCTGGCAGTAGGTCGCCCGGGGGATCATCACGTAGTCGAGCTCCATCGTCTCCGCGCCCGCGATGGTCTCGGCGGCGATGATGCCCATCGACTCGGCCGCGTGCGCCAGCATGAGCTTCGCGGTGACGTCGCCGATGGCGAAGATGTGCGGCACGTTCGTGCGGCAGCGGCCGTCCACGGCGATCGCGCCCCGCTCGGTCAGCCGTACGCCGGTGTGCTCAAGGCCGTATCCCTCGACGCGCGGCTGGAAGCCGATGGCCTGCAGCACCTTGTCGGCCTCCAGCACGGAGGTCTCGCCGTTCCTGGAGACCGTGACCCGCACCTTGTCGCCGCTGTCGTCGATCGACTCGACCCGGGTGGAGGTCAGCACCTCGATGCCGAGCCGCCGGTAGCGCCGCGCCAGCTCCGCCGACACCTCCTGGTCCTCCAGCGGCACCATCCGGTCGAGGAACTCGACGATCGTGACCCTCACGCCGTAGTTGTGCAGCACGTACGCGAACTCGACGCCGATCGCCCCGGCGCCTGCGATGATCACGCTCTCCGGCAGCGCCTCGCTGAGGATCTGCTCCTCGTACGTCACCACGCGCTCGGACAGGGACGTCCCCGGCAACAGGCGGGTCGTCGCCCCGGCCGCGATGATGCAGTGGTCGAACGTCACGGTGCGCACCGAGCCGTCCGCGCCGCGCACCTCCAGGGTGTCCGGGCCGGTGAAGGTGCCCCGGCCGTCGTACTCCGTGATGCCGTTCTTCTTCATCAGGTAGTGGACGCCCTTGACACGCCCGTCCGCGACCTGGCGGCTGCGGCGGAAGGCCGCGCCGTAGTCGAGCGTGATCGGGCCGTCCGCCTGGATGCCGAACGTCTTGGTCTCGTTCGTCAGGATGTGGGCGAGTTCGGCGTTGCGCAGCAGCGCCTTGGAGGGGATGCAGCCGACGTTGAGGCAGACCCCGCCCCAGTAGCGCTCCTCCACGACCGCTGTGCTGAGCCCGAGCTGGGCCGAACGGACCGCGGCGGTGTAGCCGCCGGGCCCGGCGCCGAGGACCACGACATCGTAATGATCGGTCATGCTCCGGACCCTACGCCGCCGCGTGTCTCCGCCCGGGGAGGGGGTGCCCGCCACCGCGTTGACGTCGTGGGGCCGGCTCGGGAAGATCTTCGGGCCGTCCGTCAGCCCGATCATGGAGTGGCCCGTGCCGCCCGTCCCCGGTGTCCTGCCTCAGCGGCAGTCGTACGCGCTGTTCTGGTGGTGGCTGGCGCTCGCGCTGACCGCCTGGGACGTCGCCTGGATGCTGCTGCTCATGTTCGTCCCCTCGTTGTGGCTGTCGCTGGACGTCGAGACGATCGGCTGCTCGTGGATGGGCGGCGGTCCCCTGCCCGAATGGCGGAAGGTGTGGTCGGAGCGGCTGGCGCTGGCCGACGGCGCCCTGCTCTATCTGCTGCCGCTCACGCTCGGCCTGGGCATCCGGCTCATCGCCGTCCGGGGCGCGGGCCGCCCCCGTGTCCACCTGTGGACGGCCTTCGCCGCCGTCACCCTTGTCGCCGCGCAGTACGCGCTGCGGCAGGCCGAGCTCCTGCTCGACCCGATGCCGGACCACGCCGACTGCTCGGTGGACCCGGCCGTGCTGAACAGCCTCGACTGGACGGAGGTGGCCTGGATCTTCGCGCCCGCCGTGCCCGTGCTGATCGGCGCCGCGATCGGGATCCGGACGCCGGGCCCGCGACCGCGCCGTCGTCCGTCCCGCCGCCTGTCGCGTCTGTCGTCGCGGCCGATCGCGCTGGGCGCGGCCGCTCTCGTGGCGGTCACCGCGGTCGTCCTCGCCGTACGGTGGGCGGACCGGCCGGCGACGGAGGCGGAGGTGCGCGCCGCCGACGGAACCCCTCGATACGCGCTCGTTCCCGCCCACAACACGCTGGTGGTGCTCGACCTGACCACCGGGCGCGAGTCCGCCGTGGTCTCCGCGCCGGACCCGGAGTTCTACCAGTACGGCGCCGTCGCGCCGGACGGCGCACCGGGACGGTACCTCGCCTCGGTCAGCACCACGGGAGACGGCGCCTTCGGCGGTCGCAGGTCGCGCGTCTACGAGGTCGTCATGGACGGCGACGGCGGAGCCGAGGTCGGCGACCAGGTGGGCGGGGAGTTCGAAGGCGTGATCAGCGACCTCGCGGTCTCCCCGCAGGGGCGCCGGGCCTACGCCCGCCTCGTCGCGGCGCCGGGGAACACGGTGAACGTCGGGGTCACGGTGGTCGGCCTGCTCGGCGAGAACCGGGAGTGGTCGGCCCCGGGCGGCCAGGGAGTCGGTGGCGACGGCCCCCTGGGGCTGCACTGGCGCGACCCGGACCGGCTGGTCTTCCACGCGGTCTCGCGGAAGGCCCGTCATCCCCGGGTGGTCATGCTCGACGTAGGCCGCCCGGGCGGCGACCTGCTCGCCGCAGAGACCCTGCACGTCCTGGACGGCGACGCGTTCGGCGACGGCACGGCGCGGACGCTTCCTGGCGGCACCCGGATGCTCCTGTCCGAGGTGGGGGCGGCGCGCAACTGGAACCAGGAGATCCTGCTGCTCGACCCGCCGGGGAAGCGGCCGGTCGGATCAGTCTTCGGCTCCGGCTGCGGGGACATCGCGGCGTGGACGCCGGACGCCTCCGGGCGCTACCTGCTCGTCGGCGTGGACAACAAGGCCGGGGAGATCATGGGCGACCCGCCGCGGCCCGCCTGTGGCGACGCTCCGCCGTACGAGTTGTTCCGGGTCGACCTGCGGGGCGAGTCGAGTTCGCCGTCGCCCCGCTACGCGGGGGAGACGCCCACGCTCGACCTGCCCGTCCGCAGGGTCTGGCAGGGCGACCGGCCGCTGCACGGCCTCGCCTGGTGAGGCCGAGGATGGACCGGACCGCGGCGGGTAGGGGCTCCCTACGCCGACAGAGGGAGGAGTGACGACCATGACCGAGTTCGAGCGGTCCCGCAGGATGCCCGCGCCGGCCGACGAGGTGTTCCGCCAGGCGTGCGACGTCGGCAAACTCGATCTCTGGATGCCCCGTGAGCTGCACGTACACGCGGAGGAGCCGCCCGCGGTCACCGTCCACGAGGACGAGACAGGACAGGACGAACGCGCGCTGCTGCGGGCCGAGCAGGACCAGTTGCGGATGGAGTGGGGCACCCGCGACGTGGATCGGTACGCCGGATGGCTGCAGGTCGCCGGCATCGACGACGACAGCAGTGACGTGACGGTCCACCTGTCCTTCTTCGACGAGCGGCACGCGCCCCCCGCCGAGGCGGTGGAGCAGGCACTGGACGACAGCCTCGAACGGCTGGCCGAGCAGGTGCGTCAGGCGGCCTGACCTCCTGGCCCACCTGCTCGGGCTACTCCGCGTTCCCGCCGGGGTCAGGTCCGCCCGCGTTCTCCGGGCCGGCGGGCGGGGTGGGCGGCAGGGGCGGGGTGAAGGCGGAGGCCCGGGCCCCGGCCAGGCCGAGAACCTGCCGTATCCACGCCTCCAGGCCCGTCTGGTCCGGCGGGGTCAGCGGGTCCTGCCCGGCCTGTCCCGGCTGCGCGCCCTGCTCACCGCGCCCCCGCCCGGAAGCCGCCGCGGTCACGGCGTCACCCCAGGAGGGCGGGGGCCAGCAGCCGCAGGTGCTCGATCTGCGCGCCGACCGAGTCGGCCAGTGGCTGAACGCACACGTGGTCGGCCCCCGCGTCGTAGTGGGCGCGTACCCGCTCGGCGATCGTCTCCGGCTCGCCCCACACCACGATCGCGTCGATGAGCCGGTCGCTGCCCCCGCCCGCGAGGTCGTCGTCGGAGAAGCCCAGTTCGCGCAGGTTGTTGGTGTAGTTCGGCAGGGAGAGATACACGGCGGCGTACTCGCGGGCGATCTCCCGTGCGCGGTCCGCGTCCGTCTCGACCACCACGGCCTGCTCAGGGGCGAGGACCGGGTCCGGTCCGAGGATCTCGCGGGCCTTCGCGGTGTGCTCGGGTGGCACGAAATAGGTGTGGGCGCCCTGGGTGCGCCGCGCCGCGAGCTCGAGCATCCGGCGCCGGAGCGCCGCGAGCATCCGGGGCGGCGTCTCCGCCTGCGGCAGCTCGATCGACGCCCGGTCCATCCCGTCGAGATAGTCCCGCATGTACTCGAGCGGCGCGGAGTAGTCGTGGCCGCGAGGGGTGACCAGCGGCTTGTGACTCACGCCGAGCCCGAGAACGAAGCGCTGGTCCCACGCCTCCGCGAGGGTCGCGGCGCCGTTGGCGGCGGCGACGGGGTCGCGGCCGTAGATGTTGGCGATGCCCGTGGCCACGTGCAGCCGCCCGGTGGCCGACAGCAACAGCGCGGCGTGCGTGAACGCCTCCCGTCCGGCCGGGGTCTCACCGATCCACAGCGACGGGTATCCGAGCTCCTCGATCTCGGCCGCGGCCTTCCTGGCCCCTGCCGCCGGGGTCGCCGCCAGAGACGACAGCCACACTCCCGTACGGCCGAGGCGACGCCTCAGCTGGGACGGTTCCACGGTGGGCGGTTGCGTGCGCTCGGCCATCCGGACGCTCCTTGTCTGTCACGCGAGATCGGGCGAAGGGGGCGGTTCGCCAGGGACGTCGCCCCTGCGGGGCCGGACGGCTGCGCCGGCGGGCGTCGCAGCCTCAGCATCGCATCGCACGCGCCGGTGACCTCGGCACCTCCCCGTGATGGGTTCGCGTGTCGGGGCGCACCGCCGCGCCCAGGCGGCTTACTCCGATTTCCCCGAATCCAGCGGTTCATCCGCATCGGTCGCTGATTCACCCCGAGGGCGGGGAGAGGTCCGTGAGGCGGAACCCACGAAAGGGCAAAGGGCTGTCCCGGATCTTCGCGTCCGGGCGGCGGGCCCGCCGTCGCCGCGTGTCTCCTGGGAGCCGACTCGCTCACTTCCCAGGAGGCCGAACATGAGGAAACTGCTGTATGCCGGCGCGGTCGCGATGAGCCTGCTGGCCGCCGGATGCGGCGGTGCCGGCGACGACGCCAGCCGCGTCGCCAACGACCAGCTCAACGAGTCGCAGACGCCCGAGCCCTCCGAGCATCCCTCGGGGACGACGCCGTCCGCCACCGGATACTCGGCGTCGCCGACCTCTCCCGTCCAGGCGTCCCCCACGGGGCCCGCGCGCATCGACGCGGCGCCCACCTCGCTCGGCAGCGTGCTGGTCGGCGTGGACGGCCGCACGGTGTACCTGTTCACCAAGGACAAGGGCGGCGCCTCCGCCTGCACCCAGGCATGCGCCGCCGCGTGGCCGCCCGTGCTCACCGCCGGCGCGCCGCAGGCCGGCACGGGGGTACACGGGAACCTGCTCGGGACGCTCCACCGGGAGGACGGCACCACGCAGGTCACCTACAACAAGCACCCGCTCTACTACTACGCGAAGGACCAGAAGGCCGGCGACGTGCTCGGCCAGGGCCTGAAGGACTTCGGCGGCGAGTGGTACGCCGTGACCCCCGAGGGCAAGAAGGCCAAGCGTTAGCCACGGAGCGCGACCATGCTGTGCGGCAGCCGGGCGAGCAGAGCCGGCAACTGCTCGCGCTCGTCCGGCGACGGCGGCGCCAGGAGCGACCCCAGCCCACGGCTGTACAGCCGCGACCGGCACGAGGCCGACGCGTTCTGGGACGAATAAGCCGCTTTTCCGGTCCGTTTCCCGATCCGCCTTCCCACGGGAGGGCGGATTTCTTCTGTCCTCTCCGGCCCGATCGGCCAACCCTTTCGGCAACCCTGGGGATCACCTGGCTACCACTGCTCGGATCCCACTAGGCTTAGGGGCACTCCGCCCTGTGTCCGCGGCCGCTTGATCATCTGAAAGTGGGCTCGCGATGGCATCGGACGCGTCTGCTGTTCTCGAGAACGTCCTCACCGGCATGGCCGGCCTCTTCGGGGTCGACGGCGCCGCGTTGATGCTGCTCGACGGCCAGGACCGCCTCCGCGCGATCGGGGCGACCGACGACGACGGCGTACTGCTGGAGTCCGCCCAGGAGTCCGTGGGCGACGGTCCGGCCATCGAGAGCGCCGCCAGCGGCGGCCTCGTCGCGATCCACGATCTGCACGCCGCGAGGCCCATGGGGTTCCCGCATGTGGCCGTCCACGCCCCGCCGGTCCGGGCCGTCCTCTCCGTACCGCTCATCGAGGATCGCGAACTCATCGGCGTCCTGGACTTCTACGCCCGCGACGGGCGCGTCTGGGACCGCACGGAGGCGGAGGCGGGATCACGCCTCGGCGAGCTGATGGTCATCGTTCTTCAGGTCCTGGCAGAGATCAGGACTGATCGAGCCCCCTCCGGGCAGTTGTGATGGCCGAATCGGCGCCTCTCCCCCAGGCCACGGCGGTGCGAGGTGAGGTTCACGAGAGGATACGGAATGACCCATATCGATCCTGAGGCTCTTGTCGCCAGCCTGCGACGTCTGCAGAAGGACAGGGCGGCGACCGGGATCGTGCACCACCTTGAGCGCATCGTCCAGGTGGTCGACCGGCTTTTCGGATACTCCGGTGCCGGACTGATGTTCGCCGAGGAGGACCGCACACTTCGCTACCTCTTCGCCACAGACGAGCGTGGCCGCAGCCTCGAGCGCGCTCAGGCGGTGACGGCCCAGGGCCCGTGCGTGGCGGCGTACGTGGGCGACACCGCGGTGACGACGGTAGACGTGCGGGCCGACCGGCGGTGGCCGGCCCTGCGTGAACTGCTGCACCCCGAGGTGCGCGGGGTGGCGGGAGTGCCGATCCGGCTCGGCGGCGTGCCCGTGGGCACGCTGAACGTCTACCAGGACGCGCCGCACGAGTGGCAGGAGAGCGACACCCAGGCCCTCCACGCGTACGCCCACGTGATCGAGCAGGTCCTCGTGGCGTCGATGGAGGCGGACGAGAAGGCGGTGCTCGCCGACCAGCTCCAGTACGCCCTGGACTACCGCGTCGTGATCGAGCGTGCCATCGGCTATCTCATGGGCAAGCACGATCTGACGGCCTCACAGGCGTTCACCGGGCTGCGCAAGCAGGCCAGGGACAGCAGACGGAAGGTGTCCGAGCTCGCGGCGGAGCTGCTGGGCGAGCAGGGCCAGAGGAATGTTGCGAATCCAGACCACGTCGTCTGAGGCCGGCATCCGGATGGCCGTGAACGGCGACCTCGACGTGTCGCAGGTGCCGGAGCTCCACGCCTGCCTGCGGCAGGTGCTGGGGACCTACCGGCCCGGGCACGTCGAGGTCGACCTGGCCGGGGTCGGCTTCCTCGACTGCGCCGGCGCGCGGAGCCTCCTGTGGGCCGACGCACGCGTGCGGGAGTGGGGCGGCGGCGTGACCTTCGTCCGCCCCGCCCCGCCGGTGCTGCGGCTGCTGCGGCTGCTGGGCTTCGACTCCGCGCTGTCCATCCGTACGACGTCGCACGTGCCGCTGCCCCAGCCCACGGCCGAGGCCCGTCCCCGGCCCAACTGACCGGACGTACGGCCGCGGGCCCCGGGGGCCGAGGGGGGCCGTGACCGGGCGATAGTCTTGCCGTGATGTATCGACTCGTGTTCACGCAGGTCCTGAGCCGCCTCGACGCGGAGGCCGTCCACCACCTCACGATCAGGCTGCTCCGCCTGCTCGGGATGTTCCCGCCCCTCGTGCGGCTGCTGCACCGGCTGCTCGCGCCGAGGGCGGAGTCGCTGCGCGTCCAGGCGTTCGGCGTCCACTTCGCCTCGCCGTTCGGGCTCGCCGCCGGGTTCGACAAGGACGCCGGGTGCGCCGAGCCGCTGTCGGCGCTCGGCTTCGGCTACGTCGAGGTCGGCACGATCACCGCGCACGCCCAGCCGGGCAACCCCCGGCCGCGGCTGTTCCGCCTGCCCGAGAACCGGGCGATCATCAACCGGATGGGCTTCAACAACGCCGGAGCGGCGGCCGCCGCCAAGCGGCTGCGCAGGGTGCGCCACATCCCGGCCGTGGTCGGCGTCAACATCGGCAAGACGAAGGTCGTGCCCGAGTCGGAGGCCGTGGGCGACTACGTGGACAGCGCCCGCAGGCTCGCGCCGCTCGCCGACTACCTCGTGGTCAACGTGAGCTCTCCCAACACCCCGGGCCTGCGCGACCTGCAGGCGGTGGACCGCCTGCGCCCGCTGCTGTCGGCGGTGAAGGAGGCGGCCGGGCGCACCCCGCTGCTCGTGAAGATCGCGCCGGACCTGGCGGACGAGGACGTGGACGCCGTGGCCGAGCTCGCCGCCGAGCTCGGGCTCGCGGGCGTCATCGCGACCAACACCACGATCAGCCGCGACGGCGTCGCGAGCACCGAGGCGGGCGGCCTGTCCGGACAGCCGCTCAAGGCCCGCTCGCTGGAGGTGCTGCGCCGCCTGCGCCAGAAGGCCGGCGACCGGCTGACGCTCGTCTCCGTCGGCGGCGTCGAGGACGTCGACGACGTCTGGGAGCGGCTGCTGGCCGGCGCCACCCTCGTGCAGGGATACACCGGCCTGATCTACGAGGGCCCCCTGTGGCCGTCGCGGATCAACCGTCAGCTCGCCCGCAGGCTGCGGCGGCACGGCTACGGCTCGATCCGCGAGATCGTCGGCCGCACCGCATGAATCCCCTTCTCCCGGAAATGGAGAGCGCCATGAGCGTCAGGACCTACACCGTGCAGGGCATGACCTGCGGCCACTGCGTCAGCTCGGTCAAGGAGGAGGTCGGCGAGATCCCCGGCGTCACCGGCGTCGAGGTCGACCTGGACAGCGGCCGTCTCGACGTCTCCGGCGACGTCGCCGACGACGCCGTGCGCAAGGCCGTCGAGGAGGCCGGCTACACCCTGGTGTGAACGCCGGCCGTGCCCATCGGTCACGTCGAGGCCGTCCGCTCCCGCCCGCTGCTGCGGCTAGGGTGATCGGCCATGGGTGTCCTGGTCGACTACTTCACCGCCGATTCCGACCGGTCCGCCCGGCGCGCCCGGTCCGGCGGGCCGGGGGCGGCCGGCCTGCCGTACGTGGACTGCAAGGGATGGCTCGACGAGCTCGACACGCTGGCCGCCGAGCTCAGCGGACGCGACCTCAGCGAGTTCGGCGACACCGAGACGGTCGCGGGGGACGACGAGGGGCCGGCCCTGGAACGCATGGCGTCCGAGACCGTCGAGGCGCTCGCCGCCGTGGACGACGCGCGGCTGCGCGAGTACGCCGAGGAGGAACTCCTCGACGAGTTCGAGGTCGAGCGCGTCACGGCCCTGCGCGACCTGGCCCGCACGGCCGTACGGCTCAACCAGGGGATGTACTGCTGGATGTGCCCCTGAGCGTCGCGAACAGCTCCTCGCGGAGAGCGGGCGGCAGCCGGCCCATGTCCAGCGCGCTCACCACCGCGTGGTCGTCGTTGCGCTCCACGGCCTTACGGGCGAGGAGCTCCAGGCTGAAGCGGGCCTCCTCCCGATGCTTCTCGTCCGGCCAGGCCTCCAGCAGCGGCAACACCTCCCGCACCCGCGCGGTCACGCGGTCGAGGAGCGCGTAGCCGGGCGGGCCGGGCCAGCGCTGCGCGCGCAGGTCGATGTGCCTGAAGGCGACGTGGTCCAGCTCGGCGGCGGTGAAGTCGTTGCCGGTGAACGCGTTGCGCTCCCTGCCGAGCGCGGCCTGCTCATCGGTGGGGCGCCCCCAGAAGTTGATCTCGCGGAGCGGCCCGGAGAAGACGCAGCCGACGAACTCGGCCCCGGTCGTGAACGTCTGCTGCCTCAGCCGCGCCCCGTCGAACACGCACCTCTCGAACCGCACGTTGCCGAAGAAGGTGAGCGGCGCGAAGCGCGTACGCCGGAACACGCAGTCGCGGAAGACCGACTGCGGCCAGTTGACGCGGTCCCACGTTCCTTCGGCGGCGGTCGCGCCCATCGACAGATGCTCGAAGGCCGCGCCGGAAAAATCGCATCCCTCGAACTCGCCGGCGTGAGAGCTGAAGTCGGCGAAGCGCGTTCCGGAGAAGTCCACGTCGACCAGCCGTGCCCGGTCGAAGATGACGCTCCGCACTCCGGGCGGCAGCTCGAACCGCTGGTCGCGCAGCTCGCCGCGGGCGACCCAGGCGTGCCGCCACTCTTCCGCGCTCGGCCGCAGGCTGAACCGCTCGGACGTGCTCACGCCGCCCGCCCGCCGAGGTCATCGCCCGGGGAGAGGCGAATCACGATCATGCGCTCCGAAAGTACGAGATCATGCATGGGCGGAGTCTCGCAGCCCGCCCCGACAAAGCTAAGCGAGCGACCCCCATGAGCGCCATCTACGACCAGGCCGACGGCGAGCGGATCGCCGTGGCCGACAGCGGTGATTCCGTGAGCATCATCAACCGCTCCGGGAGGGTCGTCGTCGCCAAGAAGGACGTACGCAGGCTCGCCGAGCGGGTCCTCGCCGCGGCGGGCCGGGTGGCCGTCGTCCTGTTCCCGCCGGCCCTGCGGAAGGACACGCTGTCGGTCTCCGGCCCGTCCGGACGGTGGAAGGTCCGCGTCTCGCCGAAGAACGGCGCTCGCGTCCTCGTCGAGGTCGATCCGCAGGGTCTCGGGCCGGCCGAGGCCTACGAGCTCGCCGCCGCCGTCGCGGTGGCCGGGCGCCACATCGGCGACGCCGCTGAGGCCGACCTGCGTCTCACCGCGAGGATCCGCGAGGTGATCGACACCTACCAGGGCCTGGACGCGGAGAAGATGGCGGCCGCCATCGTCGCCGAGGTCCTCGACGGAGCGTGACATCCCGCCCGCCGCAACCGGAAAGCCGGTTGCTTCGCGCGAGGGAGCCTGCGGAGGATGTCGGTCATGGGAGACGGGCATGTGCGCGGACTGGAGCTGTCGCGGCGGTTCTACCTGGAGGCGGTGGCACCGCTGCTGGCGCGGCGCTTCGGCGGCCTCACGCACACGGCGGCCCTCCTCGGTCCGGGCTCGGAGGTGCTCGGGTACGACACGGAGCGGTCGACCGACCACGACTGGGGCCCGCGGCTGCAGCTGTTCCTGAACCGCGAGGACGCCGCCGCCCACGGTGAGGCCGTGGACGCCGCACTCGCCGGGAGCCTGCCGCCGAACTTCCTCGGCCATCCCACGAACTTCGGTCCGACCGGGGTCGACGGCACCCGGCACATGCAGCCGGCGGACGGGCCGCTCCGGCACGGAGTGGTGGTGGCCGATCTGACCGAATGGCTCACCGGGCATCTCGGGTTCGATCCGATCGCGGGCGTCGGGCTGTCCGACTGGCTGGCGACGCCCACCCAGACGCTCGCGGAGATCACGGCGGGTGATGTCTTCCACGACGGCCTTGGCCTGCTCCTGCCGGTCCGCCGGCGCCTCGCCTGGTATCCCGGCGACGTCTGGCGCTACGTCCTGGCCTGTCAGTGGCGGCGCATATGTCAGGAGGAGGCGTTCGTGGGCCGCGCCGGCGAGGCCGGCGACGAACTGGGCTCCGCCGTCACCTGCGCCCGCCTGGTGCGGGACCTCATCCGGCTCGCCCTGCTCATGCACCGCCGCTACCCGCCGTACGGGAAGTGGCTGGGCAGCGCCTTCGCCGACCTGCCGTGCGGCCCGGCTCTGGCGCCCGTGCTCAGGGCGGCCGTGTCGGCCGGCGACTGGCGGGAGCGCGAGCGCCACCTCGCCACGGCCTACGAGGCCCTCGCGGCCCTGCACAACGACCTCGGCCTCACCGCGCCCGTCGATCCGCGCACCCGGCCGTACCACAGCCGGCCCTACCGGGTGCTGCGCGCCGAGCGCTTCACCGAGGCGCTGCTGGAGACCATCGCCGATCCCCGGGTGCGGCGGTTGCCTCTCATCGGTGCGGTGGACCAGTACGTCGACAGCACCGACGTGCTGGGCGACCGGCCCCGTGTGCGGCGCGTCGCCGACGCGGCGCGCCGGTAGAGACGCCGGCCACGCGGGGCGGCGTCAGAGACGCCGCCGACACGGCGCGGCGTCAGAGACTGGGCCGGGTGGAGTCGGCCGACAGGCTGAGCTCGTGGAGGTGGCGCATCACGTCGTGCACGGCGACGGCGCCCGGCCGGTGGCGACGCCATCCGGTGCCGCCCCGCTGCCAGGGCCGGGGGCCGGACAGCGGCCGATACTCCACGCCGAACGCGTCCAGCCGCGCCAGGTGGGCCTCGACGCGGCGGAAGAAGTCCTCGGGCCCGGCCGGGCCGCCGGTCCACGCGACCTCGGCCGCCGCGCAGCCCCGGGGCCAGGCGCGGTAGTCGAGCGTCCGGCCGTCCGGGATGCGCTCGCTCCACAGCTGGAACTGGACGCCGAGGACCCGGGCACGCTCCTCCTCCGGCCACGCGGACGGCGCGGGCGCGAAGGCCGCCACGTCGGCCACGGTGATCGCGTCTCCCAGTCCGGCCGGCTCCTCGGGCGAGGCCGCCTCGGCGTAGTCGAAGTACATCGGGAAGACCGGCGTCGCCACCACGTCGTGCCCCGCCGCCGCGGCCCGGCGGGCGACGTGCTCGCCGCGCCAGGGCATCACGATCGTGTCCGGCCTCAGCCTGCCGCTGACGAAGGCCTCGTCCCACACCACCGTGCGGCTGCCGCGCTCGGCCAGTGCGTCGGCGAGCCGCCGCAGGAACCACGCGTGCAGGTCGCCCGTGCTCTCCAGGCCCAGCGACGCCTGGTACGCCGAGATCTCGGCCGACGCCGCCCAGTCGTCGAGCACGCACTCGTCGCCGCCGATGTGGAAGTAGGGCACCTCACCCAGGGCGTCGGCGATCTCGGCGAACACGGTGGTCAAAAAGTCGACGGTCGCCGGAAGCGGGGACAGGATCGCCGACGAGATGCCCCACCGGTCCAGCACCTCGTAGCGCTCCTGCGGCCGGGACGCCAGCGCGGGATAGGCGGCCAGCACGGCGGAGGCGTGCCCCGGCACGTCGATCTCCGGCACGACGGTGACCGCCCGCGCCCGCGCGTATGCCGAGATCTCCGTCAGGTCGGCGAGCGTGTAGTGGCCGCCGTGGGGGACGCCGTCGAAGGCGAGCTCTTCGCCCCTGTGGCTGGTGATCGTCCGCGGCCGGTGCGAGCCCACCTCGTGCAGCAGCGGGAACGCCCTGCTCTCGACCCGCCAGCCCTGGTCGTCGGCCAGGTGGAGGTGCAGCCGGTTGAGCTTGTGCAGCGCCATCAGGTCGATCATCCGCAGCACCTCCCGCTTCGGCAGGAAGCTGCGGGCCACGTCGAGGTGGGCGCCGCGCCAGGAGAACCCCGGCGCGTCCTCCACGCGCCCGCGGGGGATCGTCCAGGACGTCCCGGGCACGACGGCCGACCGGAACGCCTCGGCCGGCAGGAGCTGCCGCAGCGTCTGCCCGGCGTAGAAGGCGCCCGCGCGGTCTCCCGCCGCGATGCGCACGCCGTCGCCCGCGACCGTCAGCGCGTACGCCTCCGGCCCGAGCCGGGGGTCCTCCTCCACCCGCACGGCCGCCGTGGCGGCGTCGCCGGGCCTGAGGTCGAGCACGGGGAGCGCGAGCCGTACGGCGTCGGTGAACGGGGCCGGACCCGACACGGCGGAGCCGGGAGCGATCTCGGCCGGCCCCGAGCCCGTCTCGACGAGCCTCGGCAGGGGAAGGAGATGCGTCATGCCGCCGATGATGCCAAACCCCGCCGACGGTCCCGCCACCCCGTCCACAGCCCTCTGAAAGCCGCCGAGGGCCCCCGCAGGCGGGTCAGCGGGCGGAGGTGAGGTAGTTCTCCAGGCCCTTCTCCAGCGACCGAGCCATCCTGGCCCGGAACGCCGGGTCCTTGAATCTGGCGGCGTCCCTGGCGTTGCGCATGTTGCCGCACTCGATGAAGATCTTCGGCACCGTCGACAGGTTGAGCCCGCCGAGATCGCTGCGGTAGTTGAGCGCCTGCTTGCCGATATAGGTCGAGTACGGCAGGCCGGTGCCGCTGCGGAAGGCGTCCCGCACGTTCAGACCGAGCCGCGCCGAGTCCTTCACGACCGGATCGACTGGCCCGCCGATCTTCTTCGGCATGATGACGTGGAACCCGCGGAGGTTCCCCGCCGCGCCGTCGCCGTGGATGGAGATCGCCGCGTCCGCGTGGGCCTTGTTGCCGATGGCGGCCCGCTGATTTATGCAGGGACCCCACTCGGTGCTGCTCGTCCGGGTGAGCTTGACCGTTGCGCCCTTGGCCTTCAGGAGCTTCGCCAGCCTGTTGGACAGGTCCCAGGTGAAGGCCGCCTCGGTGTAGCCGTCGTTCGTCGACGTGCCGGTCGTGTCGCAGGCCTTCTTCTGGTTGGCGATGTCGACCAGCTGGTTGATCTCCTTGGTGTGGCGGAAGTTGCCGCCGTTGTGACCCGGGTCGATCACCACGACCTTCCCGGTCAGCGGCAGGGCCTCGGCCTCGGAGGCGGCCGTACGCGTGGCCGGGGCGGCCGTCTCGGCGGAGGCCGTGCCCGCCGCCTGGTCCTGGGTCGTGGCCGGCCGTCCGTGCTTGACCGAGGGGGTGGGGGCCGAGGCCCCCGTGTCGGAGACCTCAGCGCCGCCGCAGGCGGCGGCTCCGACCCCGCACAGGGCCAGGGCTGCGGCGGCGAGTGGTCGTCTGATCACGGTCGAAGTCCCTTCCCGGAGGTGTGGTCTCCCCAACCTAACCGGAACGGAGTCGTGATCAGACCGTTATGCCGGGAACCTGCCCGCCCACGCCGGCTCGGGGACCTCCTGCCGATGCAGGAGAGCGGCCAGCTCACGGGCGTCCTCGGCGTCGAGGCCCAGCACCACGCGGGGCCGTCCCCAGGGGTGGTCGATCGAGTGGGCGACGTAGCTCGCCACCGACTCGGCGACGTCCTCGCTGCCCAGCCCCCGGCTCTCCCTCCAGTGCGCCCAGGCCCGCTCCAGTTCGCCGGCGGCCCGCTGAGCGCAGGAGACCAACTCAGGATCACGCATGAATCCCCCCGATTTCCGGTCGCCGGCCCGCGGGCAGCCCTTCCGCGACCCGCCGGGG
Organism: Microbispora sp. NPDC046973; assembly: GCF_040644495.1. Classification (NCBI taxonomy): domain Bacteria; kingdom Bacillati; phylum Actinomycetota; class Actinomycetes; order Streptosporangiales; family Streptosporangiaceae; genus Microbispora; species Microbispora sp. NPDC046973. The sequence goes on along the minus strand of NZ_JBEYWQ010000006.1, from coordinate 60,388 downwards.
GCCGGCGCCACGGCTGAAGTCAACACCGGCCGCGAGGGGACACGTCGGTGATTGACCTAGCTTTGGGCACCACTTGGAGCGGGCCCGGTGCTCCGCCGTACGACGAGCTGCGGGCTCACCTGCCGCAGCCGGGCGGTCTTGCCCGGCTCGGTGATGCGGTCGCTCAGCAGCGCCGCCGCCGAGCGGCCCATGGCCCGCCGGGGCTGGTCCACGCTCGTCAGCGAGATGTGGGTGACGGCCGCGAGATGGGTGTTGTCGTATCCGACGACCGACAGGTCCTCGGGCACCCGCAGCCCCAGCTCGCTCGCCGCGGTCAGCACGCCCATGGCCACGATGTCGTTCGCCGCGAAGATCGCCGTCGGCCGGGGGTCGCGCTTGAGCAGCGCAAGCGCCGCGCGCCGGCCGCCCTCCTCGCTGAAGTCGCCGTGCTCGACCATGATGTACGGCGCCAGCGCGTGGCGGCGCATGGCGACCAGGTAGCCCTCGCAGCGGCAGCGGGCGGCGGACGACGGCGCGCCCTCGATGTGGGCGATGCGCCGGTGGCCCAGCTCCACGAGGTGGTCCACGGCGAAGCGGGCGCCGAGCTGGTCGTCGTCGACGACGATGTCCACGCCCTCGAGTTCGACGTCGCGCTCGCCGACCACCACGGTCGGCGTGTAGGCCGAGGCCTCGGCCAGCGTGTCGCTGGACGGCGCGACCCCGAGCAGGACCAGGCCGTCCACCCGCAGCTCGAGGAACGCCTCGACGGCCTCGTCCTCGAACGCCGGGTCCCAGCGGCCGCTGCCGATCAGCAGCCGCAGCCCGTCGCCGTGCAGGCTCTCCTGCAGGCCGTCGAGGAACTCCGCGTAGAAGGGGTTGTGCAGGTCGGCCACGAGCGCGCCCACCAGGTGGGTGCGCCCCTCGACCAGGCTGCGCGCGACCGCGTTCGGGCGGTAGCCGAGCTCCCGGGCGGCCTGGAGGACCGCCTCCCTGCGGTGCTCGCTCACGTGCGGGGAGCCCCGCAGCACGAGCGACACCAGCGACTTGGAGACTCCTGCCCGCTCGGCCACGTTGCGGATCGTCGGGCGTGGCCGCGGGCTGAACCCATCGGACAGTCCGCCGGCGGGGATCGCGACCCCGACGTCTTTCCGGGCAGTGGTCTGCATGGACGGTCCTGACATGGTTCTCCCCACGATGCGTGGACGTGCACCTGACACACCAAACGATCGAGTTGCCCAGAGGGTACGGGTTGATCGCGGTTAGACAGGAACCTTCCTCTAATCGGGCGTTGGGAAGGTTAGCCGCACCACGGGTAGGACGCCGGAGCCGGGAGGGGGTTTGAGGGGGAACCCTTGATTCTGCCGGTCCCCCTCTCAGAGGGCCGATTCGCTAGGGTGCGGGGTGTGAGTGCCACACGCCAAGCGGAAGACGGGGCACGGCCGGCGCGCCGCAGGCTCAGCGTGGACCGGCGGCGTGAAGAGCTCATCGCCGCCGCGCTCGAGCTGTTCAGCAGGCACGACGCCGAGGACGTCTCGATCGACGACGTGGCGGCTTCCGCGGGCGCGTCCAGGGCGCTCGTCTATCACTACTTCGGCGGCAAGCAGGAGCTCTACGTGGCGGCCCTGCGCAGCGCGGCGGCCGAACTGCAGGCGCGGTTACAGCCGCAGGGCGAGGGCGGGCCGCTGGAGCAGCTCGGTTCGGGCCTGACGCGTTACTTCGACTTCGTCGAGGAGCACGCGGCCGGATTCGCCGCGTTGCTCAGGGGAGGCCCGGCCAACCGCGCCGGGGAGATCGGCGAGATCGTCGACGGGGTGCGGCAGCGCATGCTGCGCATGATCGTTCATCAGATGGGTGTCGAGGCGCCCGGTCCGGCGTTGCGCGTCACGCTGAGGTCGTGGGTCGCCTCCGTGGAGACGGCCGGCCTCGACTGGCTGGAGCACCGCGACATGGAGCGGGCCGAGCTGGAGCGCCTCCTGGTGGACCAGATGGTCGCGCTCCTGCGGGCGGCGAGCGGGCACGATCCCGGGATGCGGGTGCTGCTGGAGACCCTGCTGTCCGTGCACCCGGCATCTGCGAACCGTGAGGCCGTTCCCTGACCCCTCACCGCGTTCGTGCGACGTTCCGGGGCGCGAAGGCCGGGCGTACGCGTGGGGAGACGGCGTGGGAAGACGGGAGAACCGCCGGGGGCGGAACGGACCGGGCGTTCACAGGGGGAACCGTGGGTGTTCCTGCGGGGAAATCATGGGCGTTCACGCGGGGAGGCGCCGGGCGGGCGGCGCCGACCCCAGATCCCCTCCCATGACCCGTAGTGGTCACGGGAGTGTGGTGGACGCGCTCACATCCCCGACGCGAGCGCGCCGTCGTTCCCCCCGTGGCGTGACGGCCACGTCCTACTCGGACCGCTGCTGCGGAATCCCCGCGAGCAGTGCCCGGACCTCGGTCTCCCGGTACCGCCGGTGACCGCCGAGGGTGCGGATGGACGTCAACTTGCCCGCCTTCGCCCACCGGGTGACGGTCTTGGGGTCGACGCGGAACATCGTGGCGACCTCAGCCGGGGTGAGCAGTGGCTCGGCCTCGGGTGTACGAGCTGACATTTGTGCGGCCTCTCCTCCGTGTGGACCGCCGGCAGCGATCCTGCGACTTGTCTGGCGCAAGTGCCCCTTCCGTCAATCCCTGCCCGTCGCGTCGGCCAGAGCGGCGGCGTTCGGGCAAGTCTTGTCGGTCGCGGCACTGTCACGGATGTCCTTCAATGATCCAAAAACGTGCGGTTTCTGGGACCATTTACGGCATCACCCGATGTGACCATACAGCCACGTAGCGCGATTGGCGAGCCCTCTGGGCACAACGTCTCGACCACGGGTTGATGTCACGCTCGGTGATTCTAGCGACACGTTTCGTGGTATCGCAGTGAAAACGGCAAACTACTCAGTTCGTAGATGTGAGATCGACTATGCCATGACCAGAATCGGCACGTCAGGGCATGTTCATGACCATCAGTTTGCCGATTCGAGGGCGCGGATCGACCTCCAGCGGAGAATCACCCGCTGATACATCGCGAAGGCAAGTTCTTCCTGACCGTTGTCCAAACCCGCGAGGGCGGTCGCCACCTCGGCGACGGACTGGTCGCCCTGGAGGGTGCGGTCGTCCATCAGGTGGACGAGGCCGCCGTAGTCGAGCTCCACCAGCGAGTGGGGGTGGAACTCCTCCAGCCAGCGGCCCACCTCTTCGACCTCGGTGAGGGCCGCCACCTGCCCGACGTGCCTGCGGATCACCACCAGCGCCCGGGCCACCCGGCGCCGGGCCTGCGCCATCGAGGTGACGTACAGCATGTTCCTGGGCGGCGCGGCCGTCGTCTGCGCGGCCGGCTCGGCCGCCTGCTCCGAGCCCAGCACGAGCCAGCGCTCGGCGGAGTCGAACGGCACGAACCACGCGATCGGGACGTGCCAGGCGGTCGTGCGGATGTGCGTGCGCAGCGATTGCTCCCCGCGCTTGAACCTGTCGAAGTCGTCGGCGGTCTGCTCGGCGATGGCCTGCGGCACGAACCGGGAGGCGAGCTTGACCGGGACGCTTCCGCGGAACGACGCGAACGCGAGCCACGACCGCAGCCTGCTCTGCCAGGGGCAGACGTACAGCGTCTCCTCCACCCGGCGCAGGTACGCGTTGGGGCTCTCCCGCTCGGGGGCCGGCAGCGGAGGGACCGGCAGCAGGCGGCGGACCGCCTCGCCGTGTTCGACCTCGAGCGCGCCCGCCCGGCGCGGCCGGTCGCGCGACTCGGCATACCGGGCCCACCGAGCCTGATCCTGCGGGGCGAAAGCGGTCAGCGGCTCGTACACACGGAGATAGGCGGCGTAGGGGAGCACACCAGAATCGTGCCACGTCGCGGGACACCTGTGCAGCACCGTTCCGGCTTTTCATGATCGTTTCACGGGTGCGTCGGATAAGCTGAAGGCCGATCGCCGCAACGAGGCGGCGTACACGATCAGGAGTCACCACCGTGACCGACGTTTTCGGGCTGTCCCACAAGGATTCCAGCTCCGGCGGCGACACGAACCCCGCCCAGCCGGTGCGACACGAACAGGTCGTCTTCTGCTCAGACGAGCGCAGCGGCCTGTACGCCATCATCGCGATCTACAGCACCGCCCTCGGACCGGGGCTCGGCGGCACCCGGTTCTATCCCTACCAGAGCGAGCAGGCCGCACTCGCCGACGTGCTCAACCTCTCCCGGGCCATGGCGTACAAGAACGCGCTGGCCGGCCTCGACCACGGCGGCGCCAAGGCCGTCATCATCGGCGACCCCTCGATCGACAAGAGCGAGGCCCTGCTGCGGGCCTACGGCAGGTTCGTCCAGTCGCTCGGCGGGCGCTACTACACGGCCTGCGACGTGGGCACCTACAGCGAGGACATGGACGTCGTGGCGCGCGAGTGCTCCTATGTCACCGGCCGCACCCAGGCGCACGGCGGCGCGGGAGACTCCTCCATCCTCACCGCGTTCGGCGTGTTCCAGGGCATGCGGGCCGCCGCCGACCACGTGTACGGCGCCTCCTCCCTGAGCGGCAGGCGGGTCGGGGTCGAGGGCGTCGGCAAGGTCGGGCACCGCCTCGTCGACCACCTGATCGAGGATGGGGCCGAGGTCGTGATCTGCGACGTCGACGAGCAGGCCGTCGAACGGGTGCGGCAGCGCCACCCCGCCGTCGAGATCGTGCCCGACGCCGCCACGCTCGCGGCCTCCGACATCGACGTGTACGCGCCCTGCGCCCTCGGCGGCGCGCTGGACGACGAGACCGTCCCCCGGCTCAAGGCGAAGATCGTCTGCGGTGGGGCCAACAACCAGCTCGCCCACCCCGGCGTCGAGAAGCAGCTCGCCGAGCGGGGCATCCTGTACGCCCCGGACTACGTCGTGAACTCCGGCGGGGTCATCCAGGTGGCCGACGAGATCGAGGGCTTCGACATGGACCGGGCCCGCGCCCGGGCGGCGAAGATCTTCGACACGACCTTGAAGATCTTCCGCTCGGCCGAGGAGGAAGGCGTCCCTCCCGCCGTCGCAGCGGATAGGCTGGCAGAGCGGAGAATGTCAGAAATCGGTCGGCTAAGGGGTATTTGGCTCCGGCGCTGACCGCCGCCGCTCGTACGACGTACCGAGCGGCGCACAAACCAGGTACGGTAATAGGCGAACGAGAGACTGACGCCTGAAGTCAGGTGGCGTCGGTGCGCGGTGCGTTAGTGACGAGGGGTCGGGCACGGCCCCGCATGAGGGGGTCGAGCCAATGGGGCGCGGCCGAGCCAAGGCCAAGCAGGTCAAGGTCGCCCGTCAGCTGAAGTACAACAGCGGCGGTACGGATCTTGAGCGCCTGCGCGCGGAGCTCGGAGTCGTGGACGCCGACGATTCCGGCCACAGTGACGAGCATGACCCTTACGACGAGTTGGCTGATCGCTACGCCGATTACGCGGCCGTCGACGACGACGACGGCGACGACGATCGCCGTGGGCGGCGTTGACCCGGTTCTGATCGCCAGGTGAGTGACCCGGCGGGGACGTTCCCGCCGGGTTCTCTCAATGTCCGCGAGCCGCTCTCCCGTGGGCCCTTGCCTCCGGCACGGAGACGGGTGCGAAGCGGGAGTCGGCCGACCGTGCACGTTTGCGGCCGGCCGCATGTGTGGCCGGACACGATCACAGTCGGTCGGCGTCATCGGCGTGCTTCCTCAACTCGGCCTGTTTCCTCGTCTCGGCCTGTTTTCTCATCGTCGAGCCGATCAGGCCGGCACCGTCGTGGCCGCCGTCACGGCGTGGTGCCCGGGTGCTCGCGGAGGCGAACCCGGGAGGGTCCGCCGTCGCCGCGTCTCCCGAATGTGACGGATCACACATGGGTGCGCACACCCGTCGGCCGCAGGGACGGGCGGACCACCATGACGCGACCGCCCGGCTGCCGCTGCTACGACGGCGGACCGCCGCTTGATCAGCCGTTGCTCGTGCTTCCCCGGCCGGCCGCCGTTCGATCAGCCCCGGCTCGGGCCGGGCCGCCCGGACCTCACTGACGGAAACGGGCTCGTCCCTCGCCCTCGACGACCTCGCCCAGCACCCAGGCGGGCAGACCGCGACCGGTCAGCAGAGCGAGTGCCTTGTCGGCCTCCGCCGCCGGGACGATCGCGCACATGCCCACGCCGAGGTTGAACGTCTTGTCCATCTCCTCCTGGGGCACGCCGCCGCGCCCGGCCAGCACCTCGAAGATCGCGGGCGGGGTCCAGGAGTTCCGGTCGAGCAGGGCGTCCACCGTGCCGGGCAGCGACCTGGCCAGGTTGGCCGCCAGCCCGCCGCCGGTGATGTGGGCCAAGGCGTGCACCTCGGTCTCCCGGATGAGCGCCAGGCAGTCGAGCGAATAGATGCGGGTGGGCTCCAGCAGTTCCTCGCCGAGCGTGCGTCCCAGCTCGGGCAGCTCCTGCTCCAGGCGCAGCCCGGCGGTCTTGATCACGTGCCTGACCAGCGAGTAGCCGTTGGAGTGGACGCCGCTGGAGGCAAGCCCGAGCACCACGTCCCCCGGCACGACCCGGTCGGGGCCGAGCATCTCGTCCGCCTCGACGACGCCGGTGCCGGCGCCCGCGAGGTCGTACTCGTCGGGGCCCATCGCCCCGGGGTGTTCGGCGGTCTCCCCGCCGACCAGCGCGCAGCCCGCGAGCCGGCACCCCTCGGCCACGCCGCCCACGATGTCGGCGATCCGCTCGGGCACGACCTTGCCGCACGCGATGTAGTCGGTCATGAACAGCGGCTCGGCCCCGCAGACCACGAGGTCGTCCACGACCATGCCGACCAGGTCGATGCCGATCGTGTCGTGCTTGCCGAGCTGCTGGGCCAGCATGACCTTGGTGCCCACGCCGTCGGTGGACGTGGCCAGCAGCGGCCTGCGGTAGCGCAGGAACGCCGAGGCGTCGAACAGCCCGGCGAAGCCGCTGGCGTCGTCCACGACCTCGGGGCGCCGGGAGCGGGCCACCCGCGACTTCATCAGCTCGACCGCGCGATCGCCGGCCTCGATGTCGACGCCGGCAGCGGCGTAGCTGGTCATCGCTGGGCCTCCAGCACGAACTTGCCCACCCTGTCGTCCTCGATCGGAATGGGGTACTCACCGGTGAAGCACGCGCGGCAGAGCCGTTCGGCCGGCAGCGTCGTCGCCCGGGTGAGCCCCTCCAGGGAGATGTACCCGAGGGAGTCGGCGCCGAGCGAGGAGCGGATCTCCTCGACCGACAGCGACCCGGCGATCAGCTCGGCGCGGGTGGCGAAGTCGATGCCGTAGAAGCACGGCCAGGCGACCGGAGGGGAGGAGATCCGCACGTGGACCTCGGTGGCCCCGGCCTCGCGCAGCATCTTCACGATGGCCCGCTGGGTGTTGCCGCGGACGATCGAGTCGTCCACGACCACCAGGCGCTTGCCCTCGATGACCTCGCGCAGCGGGTTGAGCTTGAGGCGGATGCCGAGCTGGCGGATGGTCTGCGACGGCTGGATGAAGGTCCGGCCGACGTAGGAGTTCTTCACCAGGCCCTGGCCGTACGGGATGCCGCTCTGCTCGGCGTAACCGATGGCGGCGGGGGTGCCGGACTCGGGCGTGGGGATCACGAGGTCGGCGTCCACCGGGTGCTCGCGGGCCAGCACGCGGCCGACCTCGACTCGGGTGGACTGCACGCCGCGCCCGGCGATCGTGGTGTCGGGGCGGGCGAGGTAGACGTACTCGAACAGGCAGCCCTTGGGCTCGGCCGGCGCGAAGCGGCGCGAGCGGACCCCGCGCTCGTCGATGGTCAGCAGCTCGCCGGGCTCGATCTCCCGGATGAACGACGCGCCGACGATGTCGAGGGCGGCGGTTTCGGACGCGACCACCCAGCCGCGCTCCAGCCGGCCCAGCACGAGCGGGCGGATGCCCTGCGGGTCGCGGGCGGCGAACAGCGTCGTCTCGTTCATCCAGACGAGCGAGTAGGCGCCCTTGACCTCTGGGAGCAGCTCGGCCGCCACGTCCTCGACCGGACGCGTGGAGTCCTGCGCCAGGAGAGCGGTGAGCACCTCGGTGTCGGTCGTCGCCCGGGTGGAGCCCGGCGCGAGCCGTTCGGCGAGGTAGGCGGTGTTGATCAGGTTGCCGTTGTGGGCGAGCGCCAGCCCCTTGCCGTCGCTGGAGTTCAGCGTCGGCTGCGCGTTCTCCCAGACGCTCGATCCCGTGGTGGAGTAACGGCAGTGCCCGATGGACAGGTGCCCCCGCAGGGTGCCGAGGATCGACTCGTCGAAGACCTGGGCCACCAGGCCCATGTCCTTGTAGACGAGGATGCGGCTGCCCTCGCTGACCGCGATGCCCGCGGACTCCTGCCCGCGGTGCTGCAGTGCGTAGAGGCCGTAGTAGGTGAGTTTGGAGACGTCCTCCCCGGGCGCCCATACGCCGAAGACGCCACAGGCGTCCTTCGGAGCGCGGTCCTGGGGGTCGAGGTCATGGCCCAGCCGGCCGTCGCCCTTCAACACGTACTTGAGTCTATTTGGGCGTTGGCCCTGCTCAAACCTGGGCATGCCCGTGAGGCGCCGGAAGCATCACCCTCCCTTTGCCGTGTCGCCCCTGCTCACACGCGGAATTCGGGGCAGCCTGAGCTTTCGGGCAGGCCCAAAGAATCGGATTTGGCCCAGAAATCGGTACGGGAGGGATGATCGTGACGACACCGCCGTACGGGGGGCCGCTGCCGCCGCCCCCGGCACCCGGCGGACCTCCCGGCGGCCCCTGGGGCCCCCAGCCGGGGGGCGGGCTCGGGACGGCCGCTTTGGTGCTCGGAATCTGCTCGATCGTCCTGCTGCTGCTCTGCGGCGTCGGCACGCTCGTGGCGGTCGTCGGGCTCGTCCTCGGCATCGTGGCGATAGCCAGGAACTCCAACCGGGGCAGGGCGATCGGAGGGGTGGTGCTGAGCGCGCTGACCCTGCTGCTCGCCCTGATCATCAGCGTGGCGCTCTACAACTGGTTCACGACCAGACATGTCGGCGAGTGCTTCGACCGCCGGCTCTACCCCACGCAGGAGGACGCGCAGCGCTGCGTGCAGAACAAGCTCGCCGGGCTCCAGTGACCCGGGCGGGGGTCACCAGAGGGGGAGCAGCGCGGACAGGTCGGCCCTGGCGCCGCTGGCCGCGATCTTCCCGGCAGCGGTGGCATCGGCCCACGACAGCCGGCCGGTCGCCATTTCGAGCCACGTGCGGGGGTCGGTCTCGATGACGTTGGGCGGGGTGCCCCGCGTGTGCCGGGGCCCCTCAACGCACTGGACCGCGGCGTGCGGGGGGACCCGCACCTCCACCGACCGTCCCGGCGCCCGCGCGGCCAGCTCCTCCAGCAGGTGCCGTACGGCGGCGCGGGCGGCGGCCCTCAGCGGCGTGAGCCCGGCCTCGTAGGCGTCGAGCACGGCCAGCACACACGCGTTGCCCGCCATGCTCTCGGGACCGTCGAACGGCGGCCGTCCGAGATCGGCGAGCTGGGCGTCGAGCGCCTCTCTGATCTTCCCTGGGTCGAGTCTGCGTGCCGGCACCGGCCCATTGTCCCGGATTCCGGCCCCCTCTCGATCGCGCGGGAAATGATGGGCGGTCTCCGTACATGAGAGGGGTGTCCGTAGCAGCACCCGATCAGAGGAACGATCATGGGGACCGCCCGTGGATGACGAACCGTCGGCCCGGTTCGAGGCCGTCTACCGGGAGACGTACGGCCGGCTCACGGCGTACGCCGCGCGCCGGTGCGACTCGCCGCAGGACGCGGCCGATGTGGTGGCCGAGGTCTACACCGTCGCCTGGCGCCGCCTGGACGACTTACCCGAGGGAGACGAGGCCGTCCTGTGGCTGTACGGCGTGGCCCGCAACGTGGTGGCCAACCACCGGCGGGGAGAGGTCCGCCGCCGGGCGCGTATCACCGAGTTGGACGCCGAGCTGGCCGACCTGTACGCGGACTCCCCAGAGAGCGAGGTCGAGCTGTCCGCGATCGGCGAGGCGTTCCGGCGCCTGTCCGACGACGACCGAGAGCTGTTGTCGCTGGTCGCCTGGGAGGGGCTGGGCCGCGAGGAGATCGCCACGGCGCTCGGCCTGTCACGCAACGCCGTACGCATCCGGCTCTACCGCGCCCGAAGGCGCTTTGCCCGCGCGCTCGCCGAGGCGGGCGTCCATCTCACGTCACAGTGCCGGCTGGCACCGGCGGGGAGGTCGCTGTGAAGGACATCGAAGAGGTGATCCGGCCGCTGGCCCGGCTCGAGCCCGGTACGCCCGGCGGCCACCCGTCCGGCGCGGGGGCGCGGGCGTTGCTGGCCGCCGTCACGGCCGAGCCTCGGGGCGGCGCGGACGCCGTGCGGGCCCGCTCCAGGCGGCGTGGCCCGAAGCGGCTGGCTCTGGGCCTGGCGGCCGCCGCAGTGGCCGCCGCAGGCATCGTCGTCGGCCCGAGCCTGCTCGTCGAAGGAGCCCTCACCACGCCTTCCTACGCCGTGACCAAGGACGCCGACGGAGTCGTGTGGGTCAAGGTCCGCGACTTCCGCGACATCGCGGGGCTGACGAAGCAACTGCGTGACCTGGGCGTCCCCGCCGTCGTCGACCACGTGCCCGCCGGGAAGAAGTGCCGGGAGCCGCGCGCCGCCTATGTGAAGGACATCCCCCAGGGCATCTACGACCCGCCCACGAATCTTCCGGGGGCCAAGGAAGGCTGGCAGATGCGGATCGACACCAGGCTGTTCAAGCCAGGTCAGACCTTCGTCTGGACCATCACGGCCCTGCCCGGCGGGGGAAGCAGCACGAGCACCATCCTCATGGAGGATCCGGTGAAGCCGTGCGTGCTCGTGCCCGACGACACCCCCAAGAGGACGAGTGTGCCGGAGATCCTCGCTTACCGCCTGGCGACGATGAAGGGCCGCTCGCTCGCCGGATACCGGGTGGACGGGAAGACGGTGGGCGAGGTCGTGCCGGAGATCGAGAAGCGCGGCCTGAAGGTCACCTTTGCGATCATCGAGCCCAACCCCCGGAACGTGGGTGGGTTCGGCATCGATCCACGCAGACAGGACATCCCCGTCGGGAAGGACTGGACCGTCTGGGAGGCGGAGGAGTCCACCCGGAAGCCGAAACTGATCCGCCTCCTCGTCACCGAGGAGCACCTCGACTGGAACCCGGTCTACGACAGCGGTTCGCGCGACAACGTGATCAAGGAATAGGACCTCCGTACGGCTCCGCGGGGGTGCGGAGCCGTACGGGGACTCAGGCGACCGGCTCGGCCTCGTCACCGGCCGGGAGCGGGTCCTGGCCGAGGATCCGAGCGCCGTCGGCGGCGCAGGCGCGGACCGCGGCGAAGCCGGAGCGGAGCATCTCGCGCTCGTACGAACGCAGTTCCGGGATCAGGGGACGGCCACCGGCGAGAGCGGCGGCGAGGCTCGCGGCATCCCGGAGGGCGAGGTTGGCCCCGGCTCCCCCCGCCGGGCTCATCGTGTGGGCCGCGTCGCCGAGCAGCGTGACGCGCGTGGTGTCCCAGGGGGCGATCGGCACGCTGGTGCGCAGCGCCAGCGGGAAGATCTCCCGCCAGTCGGCGAGCATCCGCCGGATGCGGGGGTGCCAGCCGGACGTCATCTCCATGACGAGGGATCTGAGCAGGTGCGGCTCGGGCGGCAGGTCCTTCGTGCGGGCGCTGAAGGAGAGGGTGGCGTAGTCGCGGGTGTGGGCGATGCCCACCACACGGTGGCAGGGCCCGGTGACCGCGCTGAACACGTGGTCCAGGTCCTCGGCCGGCTCTCGTGGGATCTTGCCGTAGAGCTGGGTGAGGCCGGTGCCGACGACGCGGGCATGCGGCAGATACTGCCGGCGGACGGCGGAGCCGGCGCCGTCGGCGCCCACCAGCACCTCGCCGGTGGCGGTGGTGCCGTCGTCGAAGCGCGCGATCACCTGCTCGCCCTCCGCCTGGAAGGCGGTGAGGCGCCTGCCATAGGTGACCAGCCCCTTCACGTCGGCGAGCAGTGCGTCACGCAACTCCTGCCGGTCGACCGACAGGTGCCTGCCGCCGAAATCGCGCTCTTCCAGCACCCGCAGGGCCGGGTCGAGACGGACGAACCGCGGCGTGGGCGTGTGGGCGGCGGCCAGGAACGCGGCCGAGCGTTCCGGCGCGAGCACGGACGCCAGCGCGTCGATGCCCACGTCGCCGAGATGAAGACGGTATCCCTGCCCACGGGTCACGGGCGAGGCGTCGCGCTCGTAGACGGCCACGTCGACGCCGGTCCCGCGCAGTCCGTTGGCCAGGGCCAGGCCGCCGAGACCGGCGCCGATGACGATCACTTTCATCGCGGCTCACCGCCGAAGCCTGCCGCGTGCTCGGCGGCCCACGCCGACAGCGGCGTGGCCGGTGCACCGGTGATGTCGGGCACGGCAGTGGTGACGGCGGGGGACGGGGCGGCGCTCAGCGTGGCGTATCCGTCGAGCAGCTCGTCGACGAAGCCGTCCGGGAAGCCGGGATCGGCCAGCAGCCGGGCGCGTTCCTCCTCCCGCGTCAGCTCGTGCCAGCGCAGCGGCCGCCCGATCGCCTCGCCGATGATCCGCACCTGCTCTTCCTGGCTGAGGACTTCGGGCCCGGTGAGCGCGTACCGGCGCCCGGCGTGCCCGTCCTCCGTGAGTGCGTGTACGGCCACCGCCGCGATGTCGTCCTCGTGGATCGGCACCGTCTTGACTGATCCGTAGGCGCCTCGCACGACGTCGCCGGCCTTGATCTGTTCGCGCCACCACAGGGTGTTGGCCATGAAGGTGCTGGGGCTGAGGATCGTCCACTCCATGCCGGACTGCTCGATCAGGTGTTCCACGGCGGCGTGCCAGCGGGCGACCGCGGTGGGCTGCAGCTCGGGCGCCACCCCGGGGCGTGCGCCGCCGCCCGTCATGAAGACGACCCTGCGCGCCTGGCGCTTCACCGCGTCGACGAGAGGCCGGGCGGGTTCGGCCGAGTGGAACGGCCACATCAGGAACGCCGCCTCGACGCCGTCCAGAGCGCCGGGCGCGTCGAGGTCCGGAGTGACGACCTCGACGCCGGTGGGGAGGCCGGCGGCCCGCGGGCGGCGGCTGGTCGCCCGTACGGCGGCGCCCGCCCGGGCGAGCCGCTCCACGACTCGCCGGCCGACGTTTCCCGTGCCGCCGAAAACCAGGTAAGTGCTCATGCGCCCACGATCGCCGCCGACCGGCGGGACGGGCGGGCCGGAGGCATCGGCGCGGCGGAAAGCCGCATGAGACGATGAAATATGGCGAAAAGTATCGTGCTGGACGGCGTCGATCGTGCTCTCGTGCACGCGCTCCAGATCGACGGCCGGGCTTCCTTCCGCCGGATCGCCGAGGTCGTCGGCGCCTCCGAGCACACCATCGCGCGCCGCTATCGCGGGCTGCGATCTCAGGGGTTCCTGCGGGTGGTCGGCATGCTCGACGGCACTCGGTTCGGGCAGACCTCCTGGGCGGTTCGCCTGGTGTGCACGCCGGACGCCGCCGGGCCGGTGGCCGAGGCGCTGGCCCGGCGCGAGGACACCGTCTGGGTGCGCCTGCTGTCCGGCGGCACCGAGATCGCCTGCGGGGTCCAGGCCGGCGGGGATGGAGACGACCTGCTGCTGAAGAAGCTCCCCAGGACCCCGCGCGTCGTGTCCATGTCGGCACACGCCACGCTGCACATGTTCGCCGGATGGCGCAGCCGGGCAGCCGTCCTCTCGGACGAGCAGGCCGCACGCCTGCGCCCGGATCACCCGGACGAGCACGAGATCGCCCTCGGCGGCGAGGACCGCGCCCTGCTGCGGGTGCTCGCCCGGGACGGCCGGGCGAGCTTCGGCGAGCTGGCGGCGGCGGCCGGGTGCTCGCAGACCACGGCCCGCCGCCGGCTGGAGCAGCTGCGCGCCGCCGGCGCGCTGCGCTTCGACGTCGAGATCCCCGCCCGGGCGCTCGGCTACCACGCGGAGGCGTGGTTGTGGATGAAGGTCGAGCCTCGGGCGCTGACCGCGGTCGGCGCGGCCATGGCCGGGCACGCCGAGGCCGACGTGGTGGCCGCCACCACCGGCCCGACCAACCTCATGGCAGGGGTCACCTGCCGGGACACCGGGGCCCTCTACCGCTACCTGACGGAGCGGGTGGCGACGCTGGACGGAGTGCGCGAGGTGGAGACCGCGCCGGTCATCCGCACCGTCAAGCGGGTGGGGACCCTGCTGCCCTGAACGAACCCCGGGGGTCAGGCGACCGGCTCGGCCACGACGACTTCGCCGGGTTCGGCGGAGGCGACGGCGGCCCGGGTGCGGCGCAGGGAGTAGAGGCTGACCGGAACGCCGACCAGCACGATCGCGGCCGCGATCACCAGCGTGAACCGGTACGCCTCCAGGAAGGCGTGCAGCGGAGCGCCGCCGACCGCGCTCTGCCTGGCGCTGAGGATCGCGCCCAGGATCGTGATGCCGAGCAGGCCGAAGACCTCGCGGGAGACGTTGAGCACGCCCGAGGCCACGCCGGCCCTCGCTGCGGGCATCGCGTTCAGCACCACGTTGGTCAGCGGGACGAGCAGGCCGGCGCCCGCGCCGTACAGCAGGAACCAGGGGAGGAGGTCGCCGTAGTGGGAGCCCTCGCCCGCGCTCGACAGCCCGCCGACGGCCACCGCCATCAGGCCGAGGCCGACGGCGACCGTGCCCGCGCTGCCGAAACGCTCGGCGATCCGGGGTGAGACGCTCGCGATCACCGCCATGAGCAGCGCCATGGGCACGAAGCCCGCGCCCGCCGCCGTCGGGGAGAACCCGAGCGCGCTCTGGAGGTAGAGCGCGGTGAAGAAGTAGATGCCGAAGACGCCGAACGACCACAGGCCCATCGACAGCAGGCCGCCGCTGAAGACCCGCTCGCGGAACAGCGTGAGGTCGATCATCGGCTGCGCCGTACGGGACTCGACGACCAGGAACGCGACGGCGGCCACCGCGAAGACCGCGAACGCTCCGAGGATCGGCGCCGAGGTCCACCCACGCGACTCGCCCTCGATGAGCGCGTAGGTGAGGGCGAACAGCGCCACGGCGGAGGTGGCCAGACCCGGCAGGTCGAGGGACACCCGCACGGAGGCGGCCCGCTCGACCCTGATCGAACGCAGGCCGATCACGGCCGCGACCACGCCGATCGGCAGGTTGATCAGGAAGATCCAGCCCCAGTCGGCGTTCTCGCTGAGGAACCCGCCCGCGAGCGGGCCGATCGCGAGGGCCAGGGCGCCGACCGCGCTCCAGATGCCGACGGCCGTCGCCCGCTCGCGCGGATCGGGGAAGATCCGCGGCAGCAGGGCCAGCGCCGACGGTGTCACCAGCGCCGCGCCGAGCCCCTGCACCGCACGCGCCGCGATCAGCGTCTCCTGGCTCCCGGCGAGACCCGCCGCCACCGACGCGAGCGTGAAGACCGCCAGGCCGCCGAAGAAGGCCGTGCGCGGGCCGAAGACGTCCGCGAGGCGTCCGCCGGCGAGCAGCAGGCCCGCGAACACCAGGATGTACGCGCTCACGATCCACTCCAGACCGGAGATCGTCAGCGCCAGGTCCCGCTGGATCGTCGGCAGCGCCACGTTGACCACGTTGTTGTCCAAATAGGTCATGAATGTCGCGAGCGCCACCGCGACGAGCGCCCACCACCGTCCGGACATGTGTCCTCCTCTTGTACGAGGTACATGTACGGCGTACATGTACGGTGCATAGGAGACCTTGTACGGCGTATAGTTGTCAAGTGCCGAGGAGGTAGGGAGGCTGCGGGCCATGGCGA
Organism: Microbispora sp. NPDC046973; assembly: GCF_040644495.1. Taxonomy (NCBI): domain Bacteria; kingdom Bacillati; phylum Actinomycetota; class Actinomycetes; order Streptosporangiales; family Streptosporangiaceae; genus Microbispora; species Microbispora sp. NPDC046973. The sequence goes on along the minus strand of NZ_JBEYWQ010000006.1, from coordinate 44,668 downwards.
ACGCGGAGCGGCTGAGCCGCCGGAGTCTGGTCGAGAAGGCCGTCGAGCTGGCCGACGCCGAGAGCCTTGAGTCGGTCACCGTGCGACGGCTCGCCCAGGAGCTCGGGGTCACCCCGATGGCGCTCTACTGGCACGTCAAGAACAAGGACCAGTTGCTCGTCTGCCTGGCCGACCACCTGCTCACCGAGGTCACCCCTGAGTTCGACGCGCACGCGCCGTGGAACCTGCGGCTGCGGGCGATGGTCGAGGCGCTGGTCGGGGTGATGCGGCGGCACCGCTACATGCCGGGGCTGCTCGGGATGGTCGAGAAGCAGGAGCTCCCCAACTTCGCCCGGGCGACCGACACCGCGCTCGACCTGCTGTCCCAGGCGGGGTTCACGCTGGGCGAGGGCTTCGCCGTCTCCACCTACCTGCTGCACGGCGCGATGGCACTGGTCGACAACGAGCCGGGCTGCCCCGGCGCGTTCAGCGCCGCGGAGGCGGCCGAGTGGCGCCGGCAGAGGCGGCTGCGCCTGGAACAGTTCCCCGCCGACGAGTTTCCCCGGATCGTCGAATACGCCAAGACCACGGAGGAGGAGCCCGACGTGGAGGCGTACTACGCCTTCGGGCTCGATCTCCTGATGTCCGGCGTCGAGGCCATGGCCGCGAAGAAGACGCCGAACAGCGCGACGCAGAACAGCACGAGATAGGTGGTGCGGAACCCCGTCATGAGCTGCCGCAGCGCGATCGGGGACACCTGGGACAGCGTCCCCGCGTAGACCTGGTCGCGCAGCGCCGGCGCCACCGAGGCGGTCAGCACGCTCAGCGTCGTCGCCACGCTGAGCACGACGCCGACGTTCATGACCATCAGGCGGAAGCCGTTCACCACTCCGCGGCTCTCCTCGGGCAGCGCGCTCATGACCTGGGTCGTGTTGCCGGTCAGGAAGGCGCCGCTGCCGCACCCACACACGAAGAGCCCGATCCCGATCACCCAGTAGGGCGTGGCCGGACCGGCCGAGACCGTGAGGACGAGCAGCCCCGACGCCGTGAGGACGCACCCGCCCACCGACAGCGCGTACGGGCTCACCCTGCGGCCCAGCGCGCCCGCCAGGGGAGAGGCGATGGTCATGCCCACGGGAACCGGCAGCACGCCCACGCCGGCGGCCAGCGCGTCGGACCCGCGCGCGGCCTGGAAGTAGAGCCCCGCGAGCAGGATCAGCGACGAGCGCGCCAGCGCGTTGGCGAACGACGCCAGATTGGCGCACAGCAGCATGCGCCCGCCGAACAGCGTGAGGCTCAGCACCGGGTTGCGCGCCCTGCGCTCCACCGCGAACAGCGCGGGGACGAGCGCGGCGGCGGCCACGCCGGGCAACGGCTCGCCCTGGCTGATGGCGATCAGAACGGCCGACAGCGCGGCGAACACGATCAGGTTGCCCAGCGCGTCCACGGACTGCCGGGGGCCGGTGGGGACCTTCCGCAGCACGGCCGCGCCCCAGGCGAGCGCGACCACCCCCGCCGGGACGTTGATCCAGAAGATCCACCGCCAGCCGAGCGTGTCCGCGATGAGGCCGCCGAGGGTCGGCCCTGCGAGCTGGGCCACCGAGAGCGTGGCCATGTAGACGCCCATCCCCTGGCTGAGCCGGTCGGGAGGGAAGGCGGCGGTGACGATCACCGTGCCGTTGGCCAGGATCATGGCCGCGCCGAGCCCCTGGAGCGCCCGCAGGGCGATGAGCACGCCGACGTCCGGCGCGATCCCGGCGAGCAGCGACGCGCCCGTGAACATGGCGAACCCGACGAGGTAGACCTCCCGCCTGCCGAGCAGGTCCGCGACGCGGCCGAAGAACACCAGCGTCGCGGTGCTGACCAGCAGATGCGCGAGCAGGATCCAGCTCGACGCCAGCGGCCCGGCCGAGAAGTGCCGCACGACCGCGGGAAGGGCGACATTCAGCGTGCTGGAGCTGAGCCCGATGAGGACGAGGCCGAGCCCGGTGACGGAGCAGACCCTCCAGGCGTACCGGAGGGCCTTCGCATGCTCGGGAGAGCCGGGCTCCAGGGGGGTTTCGGCCATGCCGTCGATTCTGTCGTGCACCGTACGTCTGGATTGTCCTGGGGCCCTCTCACCGGGCGCCGGGCCGAAAGGCCGAGAGCCCATTGGAACGTTCTTGACGGCTCGCGCTTACGGATAGCGGAGATGCGCATACGTGATGTCCCGCATGACAACCCACGTATCGGCCGACGCGTGAATCACGTGCGTAACCTCTGTTTTTCCGCGCACTTCGCGTGCCTGAGAAAGGAAAGTCCCGTGGCTATCAAGTTGCCGGGCGGGCGCACCATCGGCCTGATGACGGCTGGTGCTCTGGCTGGATCGGTGCTGGTTCTGGGTGGCGCCGCGACCGCTTCGTCGGCGGGTGACGCCGCCTTGTATGCGTGTGTGAACAAGAGCACGCGGTATATGCGCCTGGTCAACGCCGCGACGGCGTGCAAGGCGACCGAGACGAAGGTGTCGTGGAACAGGACCGGTCCGCAGGGTCCGGTGGGCATCGGCGGCACCGGCCCGAAGGGCGACACCGGCGCCCAGGGTCCGCGTGGCCCGCAGGGTCTGCGGGGTCCCGCCGGTCCGCAGGGCCCGAAGGGCGACACCGGTCCGCAGGGACTCAAGGGCGCCGACGGCAAGGACGGCAAGGACGGCAAGGACGGCGGCAAGGGTGACACCGGTCCTCGCGGCCTTCCGGGCGAGGACGGCAGGCCGGGCAAGGACGGCAAGGACGGCGAGCGCGGCCCCGCCGGTCCGCAGGGCCCCAAGGGTGCCGACGGCAGGAACGGCAGAGACGGCAAGGACGGTGAGGACGGAAAGAGCGCCTACGAGATCTGGAAGGCGCAGCCGGGCAACGGCGGCAAGACGGTCGCGCAGTTCCTCGCCTCGCTCAAGGGTGAGAAGGGCGACAAGGGCGACCCGGGTGACTCGGGCGGCTCCGGCTCCGGCGGCGCGGGCGGCGCCACCTACAAGTCCGACAGCTTCAACTTCAGCGGCGGCGGCGGCACCAAGATCGTCATGTGCGAGAAGGGGATCGCCACGGGCGGCGGCTACAACGCCTCCGGCAGCAGCAGCGGGCAGTTCTGGGTCAGCAGCCCGTACTTCCTGAACAGCAAGCCGCTCGGCTGGCAGGTCTCCGGCAAGAACGCCAGCGGCACGGTCTACGTGCTCTGCATGTGACGTGGCTGGCGAGGTGGTGGGGTCCGTGGGGGCTCCGCCATGCTCGCGTCCGGCCCATTTCTTGACCACTCGGACTCACCGGTAGCGAAGATGCGCATACGTGATCTTCCGGATGACAACCGGCATATTTCGTGATGCGTGTTTTATGCGTACAACCTCTGTGTCCACGCAGTTCGTGTGCCTCAGAAAGGGAAGTTCCGTGGCTATCAAGTTGCCGGGCGGACGCACTATCGGTCTGATGACGGCTGGTGCTCTTGTCGGATCGGTCCTTGTCCTGGGTGGCGCGGCCACCGCCTCGTCGGCGAGTGACGTCGTGCTCTACGCCTGTGCGCACAAGACCACGGGTGACGTGCGTCTGGTCGAGGCCACCGCGACGTGCAGGCCGTCCGAGGCCGAGGTGTCGTGGAACCAGGCCGGACCGCAGGGCCCGGTGGGCGCGACGGGCCCGCAGGGCCCTGCCGGCCCCGTCGGTCCCGCCGGTGCGCAGGGTCCCGCCGGTGCGCAGGGTCCTGCCGGTCCACAGGGTCCTGCCGGCCCTGCCGGCCCGCAGGGTGCCCAGGGCGAAAAGGGCGAGAAGGGCGACCCCGGCCAGGACGGTAAGGACGGCGCTCCGGGTCGGGACGGGAAGGACGGCGCCCCTGGCCAGGACGGCAAGAGCGCCTGCGAGATCTGGAACAAGGGCGCCTGCAGTGCCAAGGACGAGGCCGACTTCCTCAAGTGGCTCAAGGACCAGGGTGGCTCCGGCGGCGCCCCCACGCTGACCTCGCGCATGGCGAGTCAGTTCATCTCGGGGAGCAGCGCGTCCGTCTCCTGCGCGACGGGAGAGACGGTCACCGGCGGCGGCTACAAGATCAGTTCGAGTAGGACCGTCACGGGCAGCTACATGAGCGGCAACGGCTGGAGGGTCGAGCTGGCGAGCGACGGCGAGGGGAACGGCCTCGTCTACGCCATCTGCACCAAGATCTCGTAAGGGGCGTGCCGCCGGAGTCCGTGGGGGCTCCGTCGACGCGCCGATCATGCTTGCCGTACGCGACGAGGCGTTGGCGTGCGGCACTGCGAAGGCCCTTCCGGAGGGGTTACCGGAAGGGCCTTCGTCGGGTTCCGGGCCGCCGCCGGTTCTCTAAGGTGTTCGATCATGACCGAGCCCTCCTATCTGCAGATCGCCCGGGCGGCGTACGACGCCGTCGCAGCGGACTACGCCGACCGCCTCCGGCACCGACTGGACGACGAGCCGTTCGAGCGCGCGATGCTCGCCGTCTACGCCGAGATCGTGCGGGCGTCCGGCGTCCCCGGGCCGGTGGCCGACGTCGGCTGCGGGCCCGGCCGGATCACGGCGCACCTGCACGCGCTCGGCCTCGAGGTCTTCGGCGTCGATCTTTCGCCGGCGATGATCGCGCTGGCCCGGCGTGACCACCCGGGCCTGCGGTTCGAGGAGGGGGCGATAGCGGCCCTGGACATCGCCGACGAGGCCCTCGGCGGCGTCGTCGCCTGGTATTCGATCATCCACACCCCGCCGGAGCGGCAGCCGGCGGCGCTGGCCGAGTTCCACCGGGTGCTGGCGCCGGGCGGGCATCTGCTGCTCGCCTTCCAGGTCGGCGACGAGCCCTTCCACGCGGCGGAGGTGTTCGGCCGGCAGGTCGCGCTCGACTTTCACCGCCTGTCGCCGGACCGCGCGGCGACGATGCTGGCCGAGGCGGGACTGCCGGTGGTCGCGCAGCTGAAGACCGAACGCCGCGAGTTCGAGCGAACCCCCCAGGCCTACCTCATCGCCCGCAAACCCGCGAACGTCTGAGCGAACGCTCAGAGGGCAACGTCAGGGCACGCAGTGGCGAGGATCTCCCATGAGCCGTCACTGGCCGGGGCTTTCGGTCTCGACGGGGAGGGGGGAGGGGCGGTAGCGGCCCGAGAGGCGGGCGAGTTTGAGGCTGAGATGCAGGCTCAGCCGCTCCTCGCCGTCCCTGAGGTCGGTCTCCGCCAGTTCCTCGACCCGGCGGAGGCGGTAGTAGAGCGACGTACGGTGCAGGCGCAGCCGGCGGGAGACGGCCTGGGCGTTGCCGGCGAGATCGAGGTAGATCTCCAGGGTCTCCAGCAGCGGCCGGTGCTGGGCCTCGTCCAGCAGTCGCGCCAGCCCCGGATGGAGGTTGCCGTGCGGCACCCCGGACAGCATGCGGTAGACGCCGAGGCGGCCCCACTCCGCCGAGCGCCCGAACTCCGGCACCTTCGCGGCGACGTCGGCGGCGTGCAACGCCTCCTCGTACGACTCGGCCGCGAGGGAGAGCGAGGGGCGTGGGGAGCCGATCCCGACCAGGACCGGCGTCCCGAGGGCCGCGTGCATCTCCTCGGGGAAGACGCGGGTGCCCGCGGTGAGCAGTACGGCGTGGTCGTAGCGCACCAGATGCAGGGGATGATGCCTGGCCAGACGCCGCCGCAGGGCCAGCAGCCCGCGCTCCAGCGTCAGCGGCAGGGTCTCGTCGGCCCCGCCGCGGACGGGCCTGGCGACCGCCACGGTCACGGGCACGCCGTGAGGGAACGCGCCCGCCTCGATCAGGGTCCTGTCGGCGTCGGGCTCGCGGAGCAGCAGTCCGGTGACGGCCTCCAGCTCGCGGCGCGAGGCCAGCTCGGAGGCCAGGCTCTCGTGGAACAGGGTCAGGGCCAGGGTGGGCGCGGCCTCCGCCGCGACCGCGATCTCCGGCTCGGTCATGGTCGGGGCCGCGTCGATGAACCAGAGGAAGCCCAGCGGCAGGCCGTCGTGCCGTACGGGGACGCAGACCCGCGGCAGCAGCCCCAGCTCCGGGGCGCCGGGCGTGCGCAGCGGCCTGGTCGCCTCGTGGATGCCCGCGGAGCGCAGGAAGTCGCGCACGTCGGGGGTGGTGTGGCGGCGCAGGATCGAGTGGCGGCGGACGTCGTCCATCGGCCCGTCCTGCTCGCTGTAGGCGACGACGCGCTGGCGGCCGTCCTCGAGCAGCAGAGGTCTTTCGAGGCGAAGGGCGAGGTCGTCCACGATTCGCTGCAGATCCACCACTCGGCCTCCACCTGGACGCTTCGACATTTGTAGGAGAAGGGCCCGCTGGTCTTCCCTACAAGTGACCGATGATCTGCGTCAATAGTCTCTATAGCGTCATAATTCGTGAAACTCTCAAAAACGCTGTTCCCGGGCATAGTGGCGGCGATTGCGCTCGTCCCGCTCGCGCTGACGGCGGCCCCCGCCTCCGCGGCCCCCGGCGGAGACCCCGATCTCCCCTGGCGGCGTGACCACTGGCCCCAGACCCAGCCCTGGCAGCGCGACCAGCCGGACGAGGCGCAGGCCCTGCGCGGCCGCCCGTCCCGGGTCGTCGCGCCGATCGACCCGCAGAACTGGAAGAATCCCGACCACATGACGTGGGCGGACTACAAGAAGATCCCCGGCACCGACTGGGCCAACCCCGCCGTGAAGGGCTCGGCGCGCACCTTCAAGGGCGCGCTGGTGCTGGTCGACTACCCCAACCAGCCGTTCGTGGTCACCCAGCCGCAGAACTCGACCGTGTTCGGCAACCCCAGCGCCGAGGCCCACGACGTCCCCCGTGACCAGGTCGCCAAGTTCTACCAGGACTTCCTCAACACCCCCAACCAGCTCAACAAGGGCCACACCCTGCACGAGTACTGGATGGAGGACTCCGGCGGCCGGTACGGCGTCGACCTCACCGCGTTCGGCCCCTACACGATGCCGGGCAAGTCGTACGAGTACGGCATGGAGTATCAGCGGGACGCCTGCCCGGCGGGGGACAACTGCAACAGGAACCTGCGTACGGACGGCAACACCGCCTGGCTGAACGCCGTCGGCCAGGAGGTGGCGAGCCAGTTCGACTTCGTCTTCTACCTGAGCGCCGGCCAGGACGAGTCGTCGACCTGGCAGGAGTTCGGCATGATGAAGTTCCCCACCAAGGAGGACGTCACCGACGACTTCGGCCCGCCGGACCCGAACCTGCCCAACTGGTCCAAGACGCGCTACGTGGACTGGACGTCGTGGGCCGCGGGCTCGACGTTCTGGCCGAACGCGCGCTTCGGCATCGACTCGGTCCAGACCGAGAGCTCCGGCATGGGGACGTTCGCCCACGAGTTCAGCCACATCATGGGCATCGCGGACAACTACAACAACCCGTACGGCACGCCGATGCGCCGGGCGTACACCGGCATCTGGGAGATGCTCAGCCGCGGCAGCTTCAACGGGCCGGGCGGGCCGCACAGCCGCTGGCTGATCCCGCCCACGGCGGGCGCGTCCATGGGCGCCCAGCACATGCTGCGCAACAAGATCAAGCTGAACATGGTGGACGAGCAGAACGTCCTGCGCCTGTCGCGTGACGCGCTCGCCCAGTCGGGACTCGTCGTCGCCGACGTCACGGCCCGCGCCGTCCAGCCGGGCAAGGACGATCTGACGGGCGTGAACATCGCCTTCGGCACCGGTGACAAGTCCACGGGCTCGTGCAACACCGCGACCGACCCGCTGTGCGACGGCGGCGGCTACGACAACTACACGGTCGAGGTCGTGGACCGCATGGGGACCGACTCGTTCACCCCCGACTCCGGTGTGCTGCTGGCCAAGACCAAGGACCAGGACAGGGCGCCGTTCGAGTGGGTGATCGACGCCAACCCGCAGGACATCGGCATGACCGACTACGTGCTGCCCGACGGCACCAAGGTCCCGATCACGATCGGCGACTACCGGCAGCTCGCCGACGCCCTCTTCCACGCCGGCACCGACTCCGGCAGCCAGTACGAGTACGTGGACCAGGCCAACCGCCTGCAGTTCTACGTCATCGACCCGCACCGCGGCCGCGACGGCACGCTGTCGTACACGGTCGCCGTCCGCTCGCTGGACGGGTCGGGCCCGCAGCAGCGAGGCGTGAAGCTGCTTCCGGGCGCCGGGGTCCCCGCGGCCCAGAAGGGCGTGTCGACCTGCCGGTTCCCGCTGTTCAACACCGGCAAGGCGGCGTCCGCGCAGGGACAGCACCCCGAGGACGTCAGCAAGTACCTCGGCAGCGACGTCTACCGCTTGGAGGCGAAGGTCGACGGGAAGGGCTGGTCGGTGATCACGCCGAACGCCCTCACCGCGGTCGGCTTCGGCGAGCACGACGACGTCGCCGTCCACGCCCAGCGTGCCGACGGCGGCAGCCGCCTGGCCACCGTCACGCTCACCGCCACCTCGGAGAGCGACCCCACCAAGACCGCGTCGGCCAAGTGCCACGTCATCGGTCTCTGAGGTGACCGCGCCCGCCCTCCCGGCCATTGCGCCGGGGGGTTGGGCGTCGCCGCGCATCGGTCGGGGGTGAGGGACGGTTCCGGGGAGGTGGAGACCTCAGATCAGTGCCGCGACGGCGGTGTCCACGTCGGCTTCCGTCGTGTAGAGGTGGAAGGCGAGGCGTGCCGCGCCCTTGCGGACGGATGCGCGGATGCCGGCCGCCGCGAGCCGCTCGGCCGCGCCCGGGCGGGTGACGCTGACGATGGCGCTGTCGCCGGGCGGCATGCCGAGGCCGGTCCGGAACCGGTTGGCGAGCCGTAGGTCGTGGTCGTGGATCGGACCGATGCCGATCTCCAGGAGCAGCTCCAGCGTGGGGGCGGCCGCGACATAGGAGAACCAGGGGGCGGCGATGTCGAATCGCCGGGCGTCCTTCGCCAGCCGCAGGGGCGGTCCGTACGAGGCGTCGCCGTCACCGGCGTACCAGTTGGCGGCGATCGGGCGGATGCGGTCGCGCACGGCCGGGCTCATGTAGCAGAAGGCGGTGCCGCGCGGGCACATCAGCCACTTGTACGCCGAGACGGCGAGGACGTCGAAGGGCGTCGCGTCGACCGGTGTCCAGCCGACGGCCTGGGTGGCGTCGGCGACGACGAGTGCGCCGTGCGTCCGCGCCGCCGCGACGACCTCGTTTGCGGCCGCGACCTCGCCCGTCGCGGACTGGACCAGGCTGAAGGCGACCGCGTCCGTGCGCTCGTCGATCGCTCCGGGCAGGGCCGCGGGCGGCACCGTGCGCACGTCGAGATCGTGCGCGAGCCAGGGGAACAGGTTCGACGTCTGCTCGATGTCGGGGACGACGACGCGCGAACCGGGCGGCAGCGAGGCCGCGACCGGAGCCAGCACCTGCGAGGCGGAGGCGCCCACGGCCACGTCCTCGGCCGCGACGCCGACCAGACGCGCGAAGGCGGCGCGTGCGCGATCGGTGGACCGGTCCCACTTGTCCCAGCCGTTGGCCCCGCGACGCCACTCATCCAGCGCGCCCTGCAGCGCCTCGAACGCCGGCGCGGGCGGTATGCCGTAACTCGCGGTGTTCAGCCATCCCGGCTCCGGATCCCACAGACCTACCGCCTCGTCAAGATTCATCCTGGTAAGCCTAGGTCGCGTCCCGTGCAAGGCGCGCCGCGCCGTCTACGACATCACGGTTCGGCACAGACCGAAGTGTTTCCGCGGCAGTGTTGCCTTATGACCGAGACGACCTCTGCGTATCCTGCTCGTGACGTCGAAAGCTCGATGCTCTCGACCCCTGGCGAGCCGGACCTGTTCGTCAGCCGTCAGCACCCGCACCGTGGCCGCGAGCCGCAGTCCCTGCCGGCCGTGCTCTACGTTCACGGTGCCACGTTCCCGTCCGCGTTGTCGGTGAGCTATCCGCTGGACGGCCGGTCCTGGGGGGCGGATCTCGCCGAAGCGGGCCTGGATGTCTGGGCGTTCGACTTCGCCGGTTTCGGCCGCTCGGAGCGGTATCCGGGCCAGGACGGCGCCCCGGCCCGGGTCCCGCCGCTGGGCAGGGCACACGAGTCGGCCCGCCAGCTCGAACGCGTGGTGCGGCACGTTGTGGCCGTACGCGGCGGTGGGCGGGTGTCGTTGCTGGCGCATTCATGGGGAACCATGGTCGCCGGCCTCGTGGCCGGGCGCTTTCCCGGACTGGTTGACCGGCTGGTCCTGTTCGCGCCGCTCGCGCGCCGTGATCTGACCGGCCTGCCGGATCCGGCCACTCTGGGTGGCTGGTTTCCTCTGACCGTCGCCGAGCAGCACTCCCGCTTCGTCAGGGACGTCCCGGACGGGCACCCGCCCGTGCTGACCCCGCAGTTCGACCAGTGGGCGTCGGAATGGCTGGCGACCGACCCGGTCTCCGGCGGGGGCAGCACGCCGAGTGTGCGTACCCCCGGTGGGCCACAGGCCGACATCCTCGCCGCGTGGTCGGGGGATCTGCCCTACGAGCCGGGTCTGATCGAGGCGCCGACCTGCATCGTCCGGGGTGAGTGGGACTCGATGTGCACGGACGAGGACGCCCGTGGCCTGTTCGCCGCGATGACGTCGTCGCCGCTGCGGCAGGACGTCAAGATCAGTGAGGGAGGTCACCTCATGCATCTGGAGTCCGGCCGTCACGCGCTCTACCGCGCCGCCGCGGGATTCCTGCTCGGCGCGTGAGCGGAGCGGCGGACGCCGCGGAAGTAGGCGTCGGCCACAGGGGAAGGCCCTTCCGGACGATCGGTCCGGAAGGGCCTTCCCTCGATCGGAATCAGCCGAAGAAGCGCGGGAGCGCGGACGCGTGGACCTCGCGAAGCTCCTCGACCGGGACGTCGAGGACGCCCTCGACCGCGAGCGCGGAACCGCCGGTGAGGCCGAGCCCGGAGCAGGGGACCTCGTGGCGGACGCACAGGTCGGCGAAGGCGTCGAACGCCTCGGGCCGCACGCACACCAGCGCCCGCGCGGCCGACTCGCTGAACAACTCGACGAAGGCGTCCTCGCCCGGCAGGGTCACCGTGCAGCCGACGCCCTGAGCCAGGCACGACTCCGCCAGGGCGACGGCGAGACCGCCGTCGGACAGGTCGTGGGAGCCCTCCAGCAGCCCGCGGGCCGCCGCCTCGGTCAGCACCGCAGCCAGGCGGCGCTCGGCCTCCAGATCCGCCTGCGGGGGCAGGCCGCCCAGGTGGCCGTGGACGACGTGCGCCCACTCCGAGCCGCCGAACTCCTCGCGGGTCTCGCCCAGCAGGAGGACCCGCAGGCCGGGGGCCGTGAAGCCGGACCTGACGCGCTGCGCCACGTCGTCGATCACCCCGAGCACGCCGACCACCGGCGTCGGGTTGATCGCCGTCGAGCCCGTCTGGTTGTAGAACGACACGTTGCCGCCGGTCACCGGCACACCCAGGGTCCGGCAGGCGTCGGCGAGGCCGCGGACGGCCTCGGAGAACTGCCACATGACCTCGGGGTCCTCCGGCGAACCGAAGTTGAGGCAGTTGGTGACGGCGAGCGGCTTCGCGCCGGTCACCGCCACGTTGCGGTACGCCTCCGACAGCGCGAGCTGGGCCCCCGTGTACGGATCGAGCTTCGCGTAGCGGCCGTTGCCGTCGGTGGCGAGCGCGATGCCCCGCGTGGTCTCCTGCGCGCCCGGCATGACCTCGGAGATGCGCAGCATGCCGGAGTCGGCGGGCTGGGCCAGGACCGTGTTGCCCCGGACGTACCGGTCGTACTGGGAGGTCACCCACTCCTTGGACCCGACGTTGGGCGAGCCGAGCAGGGTGAGCAGGGTCTCCCGCAGGTCCTCGGGCCTCGGCAGGCGCTCCGGGCCGTCCGCGTTGAGCGCCGCCTGCCCGGCGGGCTCGTGGAGGGGGCGCTCGTATACCGGGCCCTCGTCGGCGGCCGTGCCGGGCGGGATGTCGACGATGACCTCGCCGTCCCACGTCATGACGAGCCTGCCGGTGTCGGTGACCTCGCCGATCACGGTGGCCGGCACGTCCCACTTGTCGCAGATCGCCATGAAGGCCGGGATGTCGTCGGGCGTGACGACCGCCATCATGCGCTCCTGCGACTCGCTCATAAGGATCTCCTCGGGCCGCAGCGAGGGATCGCGCAGCGGGACGAGGTTGAGGTTCACCTCCATGCCGCCGGTGCCCTTGGCGGCCAGCTCGGTCGTCGCGCAGGACACCCCGGCCGCGCCGAGGTCCTGGATGCCGACGACCACGTCCGCCTGGTAGAGCTCCAGGCAGCACTCGATCAGCAGCTTCTCCATGAACGGGTCGCCGACCTGCACGGCGGGCCGCTTGGCCTGCGACTCGTCCTCGAAGGTGGCCGACGCCAGCACCGACGCGCCGCCGATGCCGTCCGCGCCGGTCCTGGCGCCGAACAGCACGACCTTGTTGCCGGGGCCGGGCGCGGTGGCCAGCTTGATCTGGTCCTTGCGCAGCAGGCCGACGCACAGGGCGTTGACCAGCGGGTTACCGATGTAGCAGGGGTCGAAGACGACCTCTCCGCCAATGTTGGGCAGGCCGAGGCAGTTGCCGTAGTGGCTGATGCCCTCGACGACACCGGGCAGCACGCGGCGCGTGTCCGGCTGGTCGGCCCCGCCGAAGCGCAGCGAGTCCATGACCGCGACCGGCCGGGCGCCCATCGACATGATGTCGCGCACGATGCCGCCGACGCCGGTCGCGGCGCCCTGGTGCGGCTCGACGTACGACGGGTGGTTGTGCGACTCGATCTTGAAGGTGGCGGCCCAGCCGTCGCCGATGTCGACCACGCCGGCGTTCTCGCCCATGCCGACGAGCAGGGCCTCCGACTTGGGCGCCTTGGTCCCGAACTGCCGCAGGTGCACCTTCGACGACTTGTAGGAGCAGTGCTCGCTCCACATGACCGAGTAGATCGCCAGCTCGGAGCTCGTCGGCCGGCGCCCGAGGATGTCGCGTACGCGCTGGTACTCGTCGTCCTTCATGCCCAGCTCGGCGTACGGCTGGCGCTCGTCCGGCGTCTCCTGCGCCCGCGTGACGGAGTCCAGGGTCATGCGTTCACCAGTCTCTTCAGAATGGAGGTGAAGAAGCCGCGGCCGTCCACGCTCGGTGCGCCGGTCAGGTCCTCGACCGCGTGCTCGGGGTGGGGCATGAGGCCGACGATGTTCCCGGCCTCGTTGGTGATCCCGGCGATGTCGTTGAGCGAGCCGTTCGGGTTGCTCCCGGCGTAGCGGAAGACCACCCGGCCCTCGCCCTCCAGCGCCGCCAGCGTGTCCGCGTCGGCCACGTAACGGCCCTCGCCGTGCTTGATCGGCAGCACGATCTCCTGGCCGTCCGCGAAGTCCGCCGTCCACGCCGTACGCGTGCTCTCCACGCGGATGCGCTGGTCGCGGCAGATGTAGTGGAGCCCTTCGTTGCGGGTCAGCGCGCCCGGCAGCAGGTGCGCCTCGCAGAGGATCTGGAAGCCGTTGCAGGTGCCGAGCACGGGCAGCCCGGCCTGGGCGGCCGGAATCAGCTCGGTCATGAGGGGGGAGAACCGGGAGATCGCCCCGCAGCGAAGATAGTCGCCGTAGGAGAACCCGCCGGGCAGGAAGACGGCGTCGACTCCCTTGAGGTCGTGATCGGCGTGCCACAGGGGCACCGCCTCCGCTCCGGCCAGCCGTACGGCTCGCGCGGCGTCCTGGTCGTCGAGTGTTCCGGGGAAGGTGACGACGCCCACCCGGGCAGCGCTCATGACAGTTTTTCCCTCCAAGGCGCACGCCACCGTCATCTGGCCGGACGGCGGTCTGTGGCGGTACACCTCAGGGTATCGGAGCCGCCAAATCGGGCCCCCTGTGGAGGCCCACTTCCGATCACCCGTCACGCCGGGGTTCTCCGAGCCCCGGCGCGGTGGGGAGCCGGGGTCTCAGACCCCGGCGAGATGACGGTCGAGCGTGAGGTGGTGGGCGATGGCGTCCTCGTCCCAGTCGAGTTCCTTGGACAGGCGCACGGTCGTGCCGCGCCCGGGCGTGATGTCGAAAGAGAGATCGTCGACGACGGCGCGCATGATCAGAATGCCCCGGCCGTTCTCGGTCTCCGCCGGCGGATACTGACGGGGGATCATGTGCAGCCCCTCGCCTTCGTCGGCGACGCGCAACTCGCAGCGGCCGTTGCCGATGGTGGCCATGACCTCGTAACGGTTGGCGGGACCACCGTGCCGCACCGCGTTGGCGCACGCCTCGGACGTGGCCAGGAGTATGTCGGACACGCACTCCTCGGTCACCCCGAGCGACCGCAGCGCGTCTCCCACCACTCGGCGGACCATCGGAATGCCGATCGCGTCCCGTGGCATCGCCAGTGAAAACTCAATATCCACCGGACCCCTCCCCGGTGTCGAAGGTCACCAAGGTAGGCTTCCCCGATGAATCAGGGCTAACCGCAAAATCACGTCCCCGTTATTCAGGACGCACTGTATCGGTGGGTTCGAGACGGACCGATGCCTGATTAGGGGTGGACAAGCGGCGGAAACGGTGGTGTGAAATGCGCCACTTCACTCCTCGACGCGGATAGAGAAGTCCTCGATGACCGTGTTCGCCAGCAGGGTTTCGGCCATCTTTCGGACATCCGAAAGCGCGGCCTCGTCGGCCGGACCGTCCAGCTCCAGCTCGAACCGCTTACCCTGCCGCACCCCGGAGACGCCGGAGAAGCCGAGTCGCGGCAGCGCCCGGGCGATCGCCTGGCCCTGCGGGTCGAGGATCTCCGGCTTGAGCATGACGTCGACGATGACGCGCGCCACGATGTTCCTCCAATTCGAATGAGGGCCCGCCGATTCGGGGAGGTCCGCCCGTTCGGGGGTCCGTTTGGGTCAAGCCTAGTGCCGCCTCCCCGGCTCGTCCCCGACGGGCCGGGGTGCCGCGCCGGGCCGCGCCCACCGCGGGCGCCCGGCTCAGTTGCCGCGCCCCGGCGGGACGAACTCGTCCAGGGACAGGGCGAGCCACAACTCCAGACGGTCGCGTGCCTTGCCGAGGTCGCGCCCGCAGACGCGCTCGGCCGTCTGCAGGCGGGCCCGCATGGTGTTCCTGTGCACGCCGAGACGCCTCGCCGCGGCCTCGACGCTCGCGCCGCAGTCGAGGAAGGTCCGGACGGAGGACACGAGGGCGCCGCCGTGCCGCAGATCGTGCTCCCGCAGCGGCCTGAGCACCACGTCGGCGAAGCGGGCCACGCCCTCGGGGTCCAGGGCGTCGCGCAGCAGGGCCCACGGCTCGAGGTCGTCGACGTGCGTGTATCCCGGGCCGCCCGCGAGGGCCGTCGCGTGCCGCACGGCCGGCGCGATCTCGCCGATGTCCCGCGCGCCGCACGCTCCCGCGGAGATGTCCAGGCCGGTGAGCGCGCCCAGCCGCTCGACGAGGGCGGGACCGAGCCGGGGATCGGTCTGCGGCACCACCAGGAGCAGCCCGCCGGCGCGCGGGCAGACGAACACCGTCTCCTCGGCGGCCGGGTCTCCCATCACGTCGCTCAGCGCGTCCAGCGCGGGGTCGGCCAGCGCCGGGGCCTCGCCCTCCACGCGGGCCACGGCCACGATCACCTCGTACGGCGGGGGTGGCATGGGGCAGATCTCGGCGAGCCGGCCGGCCGTGAACAGCGGTGCCGCCGCGCCGCCGCCGGCCGCGGCACGATCGGCGGCGGCACGGCCGAGGGCGGCACCGCGGAAGTCGGCGCTGTGGAAGGCGGCACTGTGGAAGTCGGCGCCGTCGAGGACGGCGCTCAGCACGGCGGCCCGCTGGGCGTGCGCGCGGGCGCGGGCCCGGTGCAGCCCCACCAGTTCGATCGCCAGCAGGCTCGCCGCCTGGTTGGCCAGGATCCTGGTGTGCCACTCGGTCGACGTGCCGCGCAGGGCGAGCCAGCCGCGGGGCGGCCCGGTGAAGCCGAGGCTCTGCACCTGGAGGATCCGGTCCCCCTTGTCGATCACCATGGAGCTCCGGGGCCCGGTGAGCCGGCCGACCGCCTCCGCCGCCTCCGCGTGCCACGGCCGGGCTCCCTCGGGATGGGACACCCGGGGCCGTCCCCGGGCATCGAGCAGGAGGGTCTCGCAGTCGGTGTGCTCGGCGAGCGCGCGGAGGATGCCGAGCGAGCCGTGCCGCAGCGCGGCGCGGGCCATCGCCTCCTGCGCCGCCGCCGCCCGCCGCTCGCCGCGGACCCGCTCGTCGGCGTGCCAGCGGGCCACGGCCTCCGCCACGGCGATGAACGGAGTGCTGCCGGTGACCTCCAGCAGGGGCAGCCCGAGCCGGGCCGCGGCCTCGACGATCTCGGGAGGCATCTCGGTCAGGTGCTCGTCCAGCGCGAAGGCCAGGGCGGCGCAGCCCGCGCGGCTCAGCCGCTCGACGTACTCGGCGCGGCCGCGCGGGGACGCGGGCAGCCCGAGCCCGACCGTCATGACCAGCTCGCCGCCCCGCAGCCAGGGCACGGGATCGGCCAGCTCGGTCACGTGGGCCCATCTGACGTGGTTGCCCAGCCCGTCGCGGCCCGCGAGCAGGGTGATCTCCAGCATCGGCATGGCCAGCACGTCGGCGACGGTGAGCGTCATGACCTCTCCTGTGCACTTCGCCCGAGAAAGCCCAGACGATAGTGCACATCGCCCACGGTGCTCGCGTCTGACCTGGTCTTACGGTCTCTCCAACCCCCAACCCACCGGAGGACCTCATGGACCGACGAACTCCCCGCCGGGCCGCGTTCGCGGCCTTCATCGGCACCACGATCGAGTGGTACGACTTCTACGTCTACGCGACCGCCGCCGCCCTCGTCTTCGGGGACGTCTTCTTCCCGGCGTCCACCGATCCGCTGGTCGGCGTCATGGCGGCGTTCGCGACGTACGCCGTCGGGTTCTTCGCGCGTCCCCTGGGCGGCGTGGTGTTCGGCCACTTCGGCGACCGGCTGGGCCGCAAGTCGGCTCTGGTCGTCACGCTGCTGATGATGGGGGTGGCCACCTTCGCCGTCGGACTGCTGCCCACCTACGCCTCCGTCGGAGCGGCGGCGCCCGCGTTGCTGGTGCTGCTGCGGTTCGTCCAGGGTCTCGCCGTGGGCGGCGAGTGGGGCGGGGCCGCCCTGATGGCGGTCGAGCACGCCCCGGAGGGGAAGAAGACCTTCTACGGCTCGTTCGCCCAGCTCGGCAACTCCGCGGGCGCCCTGCTCGCGACCGGGGCGTTCAGCCTGATGACCTCGCTCGGCGACGACGCCCTGCGCGAGTGGGCCTGGCGGGTGCCGTTCCTCGTCTCCGCGGTCCTGGTGCTCGTCGGCATGTTCATCCGGCTGCGGGTCGAGGAGTCGCCGGTCTTCGAGCAGGTCAGGCAGCGGCGCGAGAGCGCGCCCGCGGCCGCGGCGGAGCTGCCGATCAGGGCCGTGCTGCGGACGTCGTGGCGGCCCGTGCTGCTCGGCATCGGGGCGCTCCCGGTGGCCATCGGCGGCTACTACATCGCGACGACGTTCCTGCTCGCGTACGCGACCGGCGCCGACGTCGGCGTCGACGAGCAGGTGGTGCTCAACGGGCTCAGCTTCGCCGCGTTCGTCGAACTCGTCGCCACGCTCGCCATCTCGTGGCTGGGAGACAGGGTCGGCGGGCGCCGCGTGGTGATCGTGGGGCTGGTCGTCGTGGCCCTGCTGGCCGTGCCGCAGTTCACCGTCATGGGGACCCGCGACACGGTTCTCATCTTCCTGATGCTGGGCCTCATGCGGCTGGCCATGTCCGCGACGTACGGGCCGATGGCCACGCTGCTCGCGGAGATGTTCCCCCCGAACGTCCGCTACACGGGCATGTCGCTGGCCTACCAGGTGGCCGGGGCGATCTTCGGCGGGCTCTCGCCGCTGGCGGCGACCGCCCTCGTCAAGGCCGGCGGCGGGGGGCCCGCGCCCGCCATCGGGCTGCTGATCGGGATGTGCCTGCTCAGCGTGGTCTGCCTGGCCGTCGCGCCGCGCCACCGCGACACCCCCGTCGTCTCCGGCGTCCCCGTCTCCCAGTGATCCCGTAGTTGGAGGAGTCTTGTCCGCGATCGTCATCGCCAACGCCAAGGTCCGCACCATGGACCCCGGTGCGCCCAGAGGGGAGGCCCTGGCCGTACGCGACGGCCGCGTCCTCGCCGTCGGCAGGGAGGCGGACGTGTCGGCCGTGGCCGGGCCGGGCGCCGAGGTGATCGACGCCGGCGGCCGCACGGTGCTGCCGGGGTTCGTCGACCCGCACAACCACCTGCTGTCCACGGCCGAGTCCCTGGTGTCCGTCGACGCCCGCTATCCGGCCGTGGGGAGCGCCGCCGACCTGGTGTCGGTGATCGCCGCGGAGGCGGAGCGCACGCCGCCGGGGCAGTGGATCAGGGCGTTCGGCATGGACGATGCGAAGTTCCCCGGAGGGCGGCCCTCACGGCGCGACCTGGACGAGGCGACCACCGAGCACCCGGTGATCGTCTACCACGTCTCCGGCCACCACGCCGTGGTCAACTCCGCCGCGCTGGCGTGGCGGGGCATCACCGCGGACGTGCCCGACCCGGTCGGCGGCGCCTTCCTGCGCGACGAGGGCGGCCGGCTCACCGGCATGGTGCTGGACTCCGCGATGCAGCTGCTGCTGCCGACCGCGGTGGACATCGGCTGCCACGGCCCCAACTTCCACACCGATCTCCCGGCGGAGCAGCTGCTGTCCTGGCTCGCCGCCGCCGGTGAGAGGTACCTGGCGGCGGGGCTCACGACGGTGTGCGACCCCCAGGTGTCCCGCAGGGAGCTGTCGGTATACCGGGCCGCGCACGCCGCGGGCACGCTGCCGGTCCGCACGGTCTGCATGCCCCTGTCGCACATGCTGGACGACCTGGCCGCGCTCGGCCTGGCCGGTCCCTTCGGCGACGACATGCTGCGCCTGGGCGCGATGAAGTTCTACTGCGACGGCACGCTGCTCGGCGGCACCGCCCTGTTCAGCGAGCCGTACGGCGAGGGCGGCCGGTTCACCGGCTCCACCTATCACCGGCCCGAGCGGCTCACCGACCTGGTCCGCCGGGCGGCCGAGGCCGGCTGGCAGGTCGGCGTCCACACCCAGGGCGATCTCGCGATGGCCTACACGCTCGACGCGATCAAGGCGGCGGTGGCCGTGTCGGGGGACGACGCCCGGCCGCGCATCGAGCACTGCGGCCACCCGACGCCCGGCCAGGTGCGCGATTTCGCCGCGCTCGGCGTGATCCCGGTCAACCAGCCGAACTTCCTGCACGACAGCGGCAGGGACTTCGTACGGCGGCTGGGGGAGCGCCGTGCCCACCGGCTCCAGCCGATGCGCGAGGAGATCGACGCCGGGCTCCGCCCGGTGCTGTCCAGCGACTCGTTCGTCTCCTCGCTGCGGCCGATGGAGACCGTGGCCAACGCCGTACGGCGGCGCACCCGGGAGGGCGACCCCATCGGCGCCGACCAGGCCGTCACCCTGGACGAGGCGCTGCGCGCCCACACCGCCGACGCGGCGTACGCGCTGCGGATGGAGGACCGTATCGGCTCGCTGACACCGGGCAAGCTGGCCGACGTGGTCGTCCTCGACCACGACCTCGACCGCCTCGCCGTGGACGAGCTGGCGAGGGTGGACGCGTGGCTGACGATGCTGGGCGGGCGAGTGGTCCACCGATCCTGAGGCGCGGCGCCGGGGTGTGGCGTCTCACAGTCCGGGAATCTGGAGAAGTGTGGACGGGCGGGCGGGGTCTTGCGCTAAGGGGTGTGACTTCTGCCACGATGTCCACATATGCGCCCGGTCGCCCACCCCAGCGGCCGTACGCCCGACTACCCGGCCTTCCTGCGGGGGTGACCCCACCCGCGGGGGCCCGAGACGCACAGGAGTGGCACGTGACAGCCGACGCCCCTCGTGGTGTAGACGCACCCCCGGAGCTCGTCCAACTGCTCAGCCCGGAAGGGGAGCGGATCGAGCATCCCGACTACGACATCGAGCTGACCGCGGAGGAGGTCCGCTCCCTCTACCGTGACCTGGTCCTCGTCCGCCGCGTCGACCTGGAGGCCGTCGCGCTCCAGCGGCAGGGCGAGCTCGGCATCTGGGCGTCCCTGCTGGGGCAGGAGGCGGCCCAGATCGGCTCGGGCCGGGCGCTCACCGACGACGACATGGCCTTCCCCACCTACCGGGAGCACGGCGTGGCCTGGTGCCGCGACGTCGACCCGGTCAAGCTGCTCGGCCTCTTCCGCGGCGTGAGCAACGGCGGGTGGGACCCGGCCGAGCACAACTTCCACCTCTACACGATCGTCATCGGCTCCCAGGCCCTGCACGCGGTCGGCTACGCCATGGGCATCCAGCGCGACGGCGCCGAGGCGGCCACGATCGTCTACTTCGGCGACGGCGCCACCTCCCAGGGCGATGTGAACGAGTCCTTCATCTGGGCCTCGGTGTTCAACGCCCCCGTCGTGTTCTTCTGCCAGAACAACCAGTGGGCCATCTCCGAGCCGCTGGAGAAGCAGTCGAAGATCCCGCTCTACAAGAGGGCGTCCGGCTTCGGCTTCCCCGGGATCCGCGTGGACGGCAACGACGTGTTCGCCTGCCTCGCCGTGACCCGCCGCGCGCTGCAGAACGCGCGCGAAGGGCAGGGGCCGACGCTGATCGAGGCGTTCACCTACCGGATGGGCGCGCACACCACCTCCGACGACCCCACCCGCTACCGCCTCGCCGACGAGCTGGAGGCGTGGAAGCTGAAGGACCCCATCGAACGGGTCAAGGCGTACCTGTTCAAGAACCAGCTCGCCGACCAGGAGTTCTTCGAGAAGATCGACGCCGAGGCCGACGCGCTCGGCAAGGACGTGCGAAGCCGGTGCCTGGCGCTGCCCGACCCGCCACCCCGGGCTATCTTTGATCACGTGTACGCCGGCGCCCACGCACTCCTCGACGAGGAACGCGAGCAGTACCTGACCTACCTGGCGGGGTTCGAACGATGACCACACTGACTCTCGCCAAGGCGTTGAACGAAGGCCTCCGCCGCTCGATGGAGGACGACCCCAAGGTGCTCGTGATGGGAGAGGACGTCGGCAAGCTCGGCGGCGTCTTCCGCGTCACCGACGGCCTGCAGAAGGACTTCGGCGAGGACCGCGTGATCGACACGCCGCTCGCCGAGTCGGGCATCATCGGGACGGCGATCGGCCTGGCCCTGCGCGGCTACCGGCCGATCTGCGAGATCCAGTTCGACGGGTTCGTGTTCCCGGCCGCCGACCAGATCATCACCCAGCTCGCCAAGATGCCGCTGCGGTCGCTCGGCACGCTCAAGCTGCCGGTCGTCGTGCGCATCCCGTGCGGCGGGGGCATCGGGGCGGTCGAGCACCACTCGGAGTCGCCCGAGGCGTACTTCACCCACACCGCGGGTCTGCGGGTGGTCGCCTGCTCGAACCCTGCGGACGCGTACACGATGATCCAGGACGCCGTCCGCTGCGACGACCCGATCATCTTCTTCGAGCCCAAGCGCCGTTACTGGGACAAGGCAGACGTCGATCTCGCCGCCCCCGGCCTGCCGCTCGACCGCGCCCGCACCGTACGGCAGGGCCGCGACATCACGCTGGTCGCGTACGGGCCGATGGTGAAGACCTGCCTGGAGGCCGCCGCGGCGGCGGAGGAGGACGGGCGCGACGTCGAGGTCATCGACCTGCGCTCGCTCAACCCCCTCGACGTGGACGTCCTGACCGAGTCCGTGGCGCGGACCGGGCGGTGCGTCGTCGCCCACGAGGCGCCCGTGTTCACCGGCTTCGGCGCCGAGCTGGCGGCGCGCATCACCGAGCGCTGCTTCTACAGCCTGGAGGCGCCCGTGCTGCGGGTCGGCGGGTTCTCCACGCCCTACCCGCCGTCACGGCTGGAGGACCACTACCTGCCCGACCTGGACCGCGTGCTCGACGCCGTGGACCGATCGTTCGCGTACTGAGGGGGAGGGACTTCTCATGCTCCGTGAGTTCAGACTCCCCGACGTGGGCGAGGGGCTGACCGAGGCCGAGATCGTCAAGTGGCACGTCGCCCCGGGCGACTCGGTGAAGATCAACCAGACGATCGTGGAGATCGAGACGGCCAAGGCCGTCGTCGAGCTGCCGTGCCCCTACGAGGGCACCGTCTCCGCCCTGATGGTCACCGAGGGCCAGACCGTGGACGTCGGCGCCCCGATCATCTCGGTCGAGGACGGCGAGGGCGGTGACGGCGTCGGCGCGCGCCGGGAGGCGCTGGCGGACGACATGGTGCCGGATGTGCGAAACGGCGCTCCGGCGAAGGAGGAGCGCCAGCCGGTGCTGGTCGGGTACGGCGTCAAGGCGAGCGCCACCCGCCGCCGCCCCCGCAAGCCGGCCGTGTCCGCTCCGTCCGCCGCGTCCGCTCCGCCGGTTGCGCCGGTTCCGCCCGCTCCCGCCCCGGTCGCGACCGCTCCGGCCGGTGCGGCACCGGGCATCGGTGCGGCAGCCGGTATCGCACCCGGTGTCGCCGGGACACAGGGCAACGGCTCCTCGGCGCCCGCACGGGCGCGCGTCCTGGCCAAGCCGCCGGTCCGCAAGCTCGCCAAGGACCTCGGCGTCGACCTGACGACCCTCACGGGCACCGGCCCCCAGGGTTCGATCACCCGGGCGGACGTGGAGGCCGCGGTGGCGGCGCCCGCCCCCGTTCCGGCCGCCGCACGACGGGAGGCCGGGCCGCGGGAGGAGCGCATCCCGGTCAAGGGGGTCAGGAAGGCGACCGCCCAGGCGATGGTGGCCAGCGCGTTCTCGGCCCCGCACGTGACCGAGTGGCTGCAGGTCGACGTGACCGAGACGATGGAGGCGGTACGGCGGCTGCGCACGCTGCCCGAGTTCGCCGAGGTCAAGGTCTCCCCGCTGCTTCTCGTGGCGAAGGCCCTGATCACCGCGGTGAAACGGCAC
Organism: Microbispora sp. NPDC046973; assembly: GCF_040644495.1. Classification (NCBI taxonomy): domain Bacteria; kingdom Bacillati; phylum Actinomycetota; class Actinomycetes; order Streptosporangiales; family Streptosporangiaceae; genus Microbispora; species Microbispora sp. NPDC046973. The sequence goes on along the minus strand of NZ_JBEYWQ010000006.1, from coordinate 21,894 downwards.
CCGATGGTCAACGCCACGTGGACCGGCGAGGAGATCGTGGTCAAGCACTACGTGAACCTCGGCATCGCCGCCGCCACCGATCGCGGGCTGATCGTGCCCAACGTCAAGGACGCCGACGCGATGTCGCTGCCCGAGCTCGCCCGGGCGCTCGGCGAGCTCACCGAGCGCGCGCGGGCCGGGAAGTGCCAGCCCGCCGAGCTGAGCGGCGGCACGATCACGATCACCAACGTGGGCGTCTTCGGCGTCGACGCCGGCACACCGATCCTCAATCCCGGGGAGGTGGCGATCCTCGCCGTGGGCCAGATCAGGGACATGCCCTGGGTGGTCGACGGGCAGCTCGCGGTCCGCAAGGTCACCACGCTGGCGCTGTCGTTCGACCACCGCGTGGTCGACGGCGAGCTCGGCTCGTACGTCCTGCGCGACGTCGGCGCCATGCTGGAGGACCCGCTCCGCATGCTCGCCTGGAGCTGAGCGGGGACCGCTCAAGTCGGATGCAAGATCCGAACCAGTGAGGCTCAAGCTCGAATTCCTAGCGTTCGCTTGTGATCCTCATACTGAGCGACCGGCAGGACACCACCGTGCGCCGTGTCCTCCCGAAGATCGAGCGCCTGGGCGTCCCCGTGACCTGGTGGGACAGCGGTGAGTTCCCCGCCAGGTCACGGGTGACCGCGGTCTTCGCCGGCGGTTCGCGCCGGCTGACGCTGGACACCGGCGCCCAGGTGGTCGATCTCGCCACGGTCACCGCCGTGTGGAACCTGCGCCCCAACCGGTCGGTGGCCGCGGCGAACGTGTCGGACCCGACCCACCGGGCGCACGTCGAGTGGCAGTCCCGTTTCCACCTGGACGGCGTGTGGGAAATCGTGCGGGCCCGCTGGCTGCCGTGCCCGCACCCCGTCACCGGGCGGACGCGCAACCGTCTCGTCCACACGGCCCTGGCCGCCGAGCTGGGCTTCGCGGTGCCGGAGACCGTCTACACGAACGATCCGGCGGAGCTGGTCCCGGCGTACGAGCGCGCCGGAGGCAGGCTGCTGGTGAACCTGCTCGATCCCGAGGACCTGCGGATCGACGGGCAGGACCACCGGGTGCACAGCACGCTGGTCCGCCGCCGGCACCTCGCCTCCCGCCACCGGTTGCAGCACGAGCCGGTCATCCTGCAGCCCTGCCTGCCTCGGGCCGTGGATTTGCGGGCGGTCGTCGTGGGCGACCGCGTGTTCGCCGTACGGGTGGGCGAGCGGCCGGGCGACGGCCCGGGCGACTTCGCCGTGCACCGCCTGCCGGAGGAGGTCGAGCGCCGGTGCGCGGCCCTGGCCGCCTCGCTCGGGCTGAGCTACGCGGTCGTGCACCTGGCGCTGACCGGGGAAGGCGAGCACGTCTTCCTGGAGATCGATCCGAACGGCGCGTGGGCGCCCGTGGAGGAGAGCACCGGGCTGCCGGTCAGCGACGCCATCGCCGCCTGGCTGGCGGCATGACCGCCGTATCGGTGACGGCGTTCGCCGCGGTCCTCGCCGAAGCCGTCGAACTGCTGCGCGGCCTGCGCCGCCGCCGCACGGCCGTGCCCGAGGCCAGGAGCCTGGCCGCGGCGTGGGCGGCCGCCCACCCGGAGGCGCGGGCCCAGCTCGTCGTCGGCCTGCGTCCGGACAGTCCGCTGGTCGACTACGACCTGCTCGTCGAACATCCGGAGGGCGGCACCGTGGCCCTGTCCGCCGCGCCCGACGACGGCGTCCCCTGGCCTGCCGAGCACTCGGCCCACTGGGCCGCCGGATATCTGGTCACGGTCGACCGCGTGCGCCTGCGCGTCGCCGAGGCGCTCATGCTGCTGCCCAGGCGGCCGTGCGGCGACCGCGACGTCCACGACGAGATCGTCGAGCAGTGCCTGCTGATGAACGAGACGCTGGAGGACGGCGAGCCCCTCGACGACGCCGACATCCGGGCCGCCGCCGAGGAGTTCCGCGCCGGCCACGGACTGCGTGACCGCGCCTCCACGCTGGCCTGGCTGGCGGAGATGTCGCTGTCCGGCGAGCAGTTCGAGGCGTTCATCGCCGGGATCGCGCGGCGGCGGCGTTTCCGGCGGCGCAAGGAGGCCGAGCTCGCGCCGGGCCACCTCGCGGCCCACCGCTGCGACTTCGACCGCGTACGCGCGCTGTGGGTGACCGGCTCGCAGCCGGTGAACGGGGAGTTGCTGCGCGGCGTGGGCGGCCTGGTGGGCTGCGGGGAGGCCGTGGTGACCGTCGGCGAGCGGTGGGCCAGGGACCTGCCCGCGCCCCTGCGCCACGCCGCGCACGACACGCTGGTCGGCCCGGTGGCGTACGGCGACGGCTTTCTGACCGGGATCGTGCTGGAGCGCCGGGTGGGACGGGACGACCCGGAGACGCTGGCCGCGGCGGGCGCGACCGCCTTCGGCGAGTGGCTCGCCGGCCGGCGCAGGCGAGCCTCCATCGAGTGGCACTGGTTGTGAGGACCTGCGGAACGCGGGGCGACGACCAGACGGCGGGCATGGGCGGGCTGGTCGTCGCGGCGTCCCCGGAGTCCGGAGAGGACCCCGGGACGTCCCGTCACGCGGCGTCGAGGGCTTCGGTGATCTTGCGGGCCATGTCGGCCATGGCAGGGCCGGGCTCGCCCTTCTGCGCCCGGGCGGCTGCTTCGACGGCGACGAGGACGGTGCCGCGGAAGTTGTCGGCCTCTGCCGGAGCCTGCTTCCTGAGCAGGCTCATGGACGCCGTCAGGGCCGGCAGCACGTGGTCGGCGAGTTCCGCCACGGACTTGCCGTTGAGGTTCATGCCCGTCGACTTCTCGGCGAGCACGTGCCCGACGAGGCCGGTCGCGGAGGCCAGGGCGACGGAGCCCTCGGTGGCGACCTTGTGGGGCGAGCCGGTGGCGCCGGCGGCGGCCAGCAGCGAGACGGCGCCGTAGGCGGCGGTCCGCAGGGTGATCTTGTCCTGCTCGGTGAGGGTGATGGACATGGTCGTGTGGTCCTTTACGTCTGTCATGCGGGTGGTGGAAAGGGGCCCGCCGGTGCCCCGTGCTCGATGCCTGGTGCGCCAGGGGCTGGGGGCGGGTCTGCCGGGACACGGGCTCGGGGTCAGTCGTCGATCGCCTGGTAGAGCGTGGTCCAGAAGTCGTGGATGAGCTGCATCGAGGTGGGGGTGGACGCCCCGACCTGGGTGAGCAGGAGTCCGGTGAGCTGCTTGGCCGGGTCGGCGTAGGCCGCGGCGCCGCTTCCGCCGTCCCAGCCGAACTGGCCGACGGAGGCGTAGTCGCCGCGGTAGGTGCGCACCGCCATCCCGAAGCCCCAGCCGCCGTGCTGGCCTTGGCCGTGCGAGATGTGGACGTTGTCGACCGCCATGGCGTTGCGGGCGGCGTTCTGCTCGGGCGTGAGGCGGTTGGTGGTCATCAGCTCGACGGCGGGCCTGGACAGGATCCGCCGTTCCTTGTGCACTCCGCCGTTGAGCAGCATCCGGAAGTAGGCGTGGTAGTCGTCGGCGGTGGAGGTCAGCCCGCCGCCGCCGCCCTGGAACGCCGGAGGCTCGCTCCACCGTCCTCCCTTGGCCTCGTCCCACACGAGGAACTCGCCGGTCTGCGGGTCGGGGGCGTAGAGGGTCGGCAGCCGGTCGATCTTGTCGGGGGACACGTGGAAACCGGTGTCGGTCATCCCCAGCGGTTCGAAGATGCGCTCGCGCAGGAACTCCTCGAACGACCGGCCCGTGACCCTGGCCACCAGCACGCCGAGTAGATCGCTGCTGATGTGGTACTGCCAGCGCTCTCCGGGCTGGTACATCAGCGGAAGCGTGCCGAGGCGGCGCATCCACTCATCCGGCTCGGGCATCGGCGTCGGCAGATTGGGCGTGAGCCCCTGCTCGAAGACCGCGTTCATGATCGGCGTGCCCAGCGACGTCATGTCCATGCCGAGCCCGAAGGTGGAGGTCAGCACGTCCCGCACGGTGATCGGCCGCCGCGCCGGCACGGTGTCGTCCAACGGGCCGTCGATCCGCTTCAGCACCCGGCGGCCGGCCAGCTCCGGCAGCCACGGCTCCACCTGGTCGTCCAGCCGCAGCCTGCACTCGTCCAGCAGGACCATCGCCGCCGCGACCGAGACCGGCTTGGACGTCGAGGCCATCCGGAAGATCGTGTCCCGGCGCATCGGCGCGCCGCCGTCATGCCGCATCGTCCCGATCGCCTCGACGTGTGTCTGACCGCCGCGGCCGACCAGGGCGACGAGCCCGGGGATCCTCCCCGACTCGACATACCGCGTCAGCACCTCGCGCAACCTGCGCAGCCCGGTCGCGGAGAAGCCGCTGTCGCCGTTTCCCATCATCGATCTCCTTATTGATCAATCTGCCGTCACGGCGACTCCCGCTACGGGTGCCGCCGGCACCCGTTGTGTTCGGGAATCGCTGAACGTCTGCGACACTACATTGCGTTCATTGATCGGTCAACATACATTGCAAGCGCATCACCCCTGTTCCGCCGGGATAAAAAGGTGTGCTTTGCAATGAGAATGACGCTGAACGCAATGGGCGATCAGGCGTCCATTGCAATGAGATCCGAGTGAATGCATACTGTGCAGCACGCGAGCGCCGAGCACCGCGCATGCCGGCAGACAGGAGACGAGCACCGATGCCCGGAGGCAGACTCACCGACGAGGACCGTCGGCAGATCGCGGCAGGGCTGGCCGAGGGGCTCGGATACGCGGAGATCGGCCGGCGCCTGGGACGGCCCGCCTCGACCGTCATGCGGGAGGTCATGCGCAACGGCGGACCCGACGATTACGGGGCGGACCGGGCGCACGAGGCCACCCGGCACCGTGCGCGCCGGCACAGGCAGGCGCAGCCTCCGGCGCCGCCGATCCCGGACGGCGGCCATGGGCGTGACCCCCAAGCGGTGCGGGACTTCACGGAGTCCTTCATCGCCCTGCTCGTCGGGCAGGGGCTGCCCCGGATGGAGGCCAGGGTGCTGGCCTGCCTGTACGTCACCGACTCCGGCGCTCTCACCGCCGCCGACCTGGTCCAGCGGCTTCACGTCAGCCCCGCCTCGATCTCGCACGCCGTGGCCTTCCTCGAACAGCAGGGAATGCTCAGGCGAGAACGGGTCCCCGGCGCGCGGCGCGAACGCTACGTCATCGACGACGAGATCTGGCTCCGGTCCATGCTCGCGTCCCTGCGGATGAACGAGGCCCTGGTGGCCGCATCGCGGCGCGGAGCCGAGATTCTCGGGGCCGCGACCCCGGCGGGCGCCCGCTTCGAGTCCTCCGCCGAACTCCTGTCCCTCGTGAGCGAGGCCTTCCGGCAGGTCGTGGAGCAGTGGCAGAGCCGGGCCGCGTCTGCGCCTCCGTCAACGATGATGAGAGGATGAGCGCCGTGCAGAGCGCGGCCGCCCGGCCGCGTGCGTCTCATCCCAGGGGGAGTGCATGTTCCGCCACGTCGTGCTGCTGAAGTGGACCGAGGACGCCACCGAGGAGCAGCGGGCCGAGGTGGCCAGGCGGCTGGGCGGGCTGCCGGACGTCATCCCCGAGTTGCGCTCCTACCAGATCGGCGCGGACGCGGGCGTCAACCAGGGCAACTTCTCCTTCGGCGTGGTCGCCGACTTCGACTCCCCCGAGGACTACGTCGTCTATCGCGACCACCCGGCCCACCGGGCGGTGATCGACGAGTGCATCACGCCGATCCTCGCCGCCCGCGCGGCCGTGCAGTACGTCCTCTAGGTTCACCCCTGCGCATGCAGTGATTCGACCGCTTCGACCAGAGGGGCGAGCCTGGGATTGCGGGCCGCCTGGTCGAGTGCTTCCCGCAGGGCGGCGTCGTTCGTGGGCCGGGCCTCGGCGAGCAGCGCCAGGCCCGCGGGGCTGACGTCGGTGTAGATCCCGCGGCGGTCGGTGGGGCACAGGTAGCGGGTGAGCAGTCCCCGCTCCTCGAGCCGGGTCACCAGGCGCGTCGTCGCGCTCTGGCTGAGCACCACGGCGTCGGCGACCTGCTTCATCTGCAGATGGCCGCCGGGGCCGTCGTGCTGCCGGCTGAGCATCTCCAGCAGGGAGTACTCCCGCACGCTCAGGCCGTGCTTGCTCTGCAGGGCGCGTTCGATGTGCGCCTCGATCTTCTCGTGCAACAGGGAGAGCGCGCACCAGCCCTGTGCGAGTGCGGTGAGGGCGGGATCGGCGGCCGTCATCGGCTCTCCCTCCGTACGCGTGTGACAAGACGAGGATACTCCACCTCTGCAATAGCCCGCGCTTGCAAGTATCGCGCGCATGCAACTATTGTGTGCGCGTGCTAACCGCTCATGCAATCGTTGGGGGACGTTCATGCCTCTCGCACTCGTAGCCCTCGCCATCGGGGCCTTCGGGATCGGGACCACCGAGTTCGTGATCACGGGGTTGCTCCCGCAGGTGGCCTCCGACCTCGGCGTCTCCATCCCGACCGTCGGCCTGCTCGTCACGGGCTACGCCCTGGGCGTGGTCGTCGGAGCCCCGCCGATGACCGTGCTGGGGACGACCATGTCCCGCAAGCGCGTGCTGATGCTGCTGATGGGGCTGTTCATCGCCGGCAACCTGCTCTCGGCCCTCGCGCCGGGCTTCGGGGCGATGCTGGCCGGCCGGGTGATCGCCTCGCTGGCGCACGGCGCGTTCTTCGGCATCGGTTCCGTGGTCGCGGCCGAACTGGTCGCCCCGCACCGGAGGGCCGGGGCGATCGCGCTGATGTTCACCGGCCTGACCGTGGCCAACGTCGTCGGCGTCCCCCTGGGCACGCTGGTCGGCCAGGTCGCCGGCTGGCGCATCACCTTCGCCATCGTCGCCGGGCTCGGCGCCGTCGGCCTGATCGGCATCGCCGTGCTCGTGCCCGAGATGCCGCGGCCGGAGGGCGTACGCCTGCGTCACGAAGTGGCCGCACTCCGCGACGTCCAAGTGTTGCTGGCGATGGGCATGACCGTGCTCGGGTTCGGCGGCGTCTTCGCGGCCATCACCTACATCGCGCCGATGATGGTCCAGGTCGCGGGCTACCCCGAAGGGGCGGTCACCTGGCTGCTGGTCCTCTTCGGCCTCGGCATGGTCGCCGGCAACCTCGTCGGCGGGCGGTTCGCCGACCGTGCGCTGATGCCGATGCTGTACGTCTCGCTGGGCGCCCTCGCGGTCGTCCTCGCCGCCTTCACGCTGACCGCGCACAACAAGATCCTCGCCGCGGTGACCGTCGCCCTGATCGGGGCGCTCGGCTTCGCCACCGTGCCGCCGCTGCAGAAGCGCGTGCTCGACCTGGCCCACGGCGCGCCGACGCTGGCCTCGGCGGTCAACATCGGCGCCTTCAACCTCGGCAACGCCCTGAGCTCCTGGCTCGGCGGCCTCGTCATCGCGGCGGGCCTGGGCTACACCGCGCCCAACTGGGTGGGCGCCCTGCTCACCGCCTCCGCGCTCGTGCTCGCCGTCCTGTCCAGCGCCCTCGAGCGCCGCTCCGCCGCGGTGGTCGCGACCGTCTGACCTTCCCTCTCCCGCTCCGAGCCTCTGCGTGCCGTGCCGGACGATCACCGGTGCCAGGCGGTGACGGGTCCGTCGTGTGCCGCGTGCTGGAATCTCACTTCGCCGCACACTTTCACCCCCCACCGTGTGCGAGATCAAGGCCGTTCCTGATAACGATTCAGATACGCGAAGCCGGTTCAGAAACATGAACATGCTGTGACCTGCGTCACGGGCTCGATCCGCTCTCCCGTACGCCCGTGACCTGCGCAGCCGCCATTGACGGCGGGCGGGGGGCGGGCGCATCGTAACGAGGCCAGGCGGTTGTCGGTCCGGGTGCCGCCGTTCACCCGGAGGTACGACGCGCGTGAACCCATTGGACTGGTACGTTCTGGGCGCCTATTTCGTCGTCATGGTGGCGATAGGCGTCTACTCGCACCGGCGCATCGGCAACATCAGTGACTTCTTCACCGCCGGGGGCAAGATGCCCTGGTGGCTGGCCGGCATATCGCACCACATGTCCGGCTACAGCGCCGTCATGTTCACCGGGTACGCCGGCATCGCCTACCTCTACGGCGCCACCTCGTACGTCACCTGGGCCTTCCCGATCGCGATCGGCATCGCGATCGGCTCGGTGCTGTTCGCCCCGAGGCTGAACCGGATCCGGTCGAAGCTCAGGGTCAGCTCGCCGCTGGAGTTCCTCGCCAAGCGGTACAACGTGCCGACCCAGCAGGCGCTCGCCTGGTCGGGCGGCCTGCTGAAGATCGTGGACGTCGGCGCGAAGTGGGCCGCGATCGCCACGCTGCTGTCGACGTTCACCGGCCTGTCGCTCAACCAGGGCATCCTGATCACCGGCGTCGTCACCGCCGTCTACTGCACGGTCGGCGGCCTGTGGGCCGACGCGCTCACCGACTTCGGGCAGTTCGTCATCCAGCTCCTCGCCGGCGTCGTGATGCTGTTCGCCGTCCTCGCCAAGCTCGGCGGGATCGGCGCGGTGGGCGACATGTGGGATCGGCTGCCGCCCGAGCACGCGCAGCCGCTGAACGGCCCGTTCACCGTGACGTTCCTGCTCGCGTTCCTGTTCATCAAGACGTTCGAGTACAACGGCGGCATGTGGAACCAGGCCCAGCGCTACATGGCCGCGCCGACCGCGGCGCAGGCGGCCCGCGGCGCGCGGCTGTCGGCGGTGCTGTGGGCGGTCTGGCCGCTGCTGCTGTTCTTCCCGATGTGGGCCGCGCCGCTGCTGGTCCACGCGACCAAGCCGGACGCGAGCGACTCGTACGCGCTGCTGACCACCCAGCTCATCCCGCACGGACTGCTCGGCCTAGTGATCGCCGGCTTCTTCTCGCACACGATGGCGATGGCCTCCTCCGACGCCAACGCGATCGCCTCGGTCTTCACCCGTGACGTGATCCCGGTGCTGTCCCGCGCGGCGCGGGCGTGGGACACCAGGGCCGCCCTGGTCGCGGCCCGGGTCACCACGGTGGCGTTCATCGCGCTGTCCATGGCGGTGGCCACCCAGGTCAACAGCCCGGTGCTGAAGGACATCATCACGGTCGTCATCAAGTGGGTGGCCGGGCTCATGGGCCCGATCTCGATCCCGCTGCTGCTCGGCATGCTGCCGCTGTTCCGCAGGTCAGGCCCGACGGCCGCGCTGGTCTCGTGGGCGGCCGGTTTGTTCGTCTTCTGGCTCACCAACTACGGCATGAGCGACGTCTCGACCGCCGTGGCGACGGCCGCGCCGGTGGCCACCTCGCTGGTGCTCTTCACGATCATCGGCTTCATCCGCCCGGAGAACACCCCCGAGCGCGAGGAACTGCTCCAGACCGTCAACACCGACGAGGACGGCGCGGCCCGGCCGCTTCCCGCGTCCGCCTGAGTGCGCGTGCCCCCTGACCGCCGCACCGCTTCCCGCGTTCACCTGACCGGCCCGGGGAGCGGTGCGGCCCCGGAACGTGACACGGCCGCCGCACCAGCGCGTGGGCGGCGGCCGTACCGAGTCGGAACCAGATCAGAAGGACTCTTCCGGCAGGTCCATGAGGTCCTGGCCGGTGGCGGCGAGCACGCGGCGCTCGGCCGCCAGGCGGGGCAGCACAGTCTGCGCGAAGAACGAGGCCGCCGCGACCTTGCCCGTGTAGAACGCCTTGTCCTCCTCCGAGGCGGACAGGGCGTTCAGCGCGATCTCGGCCTGACGCAGCAGCAGCCAGCCCAGCACCAGGTCGCCCAGCGCCATGAGGAACCGGGTGGTGTTGAGGCCGACCTTGTAGACCTCCTGCGGCGTCTCCATGGAGGCGATCGCCCAGCCGGCCATCGTGTCGGCCATGGCCTTGACCTCGTCGGCCGCCTCGTCGAGCAGGCCGCGCTCGACCTTCAGCCGTCCGTTGCCCGCCTCGGAGGCGGCGAACGCCTTGACCTCGCCGAGCAGCGATCCCAGCGCCGCGCCCTGATTCTTCAGGACCTTGCGGAAGAACAGGTCCTGGCCCTGGATCGCGGTCGTGCCCTCGTACAGCGAGTCGATCTTCGAGTCGCGGATGTACTGCTCGATCGGGTAGTCCTGCAGGAAGCCCGAGCCGCCGAGCGTCTGCAGCGAGCGGGCCAGCAGCTCGTACGACCGCTCGGAGCCGACGCCCTTGACGAGCGGGAGCAGCAGGTCGTTGAGCGCCTCGGCGGCCTCGTCGCGGCGGCCCTCGAACTCCGCGATCTGGATCTGGTCCTGGATCGTCGCCGTGTAGATGACCAGCGCCCGCATCGCCTCGGCGTACGACTTCTGCAGCATGAGCTCGCGGCGTACGTCGGGATGGTGGGTGATCGCGACGCGCGGGGCGGTCTTGTCGCCCGAGCGGGTGAGGTCGGCGCCCTGGACGCGGTTCTTCGCGAAGTCCAGCGCGTTGAGGTAGCCGGTGGACAGCGTGGCGATGGCCTTGGCGCCCACCATCATGCGGGCGTGCTCGATCACCATGAACATCTGCCGGATGCCGTCGTGCACGTCGCCGACCAGGTAACCGATGGCGGGGTGCTTCTCGCCGAGCGTGAGCTCGCAGGTCGTGGAGACCTTCAGGCCCATCTTCTTCTCGACGTTAGTCACGTACACGCCGTTGCGCTCGCCCAGCTCGCCGGTCTCCAGGTCGACCAGGTACTTCGGCACGAGGAACATCGACAGGCCCTTGGTGCCGGGCCTGGCGCCCTCGGGCCGGGCCAGCACGAGGTGGAAGATGTTCTCGGCCATGTCGTGCTCCGCGCTGGTGATGAAGCGCTTGACGCCCTCGATGTGCCAGGTGCCGTCGGGCTGCCGGATCGCCTTCGTGCGGCCCGCGCCCACGTCGGAGCCGGCGTCGGGCTCGGTCAGCACCATGGTCGCGCCCCAGCGCCGCTCGACGGCCAGCTCGGCGAACCGCTTCTGCTCGGGAGTGCCGAGGTCGAACAGCAGGCGGGCGAAGGCCGGGCCGCAGGCGAACATCCACACGGCGGGGTTGGCGCCGAGCACCATCTCGGCCATGGCCCACACCAGGCTGCGCGGCGCGGTCGTGCCGCCGAGCTCCGGCTGCAGCTCCAGGCGCCACCACTCGGCGTCCACCCAGGCCTGGTAGGAGCGCTTGAAGCTCTCCGGCATGGTCACGCTGTGGGTGGCGGGGTCGAAGACGGGCGGGTGGCGGTCGGCGTCCTCGAACGAGTCGGCGATGGGACCGGTGGCGAGCCGGTTGACCTCGTCCAGCACGCTTCGCGCGGTGTCCTCGTCCACCTCGGCGAACGGGCCCGTGCCGAGGATCTCCCTGCGCCCGAACACCTCGAAGAGGTTGAACTCCAGGTCGCGGAGGTTGCTCTTGTAGTGACCCATCTGTGTGCGCTCCTAGAACCGAACCCGGGGGTAACGTACTGGTCGGTAACTCTAAACGAATGCTACCCGCGGGTAACCGGCGATATCCATGGTCTGTGCCACAGATCGCACGGAATGGTGACGCACAACCGATATGTTCTTGTTGTGAGAAGGCCGTGATCCGCGGTCTTCCCGGACGAGGTGCCCGCCGTACCCGGCCCAGCGAAGACGGTGGGCGGAAGGACATGGACCAAGTTCTGCAGATCGCCGGCGCCGTCCTGATTCTCGGCGCGTTCCTGCTCTCCCAGATGAACGTCCTCGACAACCGCTCGAAGATCTACCTCGTGCTCAACCTCGTCGGCTCCGCGGTGCTCGCGTGGCTCGCGTACGCGGACGACGACTGGGGATTCCTGCTGCTGGAGGGGGTCTGGGCTCTGGTGTCCGCGGCCGGCCTCGTCCGGTCCCTGCGGCCGCGGCGCACGGCGACGTAACCTGCTTGACACCTTTACCGGTGTCGCGATTGGCTGGGCGCGTGATTGAGATCCACACGATGACGATCGACTGCGCCCGGCCGTACGAGCTGGCCCAGTGGTGGAGCGAGGCCCTGGGCTGGCCGCTCGTCGACTCCGAACCGGAGGACGACGAGGTCATGCTGGACCGTCCGGACGGCCCTCCGCACCTGCTTTTCATCCGGGTGCCGGAGGGCAAGACGGTCAAGAACCGCCTGCACCTCGACATGAGGCCCGCCGGGGACGGGACCCGCGACCAGGAGGTGGAGCGGCTGCTCGCGCTCGGGGCCAAGCCGTACGAGGACCACCGGACGCCGGACGGCGCCGGATGGGTCACTCTCCTCGACCCCGAGGGCAACGAGTTCTGCGTCTGCCGGAGCGCGGCGGAGCGAGAGGCCTGAGATCAGACGCTCTTGGCCCGGCCGCGCATCGAGAACGTGAGGACGGCGGTGATCAGCAGCACGAGCACGCCGCCGCACAGCGCGTCCCAGGCCGAGCCGAAGAGGCCCTCGCGGTCGATCACGAGCTGCACCGGGTACATGAGGGCCGCCGCGCCGAGGCCGGGGTAGAGCGAGAAGCGCCAGGGGTGGCGCAGCGCCCACAGACGGGCCTGCCGTGTCACCCGGTCGCCGACGTCCGGCTTGGAGATCGCGCCGATCGCCGCGACGAGGGCGAACACGGTGATTCCCGCGCACAGGGCCCAGGTCAGGTCGGCCGGGCCGGGCAGGATGACGCCCAGGAGGAAGCTCGTGGCCGCGACCGCCCCACCGGACGTCGCCGCGGCCCGCCAGGGCGCGCCGCGCAGGGCCGCGCCGGCCAAGGACATCTCGTCCATGCGGGTCAGTTCGTTCATGACTACAGCGTGCCTTTCCGGGCGTTTCGTCGGCATCGGGGAAGTCCCTGAGCCGCCCCTGACGCCACCCGGTTAGGCTCCCCGGCATGGATCTGCACTTCCGTACGGCCCGGCGCGAGGACGTCCCCGTCATCGTGGCCATGATCAACGAGGACCCGATCACCGCCTCCCGCCCGTCTTCCGGGGAGCCGGACTACTACGCCGCCTTCGAGGCGGTGGACGCCGACCCGCGCAACGAGTTGATCGTCGTGGAGTCGGGCGACGAGGTGGTCGGGACCATGCAGATCACCTACATCCCCGGGCTGTCGCGGCGGGGCGGCGAGCGCGCGCTGATCGAGGCGGTCAGGGTCGCCGTGCCGCACCGCAACCGCGGAATCGGCCGCGAGATGATGCGGTGGGCGATCGAGCGGGCCCGGGAGCGCGGCTGCGCGCTGGTGCAGCTCACCTCCGACAAGGCCCGCACCGAGGCCCACCGCTTCTACGGCTCGCTCGGCTTCGCCGCCTCACACGAGGGGTTCAAGCTCCTCCTCGCCTGACAGCGGGGCCACGTCGACGAAGTTGTCGTGGTAGACCGGGCCCCGGCCCATGTCGGCGTCCCGCTCGTCCACCAGCGCGTTGGGGTTGGCGCCGGCCGACAGCTTCGGCCAGTGGCCCTTCGGCGCCGCCACCACCCCCTGCGCCACCCGGTCGCTGACCTCCACGTACGCCCGGAACTCGCCGTTGCCGTTGAAGACCCGGGCGGCCTGCCCGTCCACGAGCCCACGCGCCGCGGCGTCGGCGGGATTCACCAGCACCCGCGGGCCCTTGGACCGCTTGCGCAGCTCCGGATTGTTGGCGAACTGCGTGTTCAGGAACGTGTGCGCGGCCGGGGTGATCATGACGAGCGGGTGCGGCCGGTCGGCGGGAGCCGTACGGGCGGTGAACGAGGGCACGTAGCCCGCCACGCGCGGCAGCCCGGCCGCCTCGGCCTTCTCCGAGGCGAACTCCAGCCGCCCGCTCGGGGTCGGGAAGCCCTCCGTGAACGGCACGAACGGGTCGGCCACCGGAAGCCGGGCCCACCCCTGCTTGCGGCACTCCTCCACGGAGATCCCCGCCTGGGCGAGCGTCTGCTCGGCCAGTTCGAGGTCGCTGTCGTACAGGGACGGCTCGGTCAGGCCCATCAGCCGGGCGAGCCGCCGGAAGGTCTCGGTCGTGGACAGGCACTCGCCCGGCGGCTCGACCGCGGGCTCGTTCCACACCATGTACATGTGCCCGTAGCCGTGGTGCACGTCCAGGTGCTCGATCTGCATGGTCGCGGGCAGCACGTAGTCGGCGTAGTCGACCGTGTCGGTCGGGAACTGCTCCATGACCACCGTGAACAGGTCCTCGCGCGCCAGCGCCGCCCTGATCCGGTTCTGGTCGGAGGTGGAGCCGACCGGGTTGGCCGCGTAGACCCAGAGGCACTTGACCGACTCGTCCAGCCCGTCGGCCAGCCGGGTCATCGTGAGCGTACGCACGGGGTGGGGGAGCAGGTCGTCGCGCGGATCGGGGCCCGTGGGGGCGTATCCCGAGGTGGAGTAGGCCACGCCGCCGCCGGGGTGGCGCCAGTCGCCGGTGACGCCCGGAATGCAGGCGATCACCCGCATCGCGGCCCCGCCGCCGGCGTGTCGCTGGATGCCCATCGTGGCCCGGATCCCGGTCGGCCGGGTGTGCGCGAGCCGTACGCCGAGGGCGCGGATGCGGTCCTCGGGCAGTCCGGTGATCTCCGCGACCAGCGCCGGGGGATGCCTGCGGATCTCGGCCTCGAACTCGTCCCAGCCGGTCGTGTGCTCCTCGATGTACGCGCGGTCCTCCGCGCCCTCCTCCAGCACGACGTGCAGCAGGCCGAGAGCGAGCGCGGCGTCGGTGCCCGGCCGGATCGGCAGGTGCTCGTCCGCCTGGTCGGCCGTACGCGTGCGGATGGGGTCGATCGCCACGACGTAGGCCCCGGCGGCGCGGGCGTCCTGGACGAACTTCCACAGGTGGTGGCCGCTGGTCAGCGTGTTGGTGCCCCACAGCAGGATGAGCCGCGACAGGGCGAATGTTTCGGGGTCCATGCCGCCGGGTGTCCCGTTGACGTACCGCAGCCCGTCGTTGCCGGCCCGCGCGCAGATGTTGAGGTCGTGCCGCGACGCGCCGAGGGCGTTCCAGAACCGCCGCCCGGCCTGGCCCGACTCGCCCTGGACGTAGCCGAGCGTCCCGGTGCCCTGGTAGGGCCAGATCGCCTCGCCGCCGTGCTCCTCGACGATCGACGTCAGCTTGGCGGCGATCTCCGACAGCGCCTGGTCCAGGCTGATCCGCTCGAACCGGCCGGAGCCCTTCGGCCCCACCCTCTTCAACGGGTAAAGGATGCGGTCGGCCGACCGCACCTGCTCCAGGTAGCGGTTGACCTTCACGCACAGGGCCCCGCGCGTGTAGGGGTGGTCGCGGTTGCCGCGCAGCCCGACGGCCTCGCCGTCGCGCACGGTGACGACCCAGGAACAGGTGTCGGGACAGTCGAGCGGACAGGCGCCGAGGACGGGTAGCGACGTGCTCATGCCATCGACGTTAGCGTGCCGCACCCCGCTGTTCCCCCGGCGGTCTCTACCGGATTTCGCCGACGTGCGCGATGTTCGCGGCGTCCTCGGGATCGGTGCTGGGCGCCCCGGAGAACCAGGCGTCCAGAATCTCCGTCAGAACCTGCCGGGAGGTGAGGCGGAGACTCAGCGCGAGCACGTTGGCGTCGTTCCACGTGCGGGCGCCCGCGGCGGTGGCGGCGTCGGTGCACAGCGCCGCCCGCACGCCCGCTACCTTGTTTGCCGCTATGGACGCGCCGGTGCCGGTCCAGCAACAGACCAGGGCCTGGTCCGCGCGGCCCTCCGCGACGTCCCTCGCCGCGGCGGAACAGCACCAGGCCCAATCGGCCCGGTCACCCGGGGCCAGCGCTCCATAGAGTGTGACTGAATGGCCGCGCCGTTCCACCTCGGCGACGAGCACCGACGCGATCCCGTCGAGGCTGTCCGAGGCCAGGGATATACGCATGCCGTCAATTGTGGACACCGAGTGCGAAGATCGCACAGAATCGCTGGTGGTGAGAGGCATAAAGGAGCAGGACATAACGCTGGACACTCCTGGCCAAGGAGCTGTCCTCGTCGTCGAGCCTCTGTTGCCGCAGCGCATCCGCCGTCCTTCCGACGCACTGCGGTTCCTGCTCACGCTGCTGGCCCTCGCCGCCGTCGTGCTGATGGCCCTGGCCCTGCAGCGCACGCTGAACGGCCTGGAGACCGACGTCCAGGCGGGCACCGGCCGCGCCCCCGAGGTGCTGTCGGCCGCCGCCGGGCTGCTGGGCGGCGTCGCCGTGCTGATCGTCCCGGTCGCGTTCGCCGTCGAGCGGGTCTTCCACCGCGACGGCATGCGGGTCACCCAGGGGCTGATCGCCGCGATCCTCGCCCTGCTCGTGTCGTACGCGCTGGACGAGTGGCTGGTCAAGGCGGGCCCGGCCGATCTGGTGCAGCTGCTCACCGGCGGCAGGGACGTCGAGCCGCTCAACACCGTGCTCACCCCCGCCATCGCGTACGCCACGGCGGTGCGGATGAGCCGGCGTCCCCACTGGCGGGCGCTCATGTGGGTCGCGCTCGCCCTGGACGTGTTCGCGCTCTTCACCGCCACCAAGGTCACCGCCCTCGGCGTGATCATGACGTACGTCGTCGGCCTCGCCGTCGGGTTCGGCACGCTCTACGGCATCGGCAGCGCGAACACCAGACCGCCCGGCAGCGCCGTGCTGGCCGCGCTGCGCAAGCTCGGCTTCACGCCGGTCAGCGCCAGGCGGGTGGAGGACGACAGCTCGGGCAGCCGCCGTTACCTGGTCGGCCTCGCCGACGACCGGCGGATCGACGTGACCGTGCTCGACCGCGACCGGCAGGTGGCGGGAGTGCTCTACCGGCTGTGGCGGCGCTTCCTGCTCAACAACGAGACCCGCCGCAGGGCCATCCGCTCACTGCGCGCGGAGCTGGAGCGCGAGGCGCTGATGGCGTACGCCGCGCAGGCCGCCGGGGTGCGGCTGCCGCGCCTGCTCGGCACGAGCGAGGTCGGCACCGAGGCCGCGCTGCTCGCCTACGAGCACGTGGACACCCGGCCCGTGAGCGATCTGCAGGACGAGGACATCGACGACGAGCTGCTGACGCGGATGTGGGAGCAGGTCCGGCTGCTGCACGCGCACCGCCTGGCGCACCGCCACCTCACCGGCGAGAGCATCCACGTCGACGCCCACCGGAACGTCTACCTCGTGGACGCCCGCAGCGGCGAGATCGCGGCGGGCGACCTGCTGCTGCGGCTCGACATCGCCCAGCTCCTCGCCTACCTCGGCACCCGGGTGGGAGCCGAACGCTCCGTCGGGTCTGCGGCGAAGGTGCTGGGCGACAACACGCTGGCCGGGGCGATGCCGCTGCTCCAGCGGATCGCACTGAGCCGTGACACCCGGACGGCGGCCCGCCGGGACAGGAAGCTCCTGCCCGCCATCCGTGAGCAGATCACCGCGCTCAAGCCGCAGGTCGAGGTCGAGGAGGTGCGGCTCGAGCGGTTCCGCCCCCGGACGCTGGTGACGATCATCGTCAGCACGCTCGGCGCCTACCTCCTGCTCTCCCAGCTGAGCCGGGTCAACCTGATCAGCGTGATCACCACGGCGAACTGGGCGTGGAGCGGCGTCGCACTGGTCGCCGGCGCCCTCAGCTACGTCGCGGCGGCGATCATGCTGCGCGGGTTCGTGCCCGAGCCGCTGCCGCTCGGCCGCACGGTCCTGGCCCAGCTCGCCGCGTCGTTCGTGAAGCTGGTCGCGCCCGCCGCGGTCGGCGGCGTCGCGCTCAACACCCGCTACCTGCAGAAACGAGGCGTCCCGCCGGCCGCGGCGGTGACCAGCGTCGGCGCTTCGCAGCTCATCGGCCTGGCCATGCACATCATGCTGCTGCTGCTGTTCGGCTACCTCACCGGAACGCAGGCCGCACCGTCCCTCACCCCGTCACGGGGCCTGCTCGTCGTGCTGCTCGCCATCGCCGTGCTCATCCTGATCGTGCTCGCCGTACGGCCGTTGCGCCGCATGCTGACCACCCGCCTGCGGGCGATGTTCTCGGGCGTGATTCCCCGGCTGCTCGACGTGGTGCAGTCGCCCAAGAAGATCTTCGAGGCGGTGGGCGGGACCCTGCTGCTCACCCTCAGCTTCGTGATCTGCCTTGAGGCGTGCGTCCAGGCGTTCGGCGGCAAGGCCAGCTTCACGGCGGTCGCCGTGGTGTTCCTGGCCGGCAACGCCATCGGCTCGGCCGCGCCGACGCCCGGCGGGCTGGGCGCGGTGGAGTACGCCCTGTCGCTCGGCCTGCAGGTCGCCGGCGTGCCCGGCCCCATCGCCACCTCGGCCGTGCTGCTGTTCCGGCTGATGACGTTCTGGCTCCCCGTCCTACCCGGCTGGGCCTCCTTCGCCTACCTCCAGCGTCAGAACGCTCTGTGAACCGCCGGCGGCCGGCGCGGTGCCTGGGCACCAGGGATCACGAACGTGGGGTCACAAGCCGCGGTGCCGGCCTGCCGCCCGGCGCACCGCGGCTTGTGGACGCTCATTCCGCGCTGGACGCGGCCCAGAGATTGATCCCGCACTCGACCGCGTCCTTGTCGATCGCGTCCAGCTCGTCCTGCGTGAAGTCGAGCCGGTTGATCGCGTCGAGGCTGTCGTCGAGTTGCTCGACGCTGCTCGCGCCGATCAGCACCGACGTCACCCGCGGGTCGCGAAGCGCCCAGGCCAGGGCCATCTGTGCCAGCGACTGCCCGCGCTGTCCGGCGATCTCGTTGAGCCGCCGGACATGGCGCAGGCTCTCCTCGGTCAGCAGCGACGGATCGAGCGACTTGCCCTGGGCCGCCCGCGAGTCCTTCGGGATGCCCTTCAGATAGCGGTCGGTCAGCATGCCCTGTGCCAGCGGAGAGAACGCGATGCAGCCGGCTCCCTCCTCCTCCAGCACGTCGAGCAGCCCGTTCTCGATCCACCGGTTGAGCATCGAGTAGGAGGGCTGGTGGATGAGCAACGGCGTGCCCATCTCCCGCAGGATCGCCGCGGCCTGCCGGGTCCGCTCCGGGGAGTAGGACGAAATGCCCGCGTAGAGCGCCTTGCCCGAGCGGACCGCGTGGGCGAGCGCCCCCATGGTCTCCTCCAGGGGCGTCTCCGGATCGAAACGGTGGCTGTAGAAGATGTCCACGTAGTCGAGGCCCATCCGCTTCAGCGACTGGTCGAGGCTCGCGAGCAGATACTTGCGCGATCCCCAGTTGCCGTACGGGCCGGGCCACATGTCGTACCCCGCCTTGGTGGAGATCACCAGCTCGTCGCGGTACCTGGCGAAGTCCTGCTGGTAGAGGTGCCCAAAGTTGATCTCAGCGGAGCCGTACGGCGGACCGTAGTTGTTCGCGAGGTCGAAGTGGGTGACTCCGCGGTCGAAGGCCCGGCGGAGGATGGCCCGCTGGGTCTCGATCGGCTTGTCGTCGCCGAAGTTGTGCCACAACCCGAGCGACACCGCGGGCAGCCTCAGCCCGCTCCGTCCGGTCCGGTTGTACGGCATGGGCCCATACCGGCCCTCGGCAGCCACATAGCTCACTCGGTCACTCCAACTCGGTCGAGGATCCAGGAGAGCGCGAACGCCTCCTCACGCCAGGCGTCGTAACGGCCGCTGCGGCCGCCGTGTCCGGCGCCCATCTCGGTCTTCAACAGGAACGGGCCGCCCTGCGCGGTCGCGCGGAGCCGGGCGATCCACTTGGCCGGCTCGTGGTAGAGCACCCGCGTGTCGTTGAGGCTGGTGGTCGCCAGGATCGGCGGGTATGGCCGGCCGTCGACGTTCTCGTAGGGCGAGTAGGACTTCATGTACGCGTAGACCTCGGGGTCGTGCAGCGGGTCGCCCCACTCGTCCCACTCGGTCACCGTGAGCGGCAGCGACGGGTCGAGGATCGTGTTCAGCGCGTCCACGAACGGGACCTCGGCGACGACCCCCGCGAACTCCTCCGGCGCCAGGTTGGCGACCGCGCCCACGAGCAGACCACCGGCCGAGCCGCCCCTGGCGATGATCTTGTCGGACCATCCCTCGGCCTTCAGATGCCGGGCGGACGCCACGAAGTCGGTAAAGCTGTTCTTCTTCCTGGTCAGCTTGCCGTCCTCGTACCACCGGCGGCCCATCTCGCCGCCCCCGCGCACATGGGCGATCGCGAACACGAGCCCTCGGTCCAGCAGCGAGAGCCGGGCCACGGAGAAGTAGGGATCGATGGACGACTCGTAGCTGCCGTAGCCGTAGAGCAGGGTGGGCGCGGGCCGGCTCGTGTCCTTCCGGACCACGATCGAGATCGGGATCCTGGTGCCGTCCGGGGCGGTGGCCCACTCGCGGAACTGCTCGTAGTCGGCCGGGTCGTAGCCGCCGAGCACCGCCCTCTGCTTGAGCAGGATCAGCTCGCGCGAGCGCAGGTCGTAGTCGTACACCGACGGCGGGGTGACCATGGACGTGTAGCTGAGACGCAGCCGGCTGGTCTCGAACTCCGCGTTGCCGGTCGGCGCCACGTCGTACAGCGGCTCAGGGAAGGAGATCTCGTAGGGCTCGCCGCCGTCGCCCGGCAGGATCCGGACTCCGGTGAGGCCGTCACGGCGGAAGTGCACGCTGACGAAGTCCTTGAACGCGTCCACATCGAGCAGCCGCGTGTCGTCCCTGTGCTCGATCAGCGGAGTCCAGCTCCCCGGATCGTCGATCGGAGCGGTGGCGAGCTCGAAGTTCACGGCGCCGTCGTTGTGCAGGACGAGGAAGCGGTCGCCCGCGTGCTCCAGCGCGTACTCCACGCCGGTCTGCCGGGGCCGCACCACCGCGAACTCGCCCTCGGGGCTGTCCGCGTCGAGGACCCGCACCTCACTGGTGATCTTGCTGCCCGAGGTCAGCACCAGGTAGCGCTGGCTGCGAGTCAGGCCGATGCCCACCCAGAAGCGCTCGTCGTCCTCCTGGTGGACCACGACGTCATCGGCCGAGCCGAGCGTGTGCCGGTGAATCCGGTACGGACGCCACGCCTCGTCCACGGTCGTGTAGAAGAACGTGGAGCCGTCGGCCGACCAGGCGCCGCCGTAGAAGACTCCCGGAATCTCGTCCGGGAGCAGTTCGCCCGTCTCCAGGTCCTTGAACCGGAGAGTGAAACGCTCGTCTCCGGAGAAGTCGGTCGAGTAGGCGAGCTTCGTGCCGTCGGGGCTGACCGCACTCGTGCCCATGGAGAAGAAGGGGCTGTCCCCGGCGAGCTCGTTGCCGTCAAGGATCACCTGCTCGCCCGGAAGCGACGTGCCCGGCTCCAGTTGCGGCGGGCTGTCGCCGTCGGCGGCCACGCGGCACTGGATGCCGTACTGCTTGCCCTCTTCGGTCCGGGAGTAGTACCACCAGGCGCCCTTGCGGGTGGGCACCGACAGGTCCGTCTCCAGCGTCCTGCCCTTGATCTCCTTGAAGATGTGCTCCTGGAGGTCCTGCAGGTGGCCGGTCATCTCCTGGGTGTAGGCGTTCTCCGCCTCCAGATACGCGATGGTGTCGGGGTCGTCCTTCTTGAGCAGCCACGCATACTCGTCGACCACGGTGTCACCGTGGTGCGTGCGCTCCAGGGAAACCTTCTTCGCTACAGGCGGCATGTCGCTCACCCGCCAAAGTCTATGTACGGCATGGTCTCGCCAAGCCGCCTCGCCGCCGCCTGTGGACAACCTCTGACCGGGGACAAGGGGCCCACGGCCGGCGCGTCGCGGTCCGACGCCTCTGGGGCGAGGCGGGCGGAATACATCCGGGACTCCAGGCGTTTGTCACGAGCCGGGTCATGGCGGTGCCGGACCCTGGTAATCTTGTGGTGTCGGCGCGGTTCGGCGCACTCCTCTTCGATCACTTCGGTGGTTGTGTTGTGTGTGCGGGCTGGTTGTCGGTGGCTCCTCGTGCTTATTGATCTTCTGGGTTGGTGGTTTTGCGCCGGGCTGGGGGTTCGGGTAAGTTAGAGGGGTTGCCCCGGAAACGGGGTGGTCGAATTCCTGTCGGTCGGCGGGTTTCGGGTCAAGTAGTCCCGGTGGGGCGGATTTGACACGAAAGAGCCGGTCGGGAAGAATTAAGACCAGCAAGACAAAAGAAAAACAAACGGTGAAACGCCCCGGAGCGTGGGACCTTCTCGGAGGGTTTCGGGTGATGGTGGTCGCGTCCGTTTCTTGAGAACTCAACAGTGTGCTAAAAGCCAGTGCATGAATCATGCATGACCCCGTCTACCGGTG